>NZ_KV793059.1:22932-70538 GCF_001808385.1 Rothia sp. HMSC08A08
GATAAATATCAGCTGGTATTTTAACCGTCGCATAGCTCACATGTATTGTCAGGAATTTTCCAGATTTTGCAAATATTTTTACCACGAAATATAGTTACACCTGTGTATTACACATTAAAGAAATTGAATTAGCTTATATATCTAAACTAAATTTTATTTATGAACGAATCAACTAACGATTATTAATATTTTGAAAAATCATAAATTTATACTGTCTCACATATCTCCAAGACGGTGGCTTCCACCGGTATAGAATTTTTTGACGTTCACCCCAACCCGTAACCCCGACGACGTTAGCCCCCAAATTTCAGCGGGTGTGTACGCTGTGCACACAATAGGGTGCGCATCCTCAAGTATTGAGGATACGCACCCGTTTCGCGCAAAGCACTTTGCGAAAGTGTCTCTGCTGGTTATTACATGCCCGGCTTAGTGGGCTGTACCGGGTTTACTGCCGGGACCGCCTTCGGGTCGGGGAGTTTTCCAGGAGACACCGGGACAGCATTGCTGGGTATCTCAGGGGAAAGCTGACCGTCATAGGTAACCCGGTAGGTTCCGTCAGCCTCTACCCGGGCTACCGTGTGCCCGTCGGCATAGTTCTTAGTCCAAGAACCATCCGCCGCAACGGTACTGGTACCGTCTTCCCCAACGCTCGTCCAGCCACCGTCGCCGTCGACATGATACCGAGAACCCGTGGTATCAACGTAATCCCAGGAAGCTTCGCGGTGAATTACGTATTCGCCAGGGGTCAATGCGTTGGGGTTTTTCGTGACATTATGTTCATCATTCGCAGCATTCGCCCCTCCAGGATCGGCCTGTTGCTGCTGGGCACCGCCTTGGGCTTCAGCGCCCTGGTTCGCTTGTGCTCCGCCGTTGGTATCGGCGCCGGTTACACTGCCACTCTGTGCGCCAGTGCCGGAGTTTTGATCCGCCCCAGTGCCGTCTTCAGCACCAGAATTTGCTGCGCCGCCGTTAGCGCCTGAACCGGAGTTTGCGGAGTTTCCATCACCGCTGCTCACCGTGCCAGATCCACCGGCGCTAGCTGTCTTGGAGGCTGTTGTTGATGATGAAGATGATGGGGAAGAATTCGAAGCATTATTAGAGCTATTTGAACCACAGGCACTCAAAGCCATAATGCCAGCAACAGCCAGGGATACATATACAGGTACCTTCTTGGTAGTCATAATTCGCATCCTTTCTCCTGATAAATATCAGCTGGTATTTTAACCGTCGCATAAGCCCATGTGTATTGTCAGAAATTTTCCAGATTTTGCAAATATTTTTTATAACAGGGTGTAAATAAGTGGATATATTACATAATAAAGAATAGATATATATTATAAAACTAAAATAACTCTTTCTCTAAACTTCTTACAATAAGAAATATTGAATATTTTATCTATGAAATATATGTGCTTGAGTTGGGTCTATCTAGGTATTACCCCGGCTTCGCATCGCCGGAATTAGCGTAAGCCCTGGGGGTTGAGAGTTACTACCCGCACAGGAAGATGCTTGCACAAACTAAGACATGTAACATGTAGGGGATATTCGTTTACTCTGAAAGGAACCAAGCATGAAGCTTTCTGCCCGTAACCAGCTCGCTGGCAAGGTTGTTGAGATTACCGAAGGCGCCACCAACGGCATCGTTAAAATTGAGATCGCTCCGGAGGTTGTTATCTCTGCATCCATCACCAACGAGTCCATCAAGGAGCTGGGCCTGAAGGTTGGCGAGACCGCTACCGCCATTATCAAGGCATCCAACGTCATGGTTGGTGCTGACCACTAATCCTCTCCCCTATGCGTTCGAGTGCTCCCGGCACCGAGCAACAACGAAAGAAGCAAAGCTCGATCCCGGTACGGTTCTCGATAACCGTACCGGGATCGAGCACGTTAAAACTAGTTACAGAGGCTCCGAGCCTTTAGCCTTCAGAGAGTCGAGCCGAGCGAGTTCTTCACACACGGAGAACGCGACAAGATTACCTGATGAGGAGTTGTTATGTCCCGTAACTAGTCCGTTAGTTGCTGCCGCTGTGCCCCTATAAGGTTTTGTGCGAATATAGTCTGCCCCGCGTTCTTTGGCTAGCTCTTCAGCATTGTAGGGTACCTTTTGAGATGCTAAAGCGAGTTTCTCTTCCTTCCAGGAGGGACCGGTCAGTATTTTGCCGTTCACCAGATAGCTTCCATCGCTCAGGCGTACATTGAGGATTCCGCAGTACCCGTGCCCCACGGATGCGACAATCGCGCCCCGCTCATATACGCTGGCGATAAGGTTGTGCAGCTCGGAGTTATGCGTGAAGTCGAACATGGCGCCGTGCCCACCAGCCAGGCATATAGCATCGTAAGTGTTCGAGTCTACGGACCGGATGGGAGGGGTGTTTTTCAGAAGCGCCATGCGTTCCGGGTTATTCAGCCAGGATTTTGCGCTCTCACTGCGGAACGGGAACTTCAGGGAGCGGGGATCTAAGGGGACGTCTCCCCCACGTGGACTGGCGATGTCCTGCTCGAAACCCCTCTGCTCAAACCTATCCCAAGCAGTCGTCAGCCCAGAAAGCCACAGCCCCGTCGGGTCACCATTATCGTACTGACCCACATTCGTCACGATATGCAAGATTCTTTTACCCATAAGCCTATATTAGCTGGGGTGTGCGCATGTATACCGTGGACCAACGGGTCAACAACCTTTAAAAAAGACACCAGCCCGCAGTATTAAGTTGACCATTACTATTGTCGCCAACAGCAATAACTGAACCATCAGCACGCAGCCCCACAGTGAATGCACCGCCTGCCGCCACAGCCACAATATCTTTCCAGTCATAGACATTGCACTGTCCAAATTCAGAACTTCCTGCTGCAACAACGGAGCCATTCGCGGTAAGACCAACGCAGTGGTAACTACCAGCAGCCACGGCAGTGATCTCTGACCACCGCTCACTGCCACTCCAGAATTCCGGATGCCCGGTCGCACAAACCGTACCGTCCTCTACAAGGCCGATGGTGTGCAGATATCCAGCCGCAACAGACGTAATTCCACTCCAATTGTGGACTTCGCATTGATCATATTTGTTATTTCCCGCAGCGCGGACAGTTCCATCTGAGAGCCGGGCTACTACATGCCAATCACCACACGTAATTTCAGTTATGTTATGCCAAGTAGCTAGCTCATCATACGCAAGCCGACCAGCTGTAACGACAGTCCCATTTTCACGCAAACCTACGCTAAAACGCCATCCCGCAGCGATCCCAACTATATTCCGCCACTTTTGCACGTCACATTGTCCATGGTTGTTCCATCCGCAGGCTTGAACAGATCCATCATCAGCAAGTCCTAAGGTGTGTGATTTTCCCGTATTGCGGGCCACATGAACGCTCCCGGCAGCAACGTCGACAATATTTTGCCATGTCGACGTTCTACATTCACCAGCGGTACTCGCGCCAACGGCAACCACCGTACCATTAGCCCGTAGACCAACCGTATGCCGCCCACCTGCGGCGATTAAATGATGGATCACGCAAACAACTCTCTATTACAAAAATGCTGTAATAGATTGCTTACGAACCTACACATTAAACCTAAACTCAACTAAGTTGTCACGTCTAATGAGCCTACCCACAGACCACCCCATCCAGAGGGCTTCACAGACGGCTTACGAAGAGGAAGAACGGGTACTCGTGGTGCTGATGGGAACGTCGATGCGATCCCGTGCCACTACGATGCCATCTTTGACGATGTAGCACTCCACAAGGTGCTCCCCTTGGAAGTCCGACCGCTCGTCCCGCACACCGGATACTGTGGAGTCGACGATCTGACCGCGGATGCTGTTGCGTCGCTCCGCCTCCGGACCACGGTTAAGGACCTTCCACTTCACTGTGTATGGCCGTGGAACAGAGCACTCGACCACCATGAAGCGCAACTTCTTATCGGCCTTCAGCAGCGTCCCAGTGCGCAACATCTCTCGCAGTTTCATCGGTCGCCAACCGTCCTGAGTCACTTTGCAATCGATCGAGACAGTTTCCGAGATGTCAACCGGGTAGCGGTCCTCGACGAACTCCTCAGTGTTCTTGAACAACCGCACATCGTTCAGGCTCTTCGCTCGCGGGACGAATGTACCGAATAGTTCGCGCCAGATGGAATCTGCCATAGACGTGCCCTCGGCTTCCATGGCCTCAACACAGCGGTTGTAGGCCTTCTTCGCCTTGGGTTGGAACTTGGCCTTCACGTAGACGCGCTGATGGCTGCCAAGGGCCAAGTAGTAGTCCCTCTCCGGCTCGTTCTTGAGGAACTCGAAGAAGTCGCGTACCATCCGATCAAATGAGCCGCTACCCGTTGCGTCGAACTCATGCGTTTGCTCGAAGAAGCGGTAGACCAGCGTGTCGATGAGGAGGCCCCCCATGACCACCCCATTGACGTTCTTCCATGCGCGGGCCATACGCGCGAGGTGACGCATGTTGGCGGAGGTGCGCGCGACGCTCTCACGGGTAGCTTGAATCTCGTCGCGGGGCTTAGTGATCTTCCAGCTCTCGGACTTCGTATCAGGGTAGGAGAAACTGCGGTCCGTGTTCTCGAACGCTGGTTGAACATCGAACTTGAAGGCATTGGCAGCGAACTGCACGCGAACTACGCACTGATCGACCCGGATGTCTGTGTTCGGGTACCGAGCCTTCAGATCGTCGCGGACTCGTTCGAGCATGCGACGAGGTCCACGGCCTCCTACGTAGTCTTCACGAATACCTTCCGGCAGGATGTAGATCATGTCGAGGTCAGAGACCCCCTTGATCGCCGTGTGCCGACCAAAGGATCCAACCATGAGATTGTAGTCGCTACAGCCATCCTTCTTGCGGAAATCTCTGTTGAGTGCCTTGGCGATCTCATCACGTCGGCTGGCGATCACAGAGGCTGTGTCGCCCACCTTAAGAGCGCTCAGCAACCCATCGAAAATCTCTGCCTTTTTCATGACTGCCCCTCGTCCTCACCAAGACGGAGCGCTTCGGGGAGGAAAAGGTCAATTTCACGAGTCGTAAACGTCATTTCCTCATTGTTCTTCAGCCCGTCCTGCGCACGTACGAAGGCTTTGCCTGAGGTGCGCGGGGCTGCGGAGTATACATCTCGCGCGAGGCTCTGCAGTTCGTCGCGGCGCTTCCGCGCGTCTAAGTCTGCTATCTGACCCGACATCATGTCGGCAATCAGAGAGATGTATGACTCCCGGACATCCCAGAGATTCGAAGCTACGTCACGATGGGCTGCCGAGGTTTCATCGAACTTGAAAGTCTTCACACCAAGGCTCATCCAGCTGACCAGAAGCGCACAGAAGGAGGTGACGAGGCTGGTCAAAGTTGAGTTGCCGAACAGACCGAAGACGAGAGTCAGGAATGTTCCTGAGCTAACTGTAGACAGAGCAACCAAAGTTCCCTGCTGCCACTGATACCTCGAGAAGCTGATGTCTGCTTGCTTCTCATGGATCTTATGGCTATAGACCACCCGACCGAACGACTCCCGAACCTGCGCAAGAAGCCTTTGATCGCACACAGGACCATGTGAAGCGTGATTCATCAAGGTACCCCCTACTCAAAGTTCACACTCGCCCTAGCGTCCGCGATCTCCTCGCTCACTTCTTCCCCCCAGACGTTAGTCCAGAGCGGAACTCCACCACGTCACCATCATTCATGACGTAGTCTTTGCCTTCCATGCGGACTTTGCCGCGGGCTTTAGCCTCGTTCATGGAACCTGCCGCATCCAGGTCATCGAAGGAGACAACCTCAGCTTTGATGAAGCCGCGCTCGAAATCGGAGTGGATTACGCCCGCCGCCTGCGGTGCCGTGTCGCCCTTGTAAATCGTCCAGGCGCGCGATTCCTTCGGGCCAGCCGTCAGATAGGTCTGCAAACCCAGAGTTGAGAAGCCCACGCGAGCCAGCTTATCCAGCCCCGATTCGTCCTGACCGCTCATTTCCAGCATCTCGCGGGCCTCCTCCTCGGAAAGCTCCACCATGTCAGCCTCAAGTTTCGCGTCCAAGAAAACAGCCTCCGCCGGTGCCACCAGCTCACGCAGTTCCGCCTGCTTCTCCTCAGAGGCAAGCACGCCCTCATCCGCGTTAAACACGTAGATGAAAGGCTTAGCAGTCAGCAGGTTTAGCTCCTTCAAATGCGCCATCTCAAGCTTCTCGGCAGCCGCACGTGAGAAAATCGTGTTCCCGTCCTCAAGAATCTGCTGCGCCTGCTTGTAAGTCTCCAGCTGGGCGGCATCGCCCTTCTTAATCTTCACGGCCTTCTCAAGGCGCGGAATCGCATTCTCCAAGGTCTGCAAATCCGCCAGAATCAGCTCAGTATTGATGGTCTCCATGTCGGAGGCAGGATCAACCTTGCCGTCCACGTGAATCACGTCCGGGTCATCAAACGCACGCACCACCTGGGCGATAGCGTGCGCCTCACGAATGTTCGCGAGGAACTTGTTACCCAGGCCCTCACCCTCAGAAGCGCCCTTCACAATACCCGCAATATCAACGAACGAAACAGTCGCAGGCAGAATACGCTCCGAACCAAAAATCTCAGCCAGACGGTTCAGACGCGCATCCGGCAGGTTCACCACGCCCACGTTCGGGTCAATAGTCGCGAACGGGTAGTTAGCCGCCAGCACAGTGTTGCCGGTCAGAGCGTTGAACAGGGTGGACTTGCCCACGTTAGGCAGGCCAACAATGCCGATAGTTAGAGCCACAAGTTTTCCTTCGAATCATGTACCCCACCAAACACTCAGGATGCGCCGCGTAAATGATGCGGCGGGTGCGGGCGGGCACAGGGCGAAAATGGTGCCCGCATCCAAGCGCGGCACCGCCGGTCTCGGGAAGAAACGGGTGCGGGGCGCCTGCGGGCATAGACACTACCATTCTACCGTGTTCGCGCAGGAGCCGCCCTGGTTGTCGTCCTGGTTGATGAGAGCAGGGCGCTAGAGCCAGCCGTTCTCCGTGGCGATACGCACCGCATCCTGACGCGTCGATGCACCCGTCTTCGCCATCGCCGCCGACAAATAATTACGCACCGTACCCGCCGACAAAAACAACGCCGCCGCAATCTGCTGAGCTGTACCACCCGACGCCGCCTCACGTAGCACCTGCGCCTCACGCTCCGTCAACGGAGAAGCACCCGTCACCAAAGAATCCGCCGCCAACGACGGATCCACCACACGCAACCCCGCATGCACACGACGAATCGCCTCCGCCAACTGGCGAGCACCCGTATCCTTCACCACAAAACCACTCGCACCAGCCTCCAGCGCACGGCGCACATAGCCAGGGCGGCCAAAAGTCGTCACAATCAGCGTACGCACCGGCTCACCCGACTCACTCAAAGCACCCGCATCACGCAGCGCCGCAGCCGCCTCAATACCATCAGCCAGCAAAGTACCGGGCATCTGCACATCCAGCAGCACCACGTCCGGCTTCAGTAGGGCGACCGCACCCAGCACCTCATCACCGCTACCGACCTGACCCACAATCTCCAGGTCAACCTCCAGGCCCAACAGAGCGGCAAGAGCCTCACGGATGAGCTGCTGATCGTCAGCGAGCAGAACACGAATCATGGGAGCCTCCCAGGGCTGAAGACGGTGAAAAAGACGGGGCAGAACATACCGGGTGGAACATACCAGGCGGAACAACCGTAAGAGGTTGTCTACCACCACCATACAGGGGCGGGTAGCTCCCCCGTCCAGGGCGCGGCGCTAAGTTCCACAATCTACAGCACCTACCTACAGCAGTGAGGTGTCACCGTCCATAGTCACACGGATGCGCGTGCCCACCCCACCGGCAGGGTTCTCCGCCAGCCACTGCTCGGGCGCCGCCTCAATCACCACGCTACCGCCGGACGCCGCCACACGCTGAGCCATACCCGTCAGACCGTTACCGCGGGCATCGCCCACGCCCACGCCGTTATCGAGGATGTCCAGACCGGTTGCGCTCAGACGCACCCGCGCCGCGTTCGCCTCCGAGTGGCGCACCATGTTCGTGACCGCCTCACGCAGAACCCAGGAGAACAGCTTCGCGTTCACACCAGCTACCGCGAGCGCGCTCTGGGCCTCCGGCAGTTCGGCGCGAATACCGGCGGTCTGCAGGGCACGGCCCGCACCCTCAATCTCACCCGAGAAGTCAGGCACACGCAGGCGCGTCACGGTTGAGCGGACCTCCGCCAGGGATGCGCGAGACAGCTGCGCGATCGCCTCCATTTCGGCGCCGGCGCGGGCGGGGTCAATCTCCAGCAGGCGCTGCGCCAGCTCCGCTTTGAGGGTGATGACGGTCAGGGAGTGGCCCAGCACGTCGTGCACGTCGCGGGCAATCTCCTCGCGCTCCTCAGAGAGCGCCAGGGAGGCACGCGCTACGTCCGCGCGTTCACCGAGCTCAATCAGGTAGGAGAAGCCCAGCATGCCCACCATCGGTGCACCGATAAAGAGGGCGATACCGCCGCGCGCGGTGACGTCAAAACCGATGCCCGCCATAAAGATTAGCCAGGAGGCAAGGGCAATCGTCGCCGCTACACCGAAGCGCAGGGGGTACGGGGCGATTGTGCCAAAAATCCAGAACGCCACAAAGTACATGCTGAACGACAAGAACACCACATACGCCGAATCCAGCCGCAGCGCCGTCAGGCCAGCCACGGGCAGTGCCATCAGCACCGTCCAGATGACGCTTCGACGCACCGTGGAGGCGACCGGCACCAGCCACGGCACCGCGTACGCCGAGCAGTTCACCACCGCAAACAGCACCACCAGTGCCACACCGGTCCAGCGCACCGGCGCCAGCTCCGGGGTGGTGAGGAAGCTGTCCAGCGGCATGAGCAGAAACACCAGCCACGGGGCGCTAAAGCCCAGCGCCAGCCAGTTCACGTTGCCGCTGCGTTCCCGGTGGAGGAAGCGGAAGCGGTGCTTGCCCAGGGTACGCTTCGCGGCGGAGGGTGCCGCCTCGTTCTCGGCGCTAGCCTGGTCAGTATTTTGCGGGTGCGTGTGGGTTTCGGTCATGGTTCTAGCCTAACGTGCGGGTGCCAAGGGTGCGGGTGCCGCGGGTGCAGATACCACCGGCGCGGCAGTGTTAGCAGATGCGGTGTGAGTGGATACGGCTTCCGCCGCAGCCTCGGGATTTGAGACTGCGGCGGGAAGAAGCGTTTAGCGGCGGGTTGCGCGGCGCATCAGCAGGGCAGAAACACCCAGGAAGATCGCCGCCCACGCTGCCAGGCTCACCACGGCGTACCAGAGCGGCTCGGTGACGAGCCAGTCCTCACCGCCCGAAATAATGGTCCGACCTGAGCTGAAGGGGTAGCGAGCGATCTCAGCGGCACCGTACAGCGGGGTGAAGCGGGCGTAGTTCAGCAGGTCGGTGCTCAGCGGGGAGAACACAGTACCGAAGAAGCTCATAATCACCAGCAGGCCGTTCGCAATGGACACGGCGTTCTCGTTACGAATCAGCAGGCCCATCATGATGCCGTAGAAGGCGAACACCAGACCGCACAGCACCGTCAGCGCACCGGCGGCAAGCTGCTGGTTCACAGGGATCTCAACACCGGTGAACATGCCCACAATGTTCACCGCGATGACCGGCACCGCAGAAATCACCAGGGCGGTCAGCGCCTTCGCACCCAGGTACTTGCCGGTGGTCAGCGGGGTCAGCGCCAGCTGGCGGTTCCAGCCGCTGGAGAGCTCGGTGACGGTGCTGCCGCTAATCGCCACGGTGTTCTGCACGGCACCGTACAGCGCCATGCCAATCATGACGTACGCAGCTACGTTACCGTCACCCATCGGCTGGGAGGAGTAGTCCTGCATCGCGCCGAAGAGCAGGAAGAAGACGATGGGCAGTGCCACGCCGAAGAAGAAACGGTCGGTCGAGAGGATAGAAGCGCGGATGTCGTAGAGTGCGTAGCGGAGCATGATGTTTTCCTTGAGGTGTGTAGCGGCGGTGCGGTGTTGGGGCGGTACGGTATTTAGGCTTCGGATGCCTTGGAGGCGGCGGCCTGCTCGGTCAGCAGGGTGAAGGACTCGTCCAGGGAGGGCTTGGTGACCTCCAGGTCAGTGATACTGTAGTTGTTCAGCAGAGTGCGCAGTACCTGTTCAATCTCCACCACGGAGATGCGGTGGCGGTACCCGCCGGACTCTTCGGTGACCTCAACCGGCACGTCCAGGTCGGTGATGGGTGCGGGTGCGAGGAAGCTGAGGTGGCGGTGGCCGGTCAGGGCACGAATCTCGTCGGAGGAGCCGTCAGCGATGATGGAGCCGGATTCCATGAGCACGATGCGCTGGGCGAAGTTCTGTGCTTCTTCCAGATAGTGCGTCGCAAAAAGAATGGTCGTTCCTCGTTCGGCGATGGCTTCCATGCGCTCCCAGAAGGTGCGGCGCGCGTTCACGTCCATGCCGGCGGTCGGCTCGTCCAGGATCAGCAACTCCGGCGAGTGCATGGTCGCCAGGGCGTAACGCAGACGCTGCTGCTGACCTCCCGAGCACTTGCCGACCTTACGCTTAGCAATCTCGGCCAGGTCGGCGCCGGCGAGTACCTCATCCACGTCAATGGGCTTGGGGTACAGGGCGGCAATCATCTCGACCGTGGCGCGGATCGTCAGGTCCTTGAGCAGGCCACCGGTCTGCTGCACCGCGCCGAGTAGACCGGCGCGTGCCGCTTCGGAGGCGTTGCGACCGAAGACGCTCAACTCGCCGCCGCTGGGCTGGGTCAGACCAAGAATCATGTCGATGAGGGTGGTCTTGCCTGCGCCGTTGGGGCCGAGCAGTGCGATGATTTCGCCGCGCTTGACGGTCAGGTCAATCGAGTTGACGGCGACCACGGTGCCTGCCGCGCGGGTGGAGAAAACCTGGCGGAGGGAGCGGGCGGAAATAACGGTTTCTGCGGTGTTTTGCTTGCTGTTCTGAAGTGCTGCGGTGTTCATGTTTCTATTACACCGCCGGTTTTTGCGCCGGTGCGGTACAGAGTGTCATGAGCTGCCCATGACAAATGTCATGAGTTGAGGATATGCGAGCGTCGCGACCGGTTACGCGAAGCGGGGGCTCCGTCCTCAAGGCGCCTGTGCCAATCGTTGTTGGGGCGCCGCAGAGGGGGCATTCCCCCGCGTAGCGTGAACGTGAAGCTGCGCTAGCGTCCCTATCCGTGCATCCCGCACATCAGATACAAAGACCCCGTGTCTTCTCCCCACACGGGGAACCCGTATCCTTCACCACGAACTCACTCGCACCAGTTTCCAGGACGCGGCGCGGCAGTGTTAGCAGATGCGGTGTGAGCGGGTACGGCTTCCGCCGCAGCCTCGGGAGCCCCTGATACTACGGAACTCTTGAGACTGCGGCGGGAAGAAGCATTTAGCGGCGGGTTGCGCGGCGCATCAGCAGGGCAGAAACGCCCAGGAAGATAGCCGCCCACACAACCAGACTCACCACTTGAAGCTCATTAGTAAGAGTTTATTGAGGACATAGAAAAGGGTTTCGGTAAGTATCAGTCCTTTGTAGATGCAGGTGAGCAGTATGAAGACGGCTACATCGACACTCTGGCCCTCTATTTATTGGAAGGGAAGATAGAAAACTTCCGTTCTCATCTAGAGTATCTCAATATGATTGGAGATGATGCGGATAGTGTCATCAGATTAGATATGTCTGGAAAGGAAGTTGATAAACAAATGATGGACAAATTTAGTTTATAAAAACAAAAAAGCCTTGGAAGCCAAGGCTTTTTTGTTTTTATAAATTAATTAGAAGAACCCCCAGTAAGGCACGGAATATTGTTTAGTACGTGTAACCCAGAAAGAAATAAAATGACTAGCTATAGCTAGAGTAAAAATGGTTGCAATACTCAACACTGTTATAGCATTAGAAGCGAAAAGCAAAGAGAGAATCAAGGCAGCCAGATAGAGTGTCGCTTGGACACAGTAGTAACTTCTCGGATAGCGAAGATAGTTTTTGTTATAGGGCCCATTTGCTAGGACAGCAGCTTGGAAGAGGCCAATTCCGATATAAAAGAAGCTGATTGCAACGAGAAGATTAGCCTCGGGATTCAGGAGATAACCCATCGAAACTGTCATCAACATAAGCCCAATGAAAATAGGATAGTGACTATAAATTATAAATACTCCCTTTTGATTGGATCCTTCGTCAATAGCATGGTCAAATTCACCAAAATAAAACAAGAACAGAGAAAGCATGATAACGAAATTAAGAACCGAATATATAGAGAAATTCTCAACTGTAAAGAAGTTAACTAGCCCAATAACCATCTCTCCAAACGTAATGATGACAAGAAGGGAGACGCGCTCGATTAAATGGGGAAGATTTACCTGGAAATGCTCATCTTTAGTCATCAAGAAAATTGGCACAATAAATGTTAGCAGAATACTAGCAATAAAGATATAGACTCCAACGTAAATAGGGAAAAGAGCTGCCAGATAGACTCCTAAACTTTGTAGACCTGTTAACCATAGAAAACCTTTGATGCTTTCCCGATCAGTATTATCGGTTGATTCTCTAAAAAACTGAACCAAATATTGAAAAAATAAGGTAAGGGTTAATGTACCAACAGCCCAACAGGTATAATAGAACCATTGTTGCCAATTGTATCCAATCATATTGGATATAAAGAGCATAAGTCCCATGTTGGTAAACATGATTACCATATTAAATAACGAGTTTGTTCCATAGCGATTGGTATAAATGGTTTGAATCATCCAGGAATTGATGATAACCATGACAGAGATGAAGAAATCAAGTAAAGAATCCCAAGCCACAACACCGTCATGAAGAGGGTGAATTAAAGCAGTTGCTTTTGAAATTGCAAAAACAAACACTAGGTCATAAAATAGTTCTGAAAATTCTACACGTTTATGCTGAATAAGAGTTGTCACCTTAAGACCTTTCTATTCTAGAAATACAATTTATTATAACATAACATGGCATTGAAAGAGACGGAGATTCTTAAATAACTTCATGTGGCGCGAATCGTCAGGTCCTTAAGCAGGCCACCGGTCTGCTGCACCGCACCAAGTAGACCGGCGCGTACCGCCGTCCCAAACAGTGCTTCCCCACATATCAGATACAAAGACCCCGTGTCTTCTCCCCACACGGGGGAAGAGGACACGGGGTCATAAGCTAAAAAGTATTAGCGAGTGGGCTTAGCGCCGCGGCCACCGAGCTGGCGGCCCACGTTCTCATCGTTCTTCAGGGCGGAACGCAGTTCCTTCGGCAGGGAGAAGAGAATGTCTTCCTTCGCGGTCTCCACCTCTTCGATGGTGTTGTAGCCGTACTCGGCGAGCAGGGCCAGTACCTCCTGAACCAGAACCTCGGGCACGGACGCGCCGGAGGTCAGGCCCACGGTCGCCACACCCTCGAACCAGGACTCGTCCACCTGGTGTGCGAAGTCCACACGCTCGGCACGCTTAGCGCCGTATTCGAGTGCCACTTCCTTCAGGCGCACGGAGTTCGAGGAGTTTGCCGAACCAACCACGATGACCAGGTCAGCGCGCGGAGCAATCTCCTTGATGGCGCCCTGGCGGTTGGAGGTTGCGTAGCAGATGTCGTCCGAGGGCGGATCCTGCAGGGAGGGGAAACGCTCACGCAGACGCGCCACGGTTTCCAGGGTTTCGTCCACGGACAGGGTGGTCTGAGAAATCCAGACGACCTTCTCCGGGTTGCGGACGGTCACCTGATCCACCTCGTCGGGCGAGTTCACAATCTGGATGTGCTCGGGCGCCTCACCTGCGGTACCCTCGACCTCTTCGTGGCCGGTGTGGCCAATGAGCAGGATGTCGTAGTCCTGCTTTGCGAAGCGCACAGCCTCGCGGTGTACCTTGTTCACCAGCGGGCAGGTCGCGTCAATGGTGTTCAGGGAGCGCTCGCCAGCTGCGGAAACCACTGCCGGGGACACACCGTGCGCCGAGAACACGGTCACGGAGCCTTCGGGTACTTCGTCCACTTCATCAACGAAGATAGCGCCCTGCTTCTCCAGGGTCTCCACCACGTGGCGGTTGTGAACAATCTGCTTACGCACGTAGACGGGCGCGCCGTAGTGCTCCAGCGCCTTCTCAACAGCGATCACGGCACGGTCAACGCCTGCGCAGTAACCGCGCGGGGTGGCGAGCAGGACTTTCTTCTCACCGTTGACGGGGGCGGCGGCTTCAACCTCGGCGCGGCTGCGGCGCTCGCGGGGTACGGGCGGCAGGCCCAGGGCAATAGTTTCAGTGGACATGGTTACTATCCTACGTTGTTCGGACTTTTAGTGTGTGATGACTGTGGCACCGCTCGCAGTGAGCGCAATGAGTTTGGCAAGAATACCGCCCAGAAGCGAGACCACGGCCGCCCATGCACTGTAACTTGCGAGCGAATTGAGATGACCTGTCAGCATGGGGCGCGCCGTATTGACTAGGCCGTCCAAGAAAACAGTTCCCACCGTGCTGTCAGTACTTAGCCCAAGTGTCTGCGGGGTTTGCTGCGCCATGACCGCACTCAGAATCCACAAGCCCGCCGCAAGAATCAAGAACGCACAGGTCAGAAGTACAAAGCGTCCGCGCGGAAGCAGAATCAGGGCGATCACTAGACCGATAATACTTGCTGCGATCAGTGCCCCGGACATACTTCCAACCCACTGCGCCCGCTGCACCGCATGCTGCACGGGGTTTCCGTCACGGTCAATAGATATCAGGTGTTTTCCCCAGGATGAAATATCGGGGTCGTAGATGCCGATGCTGCCCACACGCGCATCAAGCTCACTATAGAAGGCGCTGATGTCGAGTGCTGCGGGGTCGTCAGGATGCGCCAGGTTGTAGGTGTGCGTATCTGCCGCAACCTGCCGCCACATGGTGCGGTATTCAGAGGTTCCAGTGAGCCTCTGTGCATTCTCGCTCAGGCGTTTTTTCACCTCGCCGCGGCTTGTGCTCAGAATTTGTGTAAGAAAGTTATTGCCGGATTCGGGGAAGACTCGCTTGACCGCCTCAGAGTTCATAACATCGGTGACGGCGGCATCAGCAATTCGTTTTTGAAAGTCTTGGTCTTCCACCAGCTGGGTGCTGAGCTGGTTGAACCCGGATTGGCTGATGAGGTTTTGATTGACCCAGCTGGCAACCGAGCCCGTTAGCGCGCACAGAATACTCAAGGATGCGGCAAGAATCGCCAGAGCGTACCGCAGCTTTGAGACACTGGTGGGTTCCAGCACATGCCGCTGCGGTTTCTGATTCGCCAGGTTCGCCACGGTGGCACCCGCCGGTTCCGGGGTTTCTCTGTGCGGGCGCGGCACGTCCGAGGACTCGTTGAGCACTCGCGTCTGCTGGTTTATCTCGGGGGCAGATAAGAGCGTGGTGGTTTCATCCGCGCCCTCAAGATCATGCGGTTCGCTGGAGATAACCCGGTAGTCATCGCGCGGAGGTTCGGGCAATACGCGGGTGGTGTCTGGTGAGTCTTCTGGAACCTCAAGTTTGATCGTGCGCTTGGGTTCGTGGGGTTGGGGGTCGTCATGTGCACCCATAGGTTACAGATTACCGGGTTCGGCAGAAAAGGTTGAATGAGTGTGCCCTCAGCGGAAACTGTGACGTGAAGAGTACGCGCATGACCGAAAGATGGGCAAAATCGCGAGCTGTGGGAGAGAATGGGGTTATGACTGATTTTTCGGCAGCGCACCATGAATACCCGCACTCGGCTCCCCCGATTGTGCCGCCTGCGGCTGAGCGGCAGCTTCCTGCAAAGTCACAGGAGACTACACCGCAGAATCCTTGGCCTCTGGCGCTTTTGGCTCAGAATATGAAGAACTATATCGATAAGGTTCCGCAGCTGTGGGTTGAGGCGCAGGTTGCTTCCCTCAACGGGCGCGGCGGGAACGTTTTTATCGAGCTGAAGGATCTGCAGGAAGATTTTTCGTTTACGCTCGCCCTGTTCGGTCAGGCGGGGCGCGGCCTGGGGTCGGATGTGAAGGTTGGCGCGCGGGTGGTGACCTTAGCAAAGCCCAGCCTGTGGAAGAACGGTCGGCTCTCGCTGATTGGACGACGCATCTATGCGGTGGGCACGGGTAACCTGCACGAACAGCTGCAAATACTGCGTGAAAAGCTGGCCGCCGAAGGGTTGTTTGCGGATGCTCGCAAGAAGCCGCTCCCGTTGCTGCCGCATCGTGTGGGACTGATTACCGGGCGTGATTCCGATGCCGAAAAAGACGTGATTCGCAATGCTTCGCTGCGCTGGCCCGGAGTGCAGTTTGAGGTACGGAATGTGAAAGTGCAGGGCGAAGGCTCGGCGAGCGAGGTGATGGCGGCGCTGAGCGAGTTGGATGCGCATCCTGAGGTTGATGTGATTGTGATTGCCCGCGGCGGCGGTTCGTTTGAGGATCTGCTCTCGTTCTCTGATGAGGCTCTGGTACGTGCCGTG
This sequence comes from Rothia sp. HMSC08A08, assembly GCF_001808385.1. Classification (NCBI taxonomy): domain Bacteria; kingdom Bacillati; phylum Actinomycetota; class Actinomycetes; order Micrococcales; family Micrococcaceae; genus Rothia; species Rothia sp. HMSC08A08. The sequence continues at coordinate 39,294 of NZ_KV793059.1, forward strand.
GCGGCGGCGCAGACTCCGGTCGTTTCGGCAATTGGGCATGAGGCAGACAGCCCGATTCTGGATGCCGTCGCGGATGTTCGCGCCTCTACCCCCACCGATGCGGGTAAGCGTATTGTGCCCGATGTCGCCGAGGAACTGGCGGTTATTCGGGAGGCGCGAGCGCGTGCCGACCGCGCGGTTTTGGGTTACCTGAACTATCAGGAGCAGTATATTCGGCAGCTGCATGAGCGCCCGGTGCTGACCCAGCCGGAGACGGATTTAGGGTGGCGCAGTGAGGATATTTTTCGGCTGCGGGAGCGAGCCGCCCGTTCGGTAGAGTACCGCGTAGCACGCGAACGGGACGCGATTTCGCATACGATTGCGCGGGTGCGGGCACTCTCGCCGATGGAAACGCTCAAGCGGGGGTACACGATTGTGCAGCGCGCCGATGGTGAACTGGTACGCAATGCCACGACTCTATCGGCTCATGACAAGCTGACGATGCGCGCGGCGGTGGGCGGCGCCGAGGTCAGTGTGGTCAAAACATACGACTCAAATCTTGATTTATAACTCTTTTGTGGAAGGTACATCATTGTCTGAGAATATTAGTTTTCATACGGAAGAGCTGGGTGCTCCCGTCGAGACCCTAAGCTATGAACAGGCGCGCTCCGAGCTTGAGAATGTGGTGCGGCAGCTGGAATCTGGCACCTCAAATTTGGAGTCTTCGATAGCCCTATGGGAACGCGGTGAGGCGTTAGCTTCCCGGTGTGAAGCCTGGCTTGAAGGCGCCCGAGAACGCCTGCACGCGGTGCGTAACACTCAGGATGCAACGGGTGAAGAAGCTGAGTCTGAGGGTTCCGAGTCCGAAGACTAAGGGGTAAAAAAGCTCTTGATGCGTTACCAGACGTGAAAAAATCCGTTTGATAACACATCAAGAGCAGTAGGAGTGGGCGCGAACTAGCGCGGGAAAACCGCCTAGCAAACCCCGCTAATTCTTTTGTTTGTAATCCGCCATGAAGTTACCCAGCCGCTCAAGCGCGCTCTTGAGGGTCTGCACATCCGGCAGGAAAACCAGGCGGAAGTGGTCGGGCTTATGCCAGTTAAAGGCGCTGCCGTGGCTGAAGAGAATTTTCTGATCTTTGAGCAGGTCAAGCATGAACTGTTCGTCGCTCTTGATGTTGAACTTTTCGGTATCAATTTTGGGGAACAGGTAGAGCGCGCCATCGGCCTGTTCACAGGTAATGCCGTCGATTTCGTTGAGCATACGATACGCCAGGGTGCGCTGCTCGTAGAGACGCCCGCCGGGGGCAACGAGTTCGTCAATGGACTGGTAGCCGCCGAGTGCGGTCTGAATTGCATGCTGGGCGGGCACGTTGGAGCACAAGCGCATCGACGCAAGCAGGGTAATGCCCTCGATATAGTTTTTAGCGTCCTCTTTTGGCCCGGTAATGGCGAGCCATCCGGCGCGGTAACCGCAGACGCGGTATGCTTTGGAAAGCCCCGAGAAGGTCATGCAGAGCACATCATCACCGGTGATGGTGGCCATGTTGATAGCCTCGGTGCCTTCGTAGGTGATCTTCTCATAGATTTCGTCGGCAAAGACCACGAGCTCATGTTCGCGCGCCACATCAGCAATCTGCTGCAGAATCTCGCGGGAGTACACGGCACCGGTGGGGTTGTTGGGGTTAATAATCACAATGCCCCTGGTGCGCTCGGTAATCTTCGACTTGATGTCTTCAATATCCGGGTACCAGTTGTTCTCTTCGTCGCACAGGTAATGCACGGGGTTGCCGCCTGCGAGCGTGGTGGAGGCGGTCCACAGCGGGTAGTCGGGCATCGGAACCAGAATTTCATCGCCCGGTTCGCATAGCGCCTGCAAGGTCATAGGAATCAGTTCCGAAACGCCGTTGCCCAGATATATGTCATTGGTATCAAGGTCGAGAATCCCGCGATTCTGGTAGTACTGCACAATGGCGGTGCGCGCAGAGTACAGCCCGTGAGAGTCGGAATAACCCTGTGTGACGGGCAGGTGGCGGATGATATCCATCATGATCGCATCCGGCGCTTCAAATCCGAAGGGAGCGGGGTTACCAATATTGAGTTTGAGGATGCGGTGGCCAAGCGCTTCCATGCGGTTGGCTTCTTCGAGAATAGGTCCGCGAATATCGTAGAGGACGTTGTTCAGCTTTGAGGACTGACGGTACTTCGTCATAGTTACATTACTTCCTTGGATGCTCTAATAAGAATTTCGCGGCCTCGTCGTCAGCGATGGGGTTAGTACCGCTCGTAAGACGAAGCAAGAACGATAGGTTTCCCGTATCTAATGTAGATGATACGCGGTTTATAGCTTCGCGTGCACTATCTGGCAGGTTACGACGTGCAATCGGAAGAAGTTGTTGGTTCAGCTGCGTAGTCTGTGGGTCTTCGAGAGTTGTGAAGCGGTTATCCTCAATCGCCGGGTCTGCGCTGTGCAAAAGAACCACCTGCGCGGTGTCTTTGCTGAGCATACTCACCCGTTCTGCCGAATTTTCGTTGAGAATAGGGTTTTCGACCGTGTATTTGTAGACGGTTTTGAGGCTTGCAACGCCGTAGTTGCTGCTGGTGTATCCGCTGGTGAGAGCAAAACTTAGGGTAGCTTTTACATCCGCAAGATTGGCGAGGCTGCGAAGTTTATGCTGCACTTCATTTTGGCGAGTGGTCACGAGAACATCGCGGTTTTGGGCATTAGCAACGTCTAGAAGTTCCAGGTGTTCAGGGAGCACACGGTTAATAGCGGCAACGGTATCGGTAATATTCAGTGCGCGCGCGTTAATGGCTCCGCTGGGGCTTGCGGTTGCGCCTTCGGAGGCAGACGCATCATGCGAAGGTGTGTTGGTGGGGGTGGGCGGTAGTGTGACCCCGGCGCTCGCCGCGGATGCGCTGGCACTGGCGGCCTGGCGTTCCGCCTGAATTTGTGCGGGGCTAAGTTTGCCGTCGTTCGTAAGATGCAGAAGCAAATCGCCGCTGTAATCGATGACAAGGTCCAGCGTGTCTGGTTCGGGGGTGTTCGCTTCGGTCTGTTTGAGCGCATCCAGAAATTTGCTGCGGCTGTCTTCGTTGGTGACAACCTCAACGTTATATCCCACGTTGCGAAGCGCCTGAGCGTACAGGTATGCGACCGCCCGCATCTCGCGCAGGGCACCGATGCCCACGCGCAGGGTTCCGTAGCTTGATGCTGAAGGATCAACTTTCGGTTTATCGTCCTCTGACGAGCAGGCGGCAAGAAGCGGAGCTAGGGCTAAGGCGCTTATCATGGTGCGGCGGGTAGGGGCGGGGCGGTTTGGGTAATGCACTAGATTTTCCTCGCGTTCTCATCGGCAAGAAATTCTTGGTATTCACGCGACCAAGCGGCGGCATTTTGAAAGCCCATCATGGATGCGACCTCGTCGATGAGGGTGCCGTAGCGCAGGGTATCGAGTTCGGCGATAGGCACCCAGCAGGCGCTGTCGGAAGAACCGTTCTCTTCGGCGCGCAGCTCGCCGGTGACCACGTGGGCGCGGTAGACGATGCGCAGGGCGCAGAACGGCAGCGTGCTGTCGGAGAGCCCGTTACGTGCGGGAAAATGCCCGGCGTGCACTCCCAAAATATCTTCGATGGCAACGCTGTACCCGGTTTCTTCGAGGGTTTCTCGCAGGGCGGTTTCATCGGCCTGCTCGCCCGGTTCCATGCCTCCGCCGGGCAGCGACCAGAGCGGACTTTGGGCGCGGTCCTCGGGCACCCAGCGGGTCATGAGCAGTTTGCCCTGCTCGATAATGACCGCGTAGGCTGCGGGACGGGTTTCCATTACCAATGCCATGATGTTAAGTTTACCGCTTTAGCGTTTCTTTCCGGCACGCCGCGCACGGGCGGCTTGAGCGTTGTGACGGGCATATTCTCGGAGATTTCCGCTCTTTTTGGCGTTCGATTTCTTCCGATCACGAGCCTCACGGCGGGCATTGGCGGCACGGTTTTTCGCTTTCGTCTTTGCTTTCTCATCAGCAATGCGCTTAGCGCGGCTCTGTTTCGTCTCACTTCCTCGCTCACTGGATGCGGTTCGCCCGCGCACAATACCGATAAAGTCCTGGATCAGGGTTTCTTCTCTTTCGGGGCGCGGATGCGCCACCGGTGCCCGCCTCCAGGTGAGGGTCACCGGGCAGGGTTCAAGGCCGCACATCGGGCGATAGGTGAGGTCTTTACGATGGTAGAATCGCGCAACGGACATGGGGGCAATGTACAGGCCAATTCCTGCGGCAACGAGCTCAAGAGCCTCACGATCGCCGGTAAATTCGGGCAGGAACCTTGGGTTTTCGGTCCGCCATGTGCTGGAGGCTTCAGCCCAGGCGGGGTAATCGTCGGGGTCGTGAAGCAGAAATTCTTCGTCGAGGTCTTCAAAGCTCACCTCATCAAGCACTGTGAGCACGTGGTCGCTGGGCATGATCAGCACGTGTACTTCCTCGTACAGTCTGATGCTGTGGTACTCGTCTGTGTCTCTGCTGCGCGGTTCGTGGTTGGGGCGCACAATCGCCATGTGTGCAAGCGGTTCTGCACTTTGGGAGGTGGAAAGCTCTGTGGTAAGGGCCTGAATTCCCAGGCCCTCCCCCACCGGAATTTCAGCTAGGGGCGCGCGGTCGCCGTAGCGCTCATGCCAGCGGGTGAACCATTTTCCGGGCATAATTCCCGGCACATAGGCAATGCGCAGCTCAGAGCGTTCAAGCACCTGGGCGGGTAGGGCCTGCGGAGTGTAGAGAAGATTTGCGATATGGTGCGGAAGCTCGTCGGTTCTTGCTTCTTCCTCTGCCCGTGCGGTGGTGCTGTTTTCACTCATGCCACCACGCTAGCACAGCTGGCGGGTACGCGGGGTGTATCCGTGGAATATACAGTAAAAACGGGCTAAGACTGCCGCTTATCAGCAATATAGGTGCGAATCTTTGAGGCTGTCACGCTGATCAGAATAAGCAAGACAAAGATGAGCGGCACCATCCACGGCTCAAATCCGAAGGCGGCAAGGAGAGCAAACCCGATAGTGACGTAGATAATCGCCCACATCAGGGTGCCCAGAAGCATACCGGGCAGCCAGCGGCGCATCGGCATTTTTGTGAACCCTGTGGTAATGATGACGGCGGTCTGTAGCCCGACCGTCAGAAAACAGAGCGGCACGGCGTAGGCTCCCCACCGGTTGATCATGGCGGTGGCTCGTGTGTAGAGCGGGGTCTGCATGGCGTTACGGATGCGCTCTAGGCGCGCGCTTCCCGTGGCGGCAAGGTATCCCAGGGCGTAGACGATGCTGGTGCGCAAAATACCGATGCCCCACATGATGACGACGGCAAGTTCGAGAGGCAGAGCCGCAAACCATTCTTTCACCCCCTCATTCTCTCATGTTTTGGGTACGGTACTCATCAGCTGAGGGTGTACATATGTTGCTCTGAGGTTCTGCGTAGTGCACATGATCCCGCAATCAAAAAAAATTTTAAATTTTTTTCTGCACCTTATTATTGGAGCCTATCCCCGTAAACACAGGGTTTTCGGTTAGGTAACCCTAAATATACTGACAGAATGTCGCTATTTTTCCGGGATTTACAGTTGGCAGACACCTCAAAATTAGGTTATATTTTTATTACCAAATAGGATACGCCTTGTGGGAAGGCCTCCTAGATACGGTTTTGAAGACTTTTCTTCCTGTGTGTGATGCGAAGGAGGAGGTTCCAGATGGAACCTCCTCCTTTCCCTATACGCGCATCCTTACTGAATTACTCGCTTCATTCTTTTCCCAAGGCACGTAAAAAGGCTCCCCAGATGTATGGGGAGCCTTTTTACTCTGGTGCAGAAATTTAATCTAGAGATCCAGCGAACCGTTACTTCTGCTCTCCGTTCTTTGGGCTGCTATCGCTTCCATTGGGCTTCTTCTGATGCAAAGAGCTCAGCGGCTTCGGAAGCTGCGTGGGGGTCCATGTTTTCTGTGATACCCCGGTGAAAGATGCTCCCGTCCCCGGCATGTTCCCCCGCTTATAGGACGCGGATGCGTTCGAGGAGGAGCCCGAGCGCTCGCTGGGTTCGTCCACGACCGGAATAATATCGAGAGGCTCGAACTCAGAATCGTCGAGATCAAGCGGAACCGGAACATCGAATTGGCTCGTATTCGTAAACCCAGACCCGCCTCCTACCGGAACAGAACCGGTCGCCGGTCCCTGCTGGAAGCGTGAACTCTGCGCACCTGAGCCTGTGGTGGTTCCCATCGGACGCTGCGAGCGCGGAGGTTCCTGGTTCATGGGGCGGATGGCTCCCTGCGGGGTGAACCCTGCAGGAGGAAGATTCTTCTCCTCTGCTACAGAGCGCGAAGGCGCAAATCCAGGCCCGGAATTCTGAGCGCTCGTATGCTGAGCCGTGGAGGTCTGGTGCTTCTGGTTTTGTGGTGCAAAGTTGCGCTGACCGTATCCCTGCTGCTCGCCGAGACTCTGCTGTCCTAAGCCTGTCTGAGCCGCCTGCCGGTTCTGGCCTGCGTTTTGGTTTTGCTGCATACCCTGATGCTGCCCCACACCTTGGCCCTGGTGCGTACCGTAGCCCTGAGCTGGCGCAGCATACGGATTTTGCGCGGTATTCTGCGGCTGTGTGAAGTATGGATTATGCACGGCACCACGATACGGCGCGGAATGTGCAGAGTTGTCCGCACGATCCTGCATGCCGGGGCCGAACGCCGCATCCTGAGCAGAAGTATTGCTCATACCGGAGGGCGCGGAATGACCCTGAGTCTGGTTTGTATTCGCGGGAGCTGATCCTAAGAATCCGTTCCTAGGCACAGCACCTTCGCGTTGCGGAGCATCCGCAGTATTTCCGGGTGCGGGAGTCACCGGGATTTGCCCGGTTGGAGTGGTCTGAACTTCCTGATCGAAAAGTTCACTCGTGCGTTCCAGCGGGCGCAGATGCGTTCCCGGAATGCGTGCCGGGCGGCGCGGGGTCTGACCCTGAACAGATGAAGACCCGACAAAACGGGTTTCGTGCCGCTGCGCCTCGGGCTGGGGTGCGGGCGCGCGGTGCAGGTTCTTCGGCTGCGCAAAAACATCCTGTGCGGGAGCCTCCTCTGCCGATACTGAAAACGCGTGCGCGGAAGGAGCTTGCTCGTATGAAGCTTCGTGGACTGCACCCTGGTCATCGTCGTACAGGACGGGTTCGGGAGCCTGCTGCGGAGGGTACTTAGGGTGCAACTGCGCCGGAAGCCTGCGGGCGTGCGAAGTACCGGAAAAGTGCTGCTGCGCATCCTCAGCTGAGTACAATTCAGCGTATTCGACGTATTCCTCATGCACCGACTCTTCACTCAGCTCGTGAGGCTCTGCTGCGAATTCATCGGCACCGATCTGTGGCGCATGGTCTGCGGAAACACCCTGTTCTGAAGACTCTTCCTCCAGCGTAGATTTGCGGGATGCACGCCCCGAGTTCCAGCGCAGCGAACCCCACCTGCTGGCCTTGGAAGAACGACTCGGTGAGGTTTCTTCAGGTTCCTCGGCGTCTAGCTCGTGTGCCTCATCCTGGGCGAATTCCTCTTCGGCAGCCTCACCCTCGATGGGCAGCGCATTATGCCCGGAGGTTTCGGGATACACCGCACCAGGTTCTTCGTGCCCATCCTTGGGCTGCCCCAGGTAGTAGAGGGCACCGCCGATCCCCGCGAGCGCCACGAAGGAAACCGCGGGAGCGCTCCACGGCAGCCACCCCATGAGGGAGAGAATCAGCGAGAAAATCAGAATAAGTGCCACCAGCGCGCCGATACCGAGCAGGGTCAGGCGCAGGGTTCCTAGGCGATGCAGGCGTTCCGGCAACCAAGGTTTCTGTTCTAAAACGGGCACAGGGCTGGTAAAAGGTTCGACCGGCGAGGCTTCGCGCAGATCGGAGAGCGCGGCGCTCGTCTCTTCTTCGCTGAGCGGGGGTACGTTTCCGCTCGCGGCGTTAGATTTCTTGGGGTCAGAACCGGGCACTGCGGACTCCTCAGAAAAAAGAATGGAATGCGAAGTCAGAACATCATCAGTCATGGAATGCGGGTTTACAACCGTCTGTTCGGGGGTGTCTGCGGCGGATGCACGACGCATATTCCGCGGTATAAACCACAACAGCATGACGACCGCTAAAACTACGAGAACACCCGACGTGCTCAAAATCGTCATGTGTATCTATCCCTTCAAGCTAACATTTATAAAACCTAGGACTTTTCATCTTACCTAGTACAGGACAGTGTTCGCATTCATCTACGTATACCGTGCGAAAATATACCAAAGAAACCTGGATTATTCAGGGCTCTTCTAGAAAATATGCGCTCAGCACATTTCCCGTGCATGTATAAATACTATCGAACACAGTCGAACATTACGTAAATGAATCAGGGGCGACAGCAGGTCATAAAACCGAACTATCGCCCCTGATAGGACTAGAGATTATGCAAAGAGTGATTAGCAGTTCTTATCAGCAAATTCTTTCAGCCATTCACGAAGTTCAGGGCCGAGATCTTCGCGTTCGGAAGCAAGAATAACGTTTGCCTTCAGATACGAGAGCTTATCCCCCGTATCGAAGCGGCGCCCCTTGAAGACCACACCGTATACGCCCTCACCTTCGCCGGTGCCGACTGCCAAAGTCTGCAGTGCATCGGTCAGCTGAATTTCGTTGCCGCGGCCCGGAGCCGTGTTTTCCAGCACCTCGAATACCTTCGAGCTGAGCACGTAGCGACCAATCACCGCATAGTTGGAGGGTGCTTCCTCGGGGGCGGGTTTCTCAACAAGACCGGTGACCTTCACGTAGCCATCCTGGCCTTCAACCGCCTCGATAGCGGCAGCACCGTAGGCTGAGATAGACTCGCGGGGAACCTCCATAAGAGCGATCACGGAACCGCCGGTAGCCTGCTGAACCTCGACCATCTGCGAGAGCAAATCCTCTTTTTCGTCGATCAGGTCATCGCCCAGCAGAACCGCGAAGGGTTCTTCCCCTACATGTACCTTGCCGCGCAAAACTGCATGGCCCAGACCTTTAGGGTCGCCCTGGCGCACATAGTGCAGTTCACCCAACTCATTCGTTGCTTCAACAGCTTTCAGAAGGGCGTCTTTACCCTGCTCGGCCAGCTGACTTTCTAGGACCGGAACACGGTCAAAATGGTCTTCAAGCGCACGCTTGTTACGGCCGGTAATCATAAGAACATCGTTCAGGCCGGCGCGGATTGCCTCTTCTACCACGTACTGAATTGCGGGGCGATCAACGACCGGAAGCATTTCCTTAGGAGTCGCCTTCGTTGCGGGCAAGAACCTGGTCCCCAGACCAGCCGCCGGAATAACAGCCTTAGTGACAGACTTAGATACTTTAGTCATACCAATAAGCATAACTCATGCACCCTCTTTCACAGCCTGTAATACTACAATTTGACACGTACCTTCGTGCAAGAATTTAAAAATACCCGGCTGCACCTTTGCAGGTTAGGCACCATAAGACCCCGCCGAGCATCGCACTCGCCGCACAACATTATCGCAATGGTGAAAACACTCACCCAGGAGAACCATGAAACCCGAGCCCAGCACCTTATCCACCCCGCATGAGAGCAACGATGCACCCCACAGCAAAACTTCCGAAGATATCGCCCTCGACAAGCAGATACTGCGCTCCCAAATTCGCCCGCAGCGCCTGATCGCCAAAAACGCCCGCACAGCGGCGGAACACGAGCAGATGGCGCAGCAGTACCGCGACCATATTCTTTCACTGATCCCCAAGGATGCGCAGGCGCAAACTATCGCGGCGTACCTGCCCACCGCCTCCGAACCGCCTATCACCGCAGCGCTTCACGACCTGCACGCGCGCGGGCACCGCATCCTGGTGCCCGTAGTACGCCCGGCACGCACCCTCGCCTGGGTTGTCTGGGATCCGCAGGTGGAGCATCCGCTCAATGGCTTGGGCATTGCCGAGCCCGAAGGCGAAGAGTATGACACCCAGGCTTTTGTTGCCGCCGACCTGCGGCTAGTTCCGGCGCTCGCCTATGCACGCAACGGCCGCCGTCTAGGGCAGGGCGGAGGCTACTATGACCGCATCATCCCTACCCTTTCGGCAGATAAACTGCGTGAGAGCACCGTAGGCGTGGTGTTTTCCCACGAAGTGCTCGAAAGCATTCCCTACGATGAATGGGATGCCGTGCTCCCCCGCGTGCTGACCGAGAACGGCATAGAGCCCCTCGGCGATTCCGCGCTCTAGACCGAGAACTTAAGAACATTCTGCCTGCGCTAAGCCCCGCGCGGCACGCCACCCAAGTCGAAACCGGGTGAGGTTCGCGGTACACTCTATACGCAACACACGGCAGCCGCCGCGCTCGCGGCTGCCCTAGGATCTGTCATTCAGGAGAACCATGCCGGTCTACGTTTACCAGTGCAAAAACTGTGGGCACGCTTTCGAGAAACGCCAGTCGTTCAGCGAGGACGCCCTGCGCACCTGCCCGCAATGCGGTGAAGACACACTTCGCAAACGCTTCAACACCGTGGGCGTCGTCTTCAAAGGATCCGGGTTCTACAGCACCGATAAAGGTTCCAGCTCAAGCTCATCTCAAGCAGAGTAGTCACACGAAGAATCGTTCCCTCCCTGTACTGCGGCACTAGCCCCAGTGCGGGGGTTTTTGTTCGCGCATCCACTCTAGACGGGCACGTTCTTCGGGGGTTAAATGTTCCTGCGCCGAGCCGCGGGTATGCCGCAGGTTTCCTCGATTCGCGGCTGACTTCCCGGAGGTCTCTTTGCGTGCAGGCGTTGGCGTATTCGCATGAAGCGGTGCGTTCACGCCCGCGATGCGCGGCTCGTCCCCTGCTAATGTGCCTCCCCCGCTGGCACGACGATGGCCTCTGCGCGGTTTCGGTGTTGGAGAATACTCACCCATAGGTTCGTCCTTTCAGCTCTGCGCTGCCGGGAGGGTGCAGAAGCGCCTAGTCTGCATATATACCCAAATACCGTAGGATACGCGCCACCACTGCCTCGGGATCGGCGAAAACCTCCAAGGTGTTAAGGGTTACGTAGTTCCAGCCCGTGCGGCTCAACCTTTCAGGAACCAGGCGAGTATGCTCACGCACGCTCTCGGTCGTGTAATCAAACAGCACATCCGACCCCACCATGAGCGGCATCCGCTGTGCGCTCTCCTGTTCAGATTTGGTATGAATGAGCTGTTGCGGTGCCAGCGCGATAAAGGCGATCTCGTCTTCGCCGGGACGTACCCGAACGCCGCGTTCGCGCAGGCGTGCTACCGCATCGTTAAGCAGCCAGTCCTGAGTTACCGGATCGGTTGGCTCGTCCTCAGTCTCTAACCAGGCGTTAGAGGCGAGAACGTCCTCACGCGGAGTCTGCGCCGCAATCTGCTGCTGGTTCTCCTCATATGCGAGCATCAACCGGTACAGATCCAGCGCACCCTCGTGAAGTTTCTGCGCGTTCATATCGGCTGGGCTCACGCAGCTGACAATATGCGTGGCGCGCCGTGCGCGAGTGAGCCCCACTACGAAGCCTTCACGACCGTGCGGGCCCGACAGCAGCCCCAGATTATGGGAGCTCTGCCCCAGCCGGGCACGCCCCACACCCAGCGAGAAAATAACGGTATCGCGTTCCAGCGACCCCGCGCGGTTCACATCCACCACCCGGAAAGACTCGGTACCGGGCTTGAAAAACTCAGCAAGCTGCGGGTACGTATTCAAGGCTTGGCGCACCGCCCCGGCAATCCGCTGGGCATGCTTCGGGCTCGCCGTCACCACCGCCAAAGAACGTTCGGGGCGGCGGTAGGCGTGCTCAAGCACCAAACGGGTTACACGGTCCACTTCAACGCTCGGGGATTCCAGGTTCGCGTTATCGCTCACCTTCCCGCGCGTATCAATATACTCAATACTCAGCGTGTTCACGGGCTTGTGGGATGCCGGGCTCACCGGAATTTCGCGCAGGTGAGACCCATAGAATTCCCGATTCAGGTAGTCGAAAAGCACGCAGTCAAAGGGACGGTGCACGAGCGAGAGCGTGCGGTTTGGAAGCAGACGTGAAAGCGCCCCAAAAGTGCTCTCCAACCGGTGAGAATCCGATGCTGGTGCACCCGAAGTTGGCGCCGAAACAATAAACGGCGCGGGGAACCCGGCATGAGGGTCGCCCACAGCAATTACCTGATCCGCGCGCGTAATCGCCGGAAGATTGGCCGCCAGCGGGGTGGACTCAGCATCCAGCAGGATAACCGTATCAAAACGCATCGACATAGGAACCCGGCGCGCCAGAGAAAACGGACTGGCAGTCCACAGCGGCAGCAAAGTAAGCGCCATAACCGGGGCATTCACCAGAAGCGACTCGAGATCAAACTCACGGCCGCGCAGCTGACTCTTCAGATACGAAGCCTGCTCGGGGAATTCTTCGATACGTTCCGTCCACAACCGTGCCGTATGCGCCAGCAAACGCGCCTGGGCGCTCGACATATGGGCGTAGTCCGCGCGGCGGAACCGAGCCTCAATATCGCGCAGCTCGTCGCCGTCAAGAATTTTTTCGGCGTGCTGTTCCAGAAGCTCTTCAAGCGCGGACTGCCACCACGCAAGTTCGAGTTCCGATGTCACCTCGGATGCGTTTGCCTCACGCTCACCCAGCTCGTCCAGAAAATCGCTCAATCCCGCATTCGTGAGCCGCCCTAAGAGTACGTCACGTTCGGGCAGGCTCATGAGCACTTCGCGGTCGGTGAGCAGAGCATCCAGGCGGGCTTCGAGCTGGTCAAGATCCGTATGCACAAAGTCAACGCCTTCGGCGGTATCGGGGAGTATGATCTCAAGCCCCGAAAGCTCCGAGCCCAGTGAGTGCAGGGCGTTCGCCAAAGCATCCAGGTTCTCGGGAATCTTCGGGGTGCTGGGCGAATCAAGAAGCCGAATCCACTCGGCGCGCTCGGTCTGCACAACTTTGAGGTGTTCGTGCAGATCGCCAATATGCACTCCCGGCAAAATATACTCTTTTGCCGCTCGACGCAGGCGCGAACGCTGCATACTGCTCATGTCGATACGGTTTTCCCGTCGCCATGAGCCGGATGCGGTGGCCGCAATCAGGTCGGTCACCGGGCGGTCGTACACCTCTGCCCGGAAGCGCTTGAGAGTTTCCCGAATGCGAATCAGAATAGCAAGCTGCGCATCCCAATCGGCTATAGTACGCGCCCGGCGCAGATGCAGATCCGCGTTCATGGCGTTCATCGCCTCGCGCAGGGAAAGAAGCGAGGAACGCAGGGTAATGACGAGGGCGTAGGCGTCCGCCGCCTCGTCTTCGTTAAGCAGGCGGGCACGATGCCAGGGCGAGGTGCGAGTCGCGCGTGTGAACCCGTTCAGCTCCGCAAAACGCACAATATCGGCGGTAATGGCTTCGCGGTCTTGCAGAGTATCAAGCAGCTGACGGCTAAAACGCACCTGGGTCTGCGGCGCGCTTTCCTCAGAGGCGAGTTCGGCTACTCGCTGCAAGGCTTCACTGATAGAAATATGCCACAGCGGGTCGCGCGCCGTCAGTGCGTGAGTGTGATCTGTGAGCGCCGTGCGGGTTTCGATCAGCTCACGATTAAGATTTGTGGAATTAGGCTCTGCGGTATTCTCGTTACGCACGATAGCGCGAATAAACTCGGTTCGCTGATCTTCGGCAGTGTGTTCTGCCAGCAGATCGTAGCGCAGATCGTTAAGCCCGGTGCGTCCCAGAAGCTCGCTGAAGGATGCGAGGGTCGAACGTTTTTCTCCCACGACCAGAACCGACTTTCCGCGCCCTATCAGGGTTGAGGCGATATTTACGGCGGTGCGTAACGGTTCTGTTCCGGGTGCGGCTGTCACAGTCATCGAAAATCCGCTGGCGGCGGTATCAATAATATTCTGCGCCACGGGGTCTGCGTCGAACAGCAGCGTTTCTTGGGCGGGATCGCGCTGGTTGAGGGGCTGCTGCAGGTTGTGCGCGTTCATCTCGCGCGGCTGCGCACCGGGAACTTTGAGCGCCGCAAGATCGCGCACGAGCGGGGTATGCGCGGTGTGCGGTAGCTCCCCCATGCTTTCCTTCAGGTCCGCAAAGGTTGAGATAAAATACTTTGATTCTATGGTCATCCCTGGAATACGCCCGGCGGAGGCACGCATCCGCTCGATCACGGGTTCAGGGTCCAGGCGTGACATTGAGTTGGCGAGCTGCGCAACATCCATAGTGCCCAGGTCGATCTCATATTCCTGTTTGATTTGGCGCACCATAGCGGGGTTCAGGCGTGCAGAACCAGCTAGCTGCAGCTCAAAATCATCGCTCCTCGGATGCGGCGTCAGGTTCAGCGGTGCCATCAAAATTGGTGCGATAAACCGTTTTTCAGAGGCTTTGGCATCGTCGCGCATCGCATGCGATAACCATGATGCGGTGCCCGCCACAAAATACCCGGCATCGAGCCCGTGTCCGGTCGAGAGCTCATAAATTTTGGTGCGCAGGGTACGCGCGGCACGCATCTCATGTCCCAGCAGAGACTTATCGCGAATCAGGGTGGAAAGACGTGTTTTGCGTCCGGCTAACAGCTGCGCAAGCCCGGAAGGGTTAGCGTCACTGAGGTTGATGTGTACGTAATCGACCTGGTTGAAGTCGAGCATCGCATCCGGCCCGGTATACACGTCCATCTGCTGCGCCCAGCGTTCAAGACCCGCCGAGGGGTCGAAGGCGGGAGAGCTGGGATCCAGGTATTCCGGCTGGAATTCGGCGCTGCGGGGTTCCTTAGCAGCGGTGTTCTCCAGTGTATCCGGGGTTTCGTTCACAGTGTGCTCGTCCTTGGATGATTCGTGGTGAGTGTGGGGATAATCTTACATAACATCATACGGTGGCTCTAGCTAATTCCCGTGTATCCGGTGTGCTTTTCCACGGATCAGGCCGGGGAACGGGCGTTCCTCACGTACCGTTATCATGCCGACCAGAGGCGTATATTTGCGAAAAGTACGAGAAGGGTTACCAGCCCGAGGAAAATCATTGAGGCGATAAAAACCCATCGATAATTGGGGGCGAAGGGTTCCTCAGGAGCCTCGCGCAGTGCCCACCAAAGGAAGAACGCAAGCAGGGCACCGGGCAGGTTCCCTGCAAACACCAGCATCACCAGGGTATAGAAGGCAATCATGCGTTCGGTGTGTTCATTCTCGCTCGCAGCAAATTTGAGTAGTCCCGCGAATAGAATCGACAGGCACCCGTTCAAAAATGCTACAGCATAAAACGGAATATTGATCGCAGCTTTGAAATCCAAGCCGGAGTTGGCGGCGCCCAACAGAATCCACGCAAAGAGCGCCAGGGGCATGATGATGAGATACCAGAAAAGGTATCGACGCATTTTCTGCGGATTATTGATAAGTTCGAGGATTGCGATCACGGGCTAGGTCTCCGATGGGTCTGTGTGCTGCCGATCGATAGCTGCTGCACCAGCTTGGGCACGTATATCGGCGACGTCGAGTGCCCCGGTTTCGGCGCTAAATTCAGAACTTTCAAGAACCTGCGCTGTTTTGGTGGAGTTGCCGCGCTGTTGGGTTTCAACATGGTCGATATACCGGCGCACAATATAGTCCAAAAGCACTGAGAGCGCCACGAACGAGTGGTAAGGCTTGCGCTGGGTACTCAACTGGGTGGGGGTGGTTTGGTAGTGCAGTGAGTACTCGGCGTAGGAGGACATAAAGTTCACGCCAATAGCGGTAATTGCGATCATGGGGATTTTCCGCAGTGCCAGCATTTTGACGTGTTCGCGCATATTTTCAGTCTGTCCTGAGAAGGAGACAAGAATCACGACATCGTCCTGATTCATAGCGCTCATGGTGCTTTCAAATTCATTGCGTGCAGGAATCACATGGCAGAATTTGCCGCAGACCTGCATAGACTTAGCAAATTCTTGTACCGCGTTTCGTTGCGCGTACCCAGTTCCGAAACAGTAGATTGTGCGCGCCGTATGAAGTTTCCTCAAAAGCCCGGAAAGCTCCATATGTTCCAGGTAATCGTAGGTGCGCAAAATATCTTCGCGGCCGCTTTCGATAAAACGCGGGTTATAGGGTTCCGACTTCGTCAGGGAAGATTTGATGAAGTATTTCAGCTCGGCAAAACCCGAAAAATTGAGCTTCTTGGTGAGCCTAATAATGGAGCTGGTTGAAGTATAGGTCTTGTGCGCGAGGGAGTTGATAGTCGCCTCCGCAACAAATTCTTCGTTTTCAAGCATGAACGCCAAAATATCGCGTTCGGTATCGCTGAACCTGTGTTGGTTCGCGTTCACCACATCTTGTAAATCCACTCAAAAGCTCCTGAATCGAAAACGCGCAATACATAAATATTACAACGTCTTCGATTCAGGAGCTCGGTAGGTTTCCCTAGAAGGTGAATATAACCTTACTCTTTGGTGTTCACCATGGTTTCAAAACGCTCGCGAACCTGCGGAACGTCCATACCCACAATCACCTGGAATGCCTTGCCCTTGCGCACAATACCGAGGGCTCCGGCATCCTTGAAGGCAGCATCCGAAGTATCAACCAGGGATTCATCCGCCACCGAGACACGCAGGCGAGTAGCACAGTTGTTCACCGTGGTGATGTTATCGGCACCGCCAAGCAGTTCGAGGAATCCTGCCGCTCGCGGGGCATACAGATCTGCATCGCCAGCGTCATCTGCGGATGCGGCACCCTTCTTCTCGGCTGCCTTCGCGGCCTTGTATTCGGCTTTCGAGTACAGCTTCGTTTCGCCACCCTCAGCCTCGCGACCCGGGGTCTTGAAATCGAACTTCAGAATGAGGAATCGGAAGAGCAAGAAGTAGATGACGGTGAAGGACAGACCCACGCCGATCTGCATAAGGTAGGTAGGCCAGTGGTTCTGCCACAGCGGAACCCAGTTGAGGAAGAGGAAGTTATCAAGCAAGCCACCACCCATGTTGCCTGAGAGGCCAAGCATGTACATGATCGACGCCATCGAAGCCGCCAGCACCGCGTGAACAGCGAACAGCGGGGGTGCCACGAACAGGAAGGTAAACTCCAGCGGCTCGGTAATACCGATCAGCATTGCGGTGAGGGTCACCGGGATCAGCAGGGCGAGAACTTCTTTACGCTTCTCACGGCGTGCCGTGGTGTAGAAGGCGGCCGAGATACCGAGGGGCGCGAAGATCTTCGAGTTACCGTGCAGTGCGAAACCGCCGCCGGGGAAGAGCTCGCGCAGAGGCTTGTCGCTCTTGGCAAATTCGCTGATGTGGGTCGGCCAATCCTTCACGATGCCGTTCGGGGTCACAGCGTTACCGAACATGAACGGCGAGTAGATGAAGTGGTGCAGGCCGGTTGGAATCAGGATGCGCTCCAAGAAAGTGTAGATCCACACGCCTAACGCGCCGGAGGCGATGAAGAAGCCCTGCATGCTTGCGATACCATGCTGAGCGTAAGGCCACAGCCACGCGAAGATAAAGGCGATGGGCATCATCAGGAAGAAGCAGATCGCGTAGACGAACTGGGTGCCCTGGAAAATACCGAGGAAGTCGGGCAGCTTCTTATCGAAGTATCGGTTATGGACCCACACCACGATCGCGGAAATGATGATAGCGCCGAAAATACCGGTATCAATCGTCTTAATACCGGCGATAATTTTCAGACCGGTACCGTAAGAATCCGAGTTATCTAGCGAAATAGAGGTGTTGTAATCCAGCTGGAAGAATCCCGAACCGCCTTGGCCCCAGAAATTCAGCATACCGGCCACCAAATAGTTGAAGGTCAGATAGACCATTCCGGCTTCGAGGACGGCACGAGCGTTTGCGGTCTTTGCGAGCACAATCGGCAGACCCAGCACGAAAAGGAGCTCTATTTGCCGGAAAACGGTCCATGCGCCGTCAAGCCAAACAGTCCACGCTTGGTACCAGAAGGTATCTTCGTTCGCGAGATCGCCAACAATATTTGGGAGGGTGGCAACGGTGCCGATACCGACCGCTAGACCAGCGAAGGCGAAAAGAAGCACGGGCGCCAACATGGCGGACCCGAACCTCTGAATTTTTTCCATCATAAGGCTGACGCCCTTTCTGGTTGAGAGTGAGCGGGCGCCTAGGTGTCTGCCGTGTGTTGGCCAGGAATTACCGCGCGATGCGCCCGCGCGTGTGGTGCAATGTTTTATTTAATAGCAATATCATGTCATCTTTTACGGACTAAAACCTCCTTGATCGGGTTTTTTGGCATAGTTTTTCAGAACCCGAAACATGTCCCAGTACCGGGTAAAAGTATTGGTGTTTCCGGTGAGTATTTTGCTGCGTTATTGACCATGCAAATGGTTAGCATATAAAAGTAGCTTTCCACCGACATTTTCACGAAGTGCAGAGGGCGAGAACCGTGTGTTGTCCCCTCACCTTTATATTTCTAGAGACGATGCGTTTTCTTACTCTTAACACTCACAGCTGGTGCGAGCCTCACCAGATCGTTAAAATTCACGAGCTTGCCCGTTTCATTGCCCACCATCGGGTTGATGTTATTGCGTTGCAGGAGGTGAATCAGTACCTGCACTCCCCTATTGTGGATACGCCACTGGGGTACCAAGGCGGGGCCAGTATTCCTATCCACGAGGATAATTACGCACTTCTGCTCGTGCGGTTCCTGGCTGATTTAGGGGTTCAGTACGAATGGGCGCTAACCGAAACCCATATTGGATGGGAACGGTATGACGAATGCGTAGCTGTACTCTCTCGTATGCCTATCGAGCGCATCAATCCTATTGTGATGAGCCCGCAGTATGACTACGATCGGGTTGAGCGCAGGTCTTCTCTAGCGGTTCGGGTTGGTACTGATGCGGGTTCAGTGTGGTGTGCAAGCACCCATATGTCGTGGTGGGATTTTCAGGGCGAACCGCTTTTCGCACAGGAGTTTGCGCGGCTTTCGCAGGCTCTCACCGAGTGCGGTCAGGATGCGCCCGTTCTGCTGGGCGGCGATTTCAACACGGCGGCGCAGGTGCGTGGCGAAGGGTACGATCTTGTGCTTTCTTCCGGCCTGGTGGATACTCGTGAGATTGCCGACCGTACCGATGGTGAGTTCACCGTACATCGTGGTATTGCCGGGTGGGAAGGGCAGGAGGAGGCCAAGCGAATTGACTTCGTGTTTGCCGACCGCGCGGTGAAGGTACTTTCGCATGCGGTGGTATTCCGCGATAATTCTCCTAAGGCGATTTCCGATCACAGTGGCGTGCTGGTGGAGCTTGACGAGTCGAATTTCGAGCCCACCGCCAGGATGCACCCCGTGCCGCTGCCGTTGCAGGTACAGCCCGGATAGTAAGGCGTCTCCAGGGTGCCGCAGCTTAGCGCGTTTCCGCCTTCAGATTTTAAATTGATATGTATTCCGTGGAAGGACAGCTCATGAAAACTGAAATTCAGTGGTGGCAACAGCCCGTTGTGTACCAGATCTACCCGCGTTCCTTCAACGATTCCAATGGCGATGGCATCGGCGATCTGCCCGGCATCACCGAAAAAATCCCGTACCTGGCGAAGCTGGGTATAGATGTTATCTGGCTTTCCCCGATTTACGCCTCGCCGAACGACGATAATGGCTACGATATTTCGGACTATCGGGCGATTATGACCGAGTTCGGCACAATGGCTGACTTCGACGAGCTGCTGGCGACCGCACATGAGCACGGCATCAAGCTTATGATGGATTTGGTGGTGAACCACACCTCGGATGAGCACGAATGGTTCCGTCAGGCACGTTCTGCGAAGGATAACCCGTACCGCGACTACTATGTGTGGCGTGACCCTGCCGGGTTCTCCGAAGACGGCACCCCGATTCCGCCGAATAACTGGATTTCCTGTTTCTCACCGTCGGTCTGGGAGTGGGACGAGGGCACGCAGCAGTTCTATCTGCACTATTTTTCGGTGAAGCAGCCTGACCTCAACTGGGAAAACCCGAAGGTACGTGAAGAGGTCTACGACATTATGCGGTTCTGGCTTGATAAGGGCGTCGACGGTTTCCGCATGGATGTTATCAACCTGATTTCTAAGGATCTTTCCTTCCCGGATGACCCCGCCGTCACCGCAGGAGGTTTAGATAATTCTCTGGCAGCCGCCGCGAACGGTCCGCGTGTGCACGAGTTCCTGCGCGATATGAACCGCGAGGTACTCAGCAAATACCCGGTGATGACCGTGGGTGAGACTCCCTGCGTGAGCGTGGAAGATGCAGCCCTGTACACAGGTTTTGACCGCCACGAACTGCAGATGGTGTTCCAGTTCGAGCATATGGATGTGGATGCCAGCGCAGGCGGCGCTACCGGCAAATGGTCGGATACTCGTTTTAACCTGGTGGATTTGAAGAAGGTTCTCAGCCACTGGCAGACGGGGCTGCACGGTCGCGGATGGAATTCGCTGTACTGGAATAACCATGACCAACCGCGCACGGTTTCACGTTTCGGCAATGATTCCCCCGAGTTCCGTGAGGTCAGCGGTAAGATGCTCGGCACGGTTCTGCATATGATGCAGGGAACTCCATACATCTATCAGGGTGAAGAGCTGGGGATGACCAATGTTTTCTTCGACTCGGTAGACGACTACAACGACCTTGAAATCCATGATTCCTGGCGTAAATACGTGGTGGAGTCCCAGCGGGTTAGCCCCGAGGATATGCTGCGGTACATCAGTGCTTCGGGCCGAGATAATGCGCGAACCCCCATGCAGTGGGATGCGAGCGAAAATGCGGGCTTTACGACCGGCACCCCGTGGCTGAAGGTGAACCCGCGGTACACCGACATTAACGCCGCCGAAGAATTGGCGAACGATGATTCTATTTTCTACCACTACAGCGATCTCATTCACCTGCGCAAAGAGCACCCCATCGTGCTCACCGGCGAATACCGTGTGCTCAACCCCGAGGATGAGCAGGTGTACGCCTACCTGCGTGTGAATTCAGCGGAGGATGCCGCCGCATCCGGCGAGCGCGCCCTGCTGGTGGTTGCTAATTTCACCCAAGAAACACTGTCTTTGCCCTATGCAGACGGTCAGCTCGCTTCCTTGGCGCTCAAGAACCCGGGTGTGCTGAAAATTGAGGAGCTTGCGGCCATGGGAGAAGCACCCGAACTGATCAGCTCAAACTACCGAAATGAGCACGGCGAGTTCACGGACGAAGGCACCACTCTGCGACCCTATGAGGCAAAAGTGTATCTGTACCGGTAGGGCGTAGAGTGCGCGGCGAGTGGCGCGCTGGCGCATCCTGACTAAAAATTTTACAGACATACCTGCGGCAATGCGGCTTACGGGTCTTCCCGCTGGGCCGAACGACGCAACCCTTAACGAAAGGCTTCTGATGAGTAGTGAAACCACGACTGAAGAGCGTGCGGTTCCTTCCTACGCCGGGCGGCAGTGGTGGAAGGAAGCGGTGGTCTACCAGGTGTACCCGCGTTCCTTCAACGACTCTAATGGCGACGGTATCGGCGACCTGCCCGGTATTACCGAAAAAATCCCGTACCTGGCGAAACTGGGCATTAATGTTATCTGGCTCTCCCCCGTGTTTGATTCGCCGAACGTTGATAACGGTTACGATATTTCCGACTACTTCGACATTATGAGCGATTTCGGAACAATGGAAGATTTCGATGAGCTGCTGGCGACCGCACATGAGCACGGCATTAAAATTCTGATGGATTTGGTGGCAAACCATACTTCGGATCAGCATCCGTGGTTTGTGCAGTCTCGTTCCTCAAAAGATAACCCGTACCGCGACTACTACATTTGGAAAGACCCCAACGGGTTTGACGAGAACGGCTCCCCGATTCCTCCGAATAACTGGGCTTCCGAATTCGGTGGCTCCGCCTGGGAGTGGGACGAGGGCACGCAGCAGTTCTACCTGCACATTTTCTTCAAAGAACAGCCTGACCTGAACTGGGCGAACCCGAAGGTGCGCGAAGACCTGTATGCGATGGTGCGCTGGTGGCTCGATAAGGGCGTGGATGGTTTCCGGCTGGACGCCATCAACATTATTTCTAAGCCCGAAGGCTTCCCGGATGACCCTTCCACTGATTTTGAAAAGCATACGTCGTCGATCCCGTTTGTGATTGCGAACGGCACGATGGTGCATCCGTGGATGAAAGAGCTCAACCGTGAGGCGTTCTCGAAGTACGATGTGATGACCGTGGGCGAAACGAGCGCGACCAGCCCCGAGGACGCGAAGCTGTGGGCGGGCTACGATGCGGGCGAACTGCAGATGCTCTTCCACTTCGACCACATGGGCGTCGATAACGACCCCGAAGGTTCGCTGGGCGGCAAGTGGTCGTACGCGCCGTACAAGCTGACCGAGCTTAAGCGCATTCTGAACGAGTGGCAGACGAAACTTGAGGGCAAAGCGTGGGGTTCGCTGTACTGGAATAACCACGATCAGCCGCGCGTGGTCTCGCGATTCGGCAACGATTCCCCCGAATTTCGGGTGCTTTCAGCGAAGCAGTTGGCAACCACCCTACATTTTATGCAGGGAACCCCCTATATTTACCAGGGTGAAGAACTGGGCATGACCAATGTGCGATTCGAGTCGATCAAGGACTACCGCGACGGCGATTCGATTCGTTTCTACGAGGATATGCACGTGGATCATCAACGGCTCAGCCACGAGGATGCGATGCGCGCTATCTACATTAAGGGTCGTGATAACGCCCGCACTCCAATGCAATGGGACGACTCGGCAAACGGTGGGTTCACGAACGCGGGAGTCGAACCGTGGCTGAAGGTGAACCCAAACTACCCGCAAATTAATGCGCAGGCTGCCCTGGACGATCAGGATTCGGTGTTCTACCACTATCAGGAATTGGCGAAACTGCGCCGCGGTGAGCTCAAAGATCTGATGGTATACGGGTCGTTCGCACCCGTAGATTCGGTTGAGGTTCCTCATGCCGAGGATGAGCAGGTGTACGCCTACACCCGTACCGGCGGCCCGGACGGCACCGACGCGAACCAGTCTCTGCTCGTGGTTTCTAACTTCACGTCTGATTCGGTGAAGCGCACTTTCTCGCTGCTGGATGATGCGCGTGCAGCCGGGGCGTCCGTCGAACTGGTGCACTCCAACTACCGGGATGATACCGGCGCGCTGACCGATGCGGGCACCACCCTGCGCCCCTACGAAGCGAAGGTCTACCGCATCGTGAAGTAGGTTCTTCTGGTTCTTCTCCTATAGAAATGCTCTCTGCTAAGTGTGGAGAGCATTTCTATAGATTAAGGGTACAACGCACAGATTTATCTATACCGTTTTGCGATCATTCGGTCAACAGTTATATGCACACGCGGCATATTGACGATATTTTTCAAAAGATAATCAGCAAATTTTTCTGCCTGCGATTGGCGAAGCTGAGATATTAAATCAACGTTTCCCTGGCGGTCTAACCAATACCTTACCTCCGAGAGGTATAACTGAACCCAAAAATCAGGTGTTGTAAAATCCACGAGCTGCATCAGGATATTATCAGCGCTCATAATGTCGTATCCTAAGTTCTCGCCTGCCTCCGAAAGCCCGTATGCGATAAGAGCTTTATCATTCGTTGCTAAGGCATCAACATTTCCTGCAATTGCAGCAGCATGAACATGCAAATCCTCCGGGTCGGGATAGTTGGGCACCTCAGGTACAGGAAAACCTCGAAGTATGCAATCATTGCCGCCACAGGATTCAATGATCTGCCGACGCCATTTTTCGATAACTCCGTCATCGAGAGTGGGGTTGTTGTTCCGTGTATGGTTTCCCCATTCGTCTAATATTCCTTGTGAAATTAGGACTTGAAATCTACCTTGCGAATAGAATGCAGACTTTAGAATCCAATCTCGTAAAGTTTTGGACATTAATATATTTGCATCAAGCAAAACACGGTACGTCTCCACGCTAGCCCCGTTCTTTCACCCTAGAGACCCATTTCATGCTCGAAGTCACGAAGTTTATTAAAGGCATCAATTTGCTTTTGAAGCTGCTTCTGACGGAATGCATCAACATCTGCCGTTAAGAGACGCACGTGTGAGCGCACTTTGTGGGCTGGAATTTTCCCTTCACGGATAAGCTTCATTAAAGTTGGACGGGAAATCCCAAGGCGCTTTGCGGCCACTGTCGTCGTTAACTCTTGTGGAACGCTCACCAGGCTAGGCTCCTGGTCATTAGCAAGCATCGTAATCATCTCTGCGATCAGTGAATTCAGCTTAGGCCCAAGCTCCTTCGCTTTATCTCCCTCAATACTCACCTGAACAGAAATATGTTCTGCATCAGCTGTAGCAAGTTCCGCAGCCAAAATTTTGACGTCACGGAGCTCCTCAGCATCTTGCCTGACCTCTGCAAAGGGCTGGGCAAGTGTGTCTGTAATAGTCACGGCGCACCTCCTGAACTCTTTACGACCGTTACCCCAGATTATAAGGTATCTATAATATCTGCAATATTTTGCATTTTTTACAGATAAAATCCCGGTTTCCTCTATTTCCAGACGAAGGTACCGTTTTATGAACTTGGGATTTACACCTGCGCTGCTCTCTTCCATTTTCGGATGTGCATACAGAAGTTGGTGAACGGGGCGACCGTGTTAATATTCACCCACTTCCAAATGGGCCACCGAGCGGAGGCGGTAGCCCAAGCGCGCTGTTCGGGGGTGAAAAATTCGGTCTCGCTCAGATTTTCAACCCAGCTGCAGAGCTCAGCGACCTTTTCCCGCAGCATCTGCTGTTGTTCGGCGAGGGTGTACCCGCCGTAGGTTGCATAGAACTGCTGATAAAGACCGCTCAGGTTGTTCCATGTATACCCTTCGGCGGGTGTTTGCACGGTCTGCCCCGCTTGTTCTCGGCGTTCCCAGTCCAGCAGAGAGCTCACCCAGCCAAGCTGGTACGACAGGTGTTCCGAAGGTGTCCTCTCGCCTTCCAGCAGGCGCGCATCCTTCTTGCCCTCGAGAATATCAGTAAATTCGGCAAGGTACTTCTCTAGCGAAGTCTCAATAGCCGCAATAAGCTCTTTTTGGTCCTCGCAACTTTTCATCGCTCACCTCTCTCCTCCTCAGCCCTAAGCCGCCCGCGTATACTTGCACACCGGTTTAGCAGCAAAACGCTACTGCATGATCAGTCCACCGTCCACCGTCTATGAGCTTCCCGTCACGTAGCTGGCCTCGCCAGAGAGCCAGAATAGCGCCGCTGCGGCAGTAACATACACGTGGTTTTTGGTACAACCTGTAAAAGTACCTGGGCGTCTTCCCTAATCAGAGATGTTTTTTGCCTGCCCGGCCGATACTGCTGCTCCCACCGATCACCAGAAAGTCTTGTTCTCAAAGCGCTTCTCGGGGTTCATTTTTATGCTGTTCGTTCAGTATGACAAGAGTTATGTTTCGACGAAGTCGCGCACTATATACACAAACCGTTCGGGGCTCTCTTTCTGAACCCAATGTTTATGATGCTCAAAAATTTCGACCCGTGTATTCGGCATAGAAGCGGCTTCCTGCTTCACATCACAGACTTTGACGCCGGGGTCCTGAAAAGGCACACATACGATAGTGAGTCCCCGAACCATTCAGAGTTTCGGTTGGCAGAATGTATGTCCGTATAGCCAGCCATACACAGTTTTGGCAGGTGCTGGGCTATACCCAGCGCCGCACCCGCTGGCGGTACTGCCGGTATTCTGTACCGAATTTCTGGGTGAGAACCCGCTCTTCGGGAATAATCTGAAAACGCGTTATCCAGACGACGAAAAGCACCACCCCGAGCACAGCCTGCACCTGCCACAGCCACACCGCCCACCCGGTAAGTATGCAGGCCATACCCAAGTACATGGGGTTGCGGCTTAAACGGTATATTCCGGAGGAGACAATGTTTACGGTGCGTTCGGGGGCGAATGGGTTCACTGTGGTGCGGGCACGTCTGAATGACAGCACCCCCACCGCGTCCACCGTTAGGCCGAGTACAACCAGTGCAAGGGCGGGAACCAGCAGCAGCGGTGGTCTTCCTGTCAGCGGCGGCATCCCGCAGATGAGCCACATCAGTAAGGCGCACAGTGCCCCAATAAGTGGCGGTGGAACTTTATATTCAAGGGCTGCAGCTAGTCTTTTCATGGGGAGCAAGTTATTTATTTCGGTCAAGAAGCGGGGTTTATGCGGGAAGCGGCGGCGTTAACACTGCCTCTACTGCCGCGAGCGCGTGAATGGTGGTGCTGTCAAAGACCGGCAGCGGGGTCTTGTCCGCATCCACCGCCAGGCAGAGTTCGGTGCACCCCAGAATCACGCCTTGGGCGCCCTGCTCCTTCAGCCCTGTAATGACCTGCTGAAGATACTGCACGGATTCAGGCTCCACACGACCCAGGCACAGCTGCTCAAAAATGATGCGGCTAGTCTCTGCCTGTTCCGGTTCGGTTGGTACGATCGTCTGGATTCCTTGCGCCGCCATGCGCTCGGTGTAGAACCCGTCGCTCATGGTGAAGGTTGTGCCCAGCAGCCCCACCCTCTGCAGCCCCTGCCTTTGGATGGCGGTGGCGGTGGCGTCAACTACGTGCAGTAGCGGTACGGTGGTGGCACGCTCTATCGCGGGGGCAACCTTGTGCATGGTGTTCGTGGCCACCAGCAGCAGCTGCGCACCCGCACCCTCAAGTTTTGCGGCGCTTGCCGCCAGCAGAACCCCGGCGGCTTCCCAGTCACCGCTTTTTTGCAGACGCACGACTTCCTCAAAATCTACGCTATGCATCACGATGTCGGCACTGTGGTTGCCTCCAAGGCAGCGGTTGACCTCACGGTTAATGATCCGGTAGTACAGGGTGGTACTCTCAGGGCTCATGCCACCGATAATGCCTAGGGTTTTCACGGTGCACGCTCCTTTTATTGTCTTCTGGCGGGTATTCCTCATTGTAGGGTGAGCCCTGTAACCCCGTCTATAGAGAAGGTTTTGCATTCAAAATGCATATAGAATGTGCAAGACACTTATGAATAGAAAAGCGGCATCCCACCATATACGGGGGCGGCAATTCGGAGATCTTAAGGTTTCTCTGCGGGAGGGGCATTCCACACCGTTACGCGCTCCGCCTCATGCCGTAAAGTACGATGTCCTTCTCGTGTTCCGGAGCCTACAGCAATCATCATAATGTCAAGATATCGGCTTGGCAGGCGCAGCATCTCACGCAATTCTGCACGCTGATACCCCGTCATAGGTACCGTATTCCACCCGGCTTCCTGCGCCGCCAACATAAAAGTCATCGCCCAGAGCCCACAGTCTAAACCTAAAAATTTCTGTATTTCCTGCTCGCTACACGGCTCATAAAATTCAATAGCGGCCTGGGTCAGTGTCTCACAGATTTCTTGGGAGAAGCATCCAGCAATATATTCTTCGTGATGTATTCGACTCAAATTATCCGCGCAGTATGCTTGCCTATCACCCAGTACAATCAACACGGCCGATGCAGTCATAATCTGCTGCTGGTTATAGGCAATAGGCAGCAGCTTTTCGCGTAAATGCTGCTCGGTTACGATCACAACCCGCCACGGCTGCGAATTATTACTGCTGGGAGCCTGGTTAGCACGATTAATAAGACGGTACATTTCCTCTTGGCTTATCAGGCAGGCCGGGTCAAAATATCGAGTAGAGCGACGGTCACGTATAAGGTCTTGCAAAGTCATGGGTAACATTTTCTCTTCGGGTGATTACAAAATTCAGTATAATGTACAAAAATGCATTAAAACATAACTTACTTATAGGTTTTATACATACTTTTAGGTAAGTTTTAAGTATTTACGGTAGGTTTTTAATGAAAAAAATTTCTGCAATAGAGATGGCAATGAATCTAGTTGGAGGCAAATATAAGTGCCTCATTCTCTACCACTTGAGCGGTGGGGCAAAACGCACCCGCGATCTGCTTCTGCTACTTGAAGGGATCAGTTCAAAAGTGCTAACTGAGCAGCTCCGTCAGCTCGAAGAAGATGGACTCATCGAACGCACCGTATATGCGGAAGTACCGCCAAGAGTGGAATACACGCTAAGCACGGAAGGGCAAACATTTCTACCGGTGCTACAACTCATGTGCGATTGGGGATGGGAATACGACTCTAGGCATCAAGGTATTGTGAAACCCTGCATATCGCGCATAACTGAGTAAAAATATAGACATTCATTAGCTAAAAATCTTCGTCGCACTTTTCGATCAAAAAATGCCTTTATGTGAATAAAGCGTTAAAAACCCGTTTATTCACATAAAGGCACTTTTTAGCACTTACTGAGGGCTAAACAGCTATGCACGTATTCACGCACCGCCTAGCAGCAAAACACTACTGCATGATCAGACCGCCGTCTACCGTATACGAGCTGCCGGTCACGTAGCTGGCCTCATCAGAGAGCAGGAATAGCGCGACCGCGGCGGCTTCACGCGCATCGCCCACACGTTTGAGGAGAACGGCCTCGGCAAGCCGTTCCTCGAATTGGGCGCGCATCTCATCGGGAAGAACCGACCGCAGGTTGCTCGTAATCGGCCCGGGAACCAGGCTATTCACGCGAATATTGCGCGGTGCAAGCTCGGAGGCCCATCCACGCGCCGCCGCCAGAATAGCAGCTTTTGTTGCGGCATAGGCAGAGACTATAGGCGCTCCCTCATAGGCCGCCGTCGAAGACGTCACTAGCACCGAACCACCTTCCTTCACATATGGAGAAAGCGCGCCCATTTGGATCATCGGTGCCACCACATTCACCTTAAATATCTGTTCGAGAGTCACCTGGTCCATCTCTTCCAAAGGACCTCCGGCTGCGTATGCGGCGTTGAGCCACACACCATCCAACGCACCGGCACGCTCCACCACAGGCACGATGCGCTCCAAAGTGTTGCCATCTGAAACATCATCCAGAACGGCGGTAGCGTGATCGCCCAGCTCGGCTGCTGCAGCCTGCACATGGCTTTCGGTGCGGCCCGTAAAAATAACGTGTGCACCCTCTTCGATCAGACGTTTTGCGCCCGCCAAACCAATACCGCTGCTCGCGCCGGTAATCAGAATGGTCTTGTTTTCAAAGCGTTTCATGGGTTTCCTCCTCGTTTTTATGTTTACTCGATGACTAAATCCACGAAGTATTTGGGAGTACAACGCTCTTTTTAACACTACAGATTGAGGACAGAAATACCTAGAGTTTTTGTTTAGAAGGACCGAGTGGTCAGAGTACATTCGGAGCAGGTTTTTTCTGTTATGCACAGCTCCGCGTCCCAGTGCCGCTGGCTGAGCCGGTGCATACGGGGGCACATATCCTGCGGGCAATCCTTCCCTTCATTGAGGTCTATCTCTATACGCCCGGAATCGAAAGCGCAACGACCGTGTGGACTGCCGCGCTGAGCGAGGGGAAGAACACCATGCCCCATTCTTTGCGGGTCCAGCCGATAAATGCATCACCCGCCTGTACGACCGCAAAAGTCACAAGAAGCAGGGCTACGGCACCGCCTCGAAAATAGAAGGGTGCAATAAGAACAGCTATTCCAGCCGGTATAGCACGCACAGCATACATGTATACGTAGAAACGAGTATTAGCGTCAACGGAAGAAGCGTGAACCATAAGCCCGGGACGGCACAGAGCCAATACCGCACTGGCGATTGTTACGAGTGCAGAAATAGTATTTATAGTTAGCAAAACGGGATTCATATCTAAGCCTCCGTCGGTAGCTTTTCGTATTTGTTTTATTCCTTAATTTGTTCAGACAAAACATCGAGAACTTCAAGAGCGGCAATAACAGATTCATGCTGATGCGCCCCGCTCCATTGTTGAACCTGTTGGCGCCAGCGTTTTCGGATTTCCGCTAATTTCTGCTCGCCGTGTTCCGTCAGGGAGTACCGTGGAGAACGTTTATGCGCGGGGTTTTCGACGGACATAACCAGCCCCTCGTCCCGCAGGAGGTTGAGCTGCTTTTGCACACCCTGCCGGGTTATTCCCATACGTTCGGCGATTTGAGGAGAAGTACTCGATTCTTTCGCCATCGAGATTGCACCTAATACTTGCCAGCGCGCAGTCGTGAGACCGCTTTCGGCGGCGAACCGGTCTCCCCATGCGGTGAGTGTTCCGTTCACACGGAAGATCTGCACCACGAGTTCACTCAGTAATGAAGCATCCATTTTTCCTCCAGTAGCAATTTTGACAACCAGTTTACACATATGACAACCGGTTGTCAATGACTGATGCGAGGACTCATTGAGACAGAACACCATAGAGGACGAATATGCAAAATGAGGGTAGAAGTTTGGGGCGGAGGCGACTACCCCATTCCCGAAGAAGATCTTTACTCCCGATTTACTACTAATTAGATGCCACTAATGAATAACCTTCAACAAATCCTTAGAAATATTTTTCTATTTAAATAAAATTGCTTTTTAGAATTAAATAAATTAAAAGTATTATTTTTTGAGAATATTCAGGGAGCTTCCACTGAATACCCAGGCTATAAGCTTAGGGTGAATCCATGACTACTGATAAGAACCTTCCAAAACCTGAGCATGGAACGGTCCAGGCTCAAGATATTCATGAGATAGAGAAAGAATCTGAGGCAGATTCGACTGAGAAGCGGAACTTGCTTCTTTCTAGCTTTATAACTGTGCAGATTATTAGGCTAATGCTCGAAACCACGCTTCTCCAGGGTGTGATGATTTCCGCCCTTCCCAATCATTCTGGTTATGTTGATTTTCGATTACTTCTTCTTACGCTCATCCTTTTTTCGCCCTTTATCGTATATATTCTGCTGCAAACTGTGGCATGTATAAAGATGATCCGGGGAACCAAAACCGCATGGGTCTTGACGACAAACATCTATAGTCTGCTCATCGTTGCGCCCCTTGCTGCTTTTTATACATGGTTCGTGATGGAGATGACGGCTTCAAATGTCGATATCCGACTATTACAGTGGATGCTAGGTGCCTGCGTCCTTGAAGCGATCATGAGTATCTTCACGATTATTGTAGTGAGTATATATAACTGGAAAAATAAAAAACTATCCTCTCATAATAAAAATATGGATACTGATAAACGCCCAACGCCAGATAATACTTTATCTGGTTTCAAGAATGCAATATACGAAACGGATGATTTAAAAACCCTGAAGAAGCACCATGAAGATCCGATTGTAGAAGTTCCTTGGCAGCACGTTAACGTTAGGTCCCAGAAGAAAGATAAGGGTGAACAGCAATGAGCACCAATAAGAATTTTTCAACCGCTGATAATAATGATCCGCAGCCTCCCGTGGAAAAGCAAAGTGCATCGAGCAATAATCCGGAGAATGCACGTCAAGAGCCTAAATATACACAGCTGTATGGTGTAGAAGGTGCCGACGGTAAGATGTCATTGGATCC
>NZ_KV793060.1:0-18559 GCF_001808385.1 Rothia sp. HMSC08A08
AATTTACCCCGTTCACGGGGTAGAGGAAGTCAATTCAGGTATTAATGACACGTTTGATTCGTGCCAAGGGGCATTGGATCAGGATAAATGCCTTTCACGTGAACGTATAGTCGTTGCACCTGGGTATATTTTAGTAATATTTATCGCGGCCTTTATGATCTGCAATATTTTTGGCTGGTTAGCCGTTAAAAATAACCGCCATTATCTGATGGTGCGCGTTATCAACATTATTGGGATTGTACTTTCAGCCTTGGGAACTATGGGAGGAGCCCTAGTTTTACTCATAGCAGTTGGAAGTATGGCGACCTGGGGACATAACGGGGGTAGAGGGGCATTAGTCGCCCTCCTGGCGACAGTTGCACCTGCGGTTGATTTAGCTTTCTCGATCGTATTTGTTGTGTATGCATCGCGCATGAAACGAGGTATATATTCCCCGAAGAATACCTACCAACCGTGATAGGGTATGCGTAGATAAAAAACTCATGCGGCTTCGGGAATTTATACGTCGGAAAATCCGTATAAATCCTTAGGATTAGGATATATGGGGAGGAGGAAACTGCTGTGGATCACGAATCTCGCGTGCATGATGCCGATGCGTTTCCTTCTGCCCGCATGAACGCCGAAGATGCTTCGCCTCGGGGCGAAGCCCCGCCGGCCGGTCAGGATGCGGTGCCCACCCGCTACACGGCACCGATTCGCCACGCGGTTCCGGCAGCGCCGCCCGCATACGCCCTTGAGCATGCACGACAGAATTCTGGGGAGCCGGAACCAGCCCCACAGCCACCGCAGCCCAAGAAACAGGGCGCGGTTCGTCAGGCGCTTCGGGCAGCTACGAAACCGAAAACTGCCGAGCCTCAGGCACCTCAAGATGCGCCTGCCCCACGTTTTATTCCCGCACCCGCATCAACGCCGCCTACGTCTAGTTCTTCGGATGTATCCGCTACATCAGAACCTGCCCCATCACAAACCTCACAAGAGGTTGAGCAGGATGTATCGCCGCGACGGAATAGTATTCCACATCAGGCATATACGCCGAAGAATCTGAGCCGCGCATTCTCTCAAATGCAGGTAGGCATTGAAACAATAAATGCACGACGACGTTCCCTGAACATCATCATCGGTATCCGGTTAGCAGTGCTCACTCTCTTGGGGATTTTTGAAGGCGCTATTATTGCACGTTACACCACCAATATGGGGTGGGGATTCTGGCTGATTATCACAATCTACACCGTTGTTCAGGTATGGCCGTTAGCGCGTCCGCCCAAAGACGCTTCGGACGCTTCCGTATATTCCGTATGGGGAATATTTTCGCTGATCTGCTTTATCGGTGTTGGACTGGTACTTTCACCCATCACATTCCTACTTCTCGTCTTGAACTGGGATGGTATTTCACTGGGTCTTGACCCCATGATTGTGCTCTGCGCGCTGGGTGCTTTATGGCTTCTTGAAATCGCATTGCTGAGTGTAACCCTGTATAAGTTCAATACTCTGCGCGCGATACTTGCTCGTCCAACATTGAGTATTCGCTAGTCTTCGTAAACATCTGTACGGGACTCACTGTGTGGTTGCGCGACATGATATGACATGCGCGGCGGCGTTGTTTCTGTCTCTTGCTGGCAAACCTTGCTAATCTAACACTAGAAACCAGTACGAGAGGGGAAAACCCGGGTGGAAAACCAGCCAGAGCATCCGCATGACGATCGGGCCACGGTATTAGTGTCGAAGATATCGGGCAAGCCTATAAGGCCCCTTCAAGTGTCTCTGGCAACCCTCATCATGACGATATTTATAGGGATGTGGGCGTACATTCTGATCTCGTATATCGTCTGGGTTGTTACGGTGCCGCTGCAGGGCGTGTCGCTCTGGGAATCAGAAACTTTTCTGACGCTCAAAGACCAGCTTCCCCTCGTATTTTTCATGATGGCTACCTTCGTGCTGATGGCGCTTCATGTGGTGGTGTTATTTGCGTATTTACGCGGGCATAGGTGGGCTGCGTATGTGCTGACTGCCTCCTTGCTGTTGGGAATGCTCTGTACCTTTATTGTGCTCTTGCTGGTGGGCGTTATCATGGCCGGTCTTAATGGGGCTCCTATGGAGGAAGTAGAGTTCCTCTTGGATTCCAACTCGTCGCCGCTTTATGTGCCTCTTTATGTGGGTATGCCGTATCTTGTGATGAGCGTTATTGCTCTTGGACTGATCTGGAGCCGTGCCGCCCGCGAATACATGCATGCGCGAAGTTTATGGCGTGCCGAGCAGCGTGAGGATTCCCTGATGTTCTAAACCACCCCACGGTATATTCTCTATTTGGAATATATACAGGTGAGAGGGTATTTTGAGGGTGCTGTGCCAGGTATTTTCCGAGCTGGTACAGTCCCTTTTGTATATCGCAGAAAACCTGCTGAGAAATATTCCACATATGGAATACGGGTGTAAATACTGCAAACCGCCCTTGAGGTCGGCTACTCTCAGAAATAAGTTCACAGTTCTATTGAGCTAAAACCTCAAGGAGAATCGCCGATGACCAACCACCCAAACCCGGCTTCAGGAGACCCCTCACCCCAGCAACCTACAAACCCTTATGTGCAGCATTTACAGCAGCATATGGCGGTGGGGCAGGGGCAGAATCCTACAGTTCCCCTTCAAACTGCCCCTCAGGGCACATATGGCAATAACGCGGTTAAGATTGAAAAACCTGCACGAACATTCGTACTGACACTGGTTCTTGTGGGTGCTTTGGCATGTATCGCGTTACGGATCATAGAGTATCTGGTCAGTGCATCGTTAATGAACGAGGCGGCACGCTGGGTAAGCTCCCAACAGTATGCAGAGAATATTGATCGCGAGGCCATTGCGGTTCCCGCATTTTTACTCTCGGGCGCCCAGGCAGCCCTTTTGCTGGTATCTGTTTTTGTGTCTTCGTGTCTTTATCTGCTCTTCGGCTGTTTCGCATATGTGGGGCGGAATTGGGCGCGTATTATGCTGACAATTCTTGCCGTTATCGGGATTATTATGAGCGCCTTCAAATGCTGGGCTTTTAATACCGCACAGACAGGTATTGAAGGGATCTCACAAAATCCACAGGTACAGGGGTATATGAGGGTGCTCGTGATTCTATACGCTGCCCTCTGCGCGGTTAACCTACTTACGATAATTGTGATGTGGCTTCGTCCGGCTAATCGTTATGTACGCAAACTCAAGGCATATCGGCTGGCGCGTTTAATGGAACAGACTCAATATCAGCAGGTATATGCATATCACGTTGTTCAGCCAGGTTACTATGCGGGTCAGCAGCCAGGAGGTTACAACCCCAATACCGGGCGGCAGTCGTAGACGAGCAGATTGTGATCGGCAGCTAGGGCGGCGGCAGAATCTAAGCCGCCAAGGTTCGGTTCATAAGAGAACCACAATGCTGGTGTTCAAAGAACTTTTTAGTATGCTCAAAAGAGTATTCATGCAACACTATAAATTTTATAAAACCCGTGTAAGGACTGCATCATGACATATTCTGTCGCCCCCATGCCGGAAGGCACGCCCTCGTATCAGGCAGCACCGAATCCAGGAGGTCTCGCTGCCGCCTTTAAGGAGCCTAAAAGACCTACTTTTGTTTTTGTCTTCGCAATTTTTACCGCTACCGTGTGCCCAATCCTGCGTTTTGTGGAGTATGTCCTAACGTCTTCATATTTGAGCGAGGCTCTTAAATGGCATCAATCACGCACGCACGTACCTGCGTATGGTGATATGTCTCTTGAGCAGATGAAATCTGGAATGTTTGCACAGGCGCAGCTAAACTCAACGCTCACATTCCATTTTCTTTCCGTGCTGACATCTGCTCTGCTTTATATTCTTTTTGGGCTCGTCGTGAATAGTGGGAAAAACTGGGGTCGCATTCTGCTGACTATTCTTGCTTCCTTGGGCATGCTAATGAGCGGTATGAGCGCTTTGGGGCAGGCTTATACGATGTCTAACCCAGAGGCGCCGGCTTTTGCGAATGCGCAGGGGTATTTAGGGGCTCTGGTGGCCATATATATGCTACTTTTCCTGACGAACATCTGCCTGGTTGTTCTCGTGTGGATGCCGCCCGTGAATGTGTATATGCGGAATACTAAAGCCTACTGGAAAGCTAAAAAGGCGCTTGAGGCGGGTAGTAAGCGTTACATCGCTCAGTCGGCGGCTCAGACGGAATCAGCCTCGAAAGAGCAGGCTAAAGGTACAAGCTCATAGCCTGGTTGTCATTAAATAAGCCCGAATGCTAGGTAGCGTGAGTACTTTCCGCTATTCTCGAAAGGAAGCCCAAAGCGGTGCTTCACCCCCCCGTTATAACCGTAAGGACTATTGTCGATGAATGAATACCCCAGGCCAACCGGCCCAGACCCCCAGCTGCCGCAAGCTCCACAGACATCGGGTGCATACCCAAACCAGCCGCAGAATCAGTATGGGCAGAACCAGCCCGTAAACTCACAGATCTCGCAGCCTTATATGCAGAATCCGGTGCATCAGGCGGCGCCGTCACCTTCCACGCCGCCGGAATCAGCCGTAAAACCGAAAATGTCGATTCTGCTGCTGTCTGTCCTCATCCTGGCGATCTTGATGCCCATCTTGCGCGTCATCGAATACGGCGTTATGGCCTCTATGGTGAACACCCTGATAGAAGCGCTCCGTCAATCGTTGGGGGAGAGCGCTTATCAACAGTTCATTGCTAAACCGGAATTTTATGAACTTCGAGATATGCAGGTCGGTCTAGTAGGCCGTTTTGTTTTTGGTATCTTCTTCAGCATCATCTACATTTTTTTCGGAATTTTTATTTTCCTGGGATACAACTGGGCGCGTATTGTTCTGACGGTTTTTACAGTGTTGAATACGCTCTTAGTCATGCTTTTCCTGATGGACTCGATCGTAGGCTACAACGAGTTTGCCAATTTTACGGATTTGGTGGATCTTCGGGGTCAAGCTTTCGGACTTGTCATCATCTATATCTCCATTTTGGTGGTGGGTCTTCTGCCCCTGATTCTGATGTGGCTGCCGCCCGCGAATAGGTATGTTCGCCAGCGTACTTCGGTGCGGCGGGCGCGGAACCAGGCCAATAGCCCCTACGGAATGCCGCAGCCCTATGCATATCCGGCACCCGCGCCGCATCCGGGGCAGGCACCAGGGAACCAGCCTTCCTCTGGAGGGCAGCAGCTTTAGCTCCCTGAGGATATAAGGGTTTTACTTCGTGAAGGTGCTGCGGCATATATTTAACATATATGCTGCAGCACCCTTTTTATAACTGATCTCGTTGCGCGTAAATAATTTCTTGTATGTCCATAAAGCCTTTATTTCTGGGTATCTGACCGATAAATAATGAAACTATAAGCGCCTTAAATCGACGCTTTTCAATATTAAAACACAGTCCAAAAACCTAGAGATATTGTCATATTACTTGATGAACCTGTAACGTGTGCTTTAAGGGTTGTGGAGGTTCTTCGTAACACTCAGCTAAGACCTTAGGTGCTTTCGTACAATGCCGCAGCCCTCTAGGAGGAATACCGCCGATGAGCTATGACAGTGCTGTACGCTCTGAATACTCCAAAACAACACTGGCCTCTGGGTATATGGGCGAAAAGAATATGGTGAATTATTCGCCCATACCGAGAGCCTCTTTAGAGCACCCCTATGTACCCCGTGCGGTGAAGATATCCGCATGCGCCAGCATGATGATTGCTATTCTTCGCACCATATACCTGACAGCATCATGGCATTTTGAAAATTTTGCTCTGGGTAACGCTCTGACTATTGCTAACGTTTTCTTGCACGTTATTCTAGGAATTTTTATTCTTCGGGGGTATGCGCTGGCGCGTGCTCTGCTGGTTTCACTCGCGCTGCTGACCTTGGGAACCTCCCTGCTGACTCTGAGCTGGCTGCGCCCTGCCGTTCCCGATATTCCGGGGTCATATTTGTCAGTTGTGGTGCTGAGCATGGCGGCACTGACGCACCTGGTGCTGTTAGGATTTTTGATGTTCCCCGCCAGCGTTACCCTGTATATGCGTGAGAGCAACGCCTACCGTCAGGCATGCGCCCACTGTTAGCCATAGGTTCTGGGAGCCTATTTACAAGATAAATCCGGGCTATGTTCCTGAGCCAATGGCGGCGCGTCAGCTTTTCTGAATTCGGGAGCGATGGTTTGCGGTTGATGATGGGTTTTTCCCGAATAAAATTCGAGATCGGGCGTGTTCAAAAATTCGTCGTATATGACGAAATATCAGGTTGAGCTCGGCGTGATTAAAAAATATTTCACGACATCGGTCAATAATGTATGACCT
Source organism: Rothia sp. HMSC08A08 (assembly GCF_001808385.1). NCBI lineage: Bacteria > Bacillati > Actinomycetota > Actinomycetes > Micrococcales > Micrococcaceae > Rothia > Rothia sp. HMSC08A08. The sequence goes on from NZ_KV793060.1 coordinate 6,300, forward strand.
GAAACTAAGGCTCCGCTATGCTCGTAATACAGCCGTTTAACACGGTAACCGAGAACAAAGGAGTACCACCGATGAGCGAGCAGCATAGACCTGACCCGGCTCTGCCTCAAAACCCTCAGCCTTCCGGAAACCAAGGCTACCCCCAACAACCCGCCCCCGCCGGTCAGCCCATGTATGGGAACGCCCCCGCTCCCGCCGCAGATCTTCCTGAGAAGCCCGCGTACCGAGGAACCGTTGTCGCCGTTCTCATCGTGGGTATTATCGCGGCTCTTTTGCGGATTATCGATATTATTATGGGGCTTTACCTACATCCGCAGGCAAAAAATTTCGCCCAAGAATATAACATCAGCGAAAGTGAACTTGGAATTACTGATTCTAGCCCCCGAGGAATTATCTTTGGCATCGTAATTGCCCTTCTTTTCTTTACACTAGCAAGAAATATGAAGAAAGGCGGTCTAGGATCTGCTATCGGTCTTACTGCTGTAGCCGGTATCTTTACAGTGATCTATGCTAATGGAATGCCAGAGGCTCTGGATAACGTTAATAGCTTTGACGAAATTATAAGCGATCCCCTTTTCCCAGAGAAGTACAAAGGATTCTTTTCCGCTATAAAGTTTGGGGTTTATCTCGAACTAGCTTCTATCGTGATCCAGGTTCTTCTGATTATCCTGATCTGGCTGCCAACCACTCTTAAATACATGAAGAAGGCTCGGGAATATTACGGCGCGGTAGCTGCACAACAGCAGGAAAATCAGCCCGTCGATGCCAGCGCCCTCGCCGTGCCCGCATCCGAAGGACAGGTGCCCGCTGCACAGCATAATACCCAGCAGGCTCAGCAGCAGGGGTATGGATATGACCCGCAAGCTCCTCAGAATCCGCAGGCTCAGCAGAATAATGTGCCGCAAAACCCGCAAAATCCCCAAGACCATCAGGGCAATAGCGGGTACAATCTGAATTAGAGATTGAAAATTTCATAGGTTTGATGCACTTCGTGCATGCCTAACAATGTTCGTCGTGCACCTCAGACGGGGGCACGACGAACATTTTTTTAAGGAACTCTCAACAATCGAAGTGAGAATTCCGCAGCCCAACCACAAAAAACATTGTTGAGGAGGAGCCATGAGTCAAGATCCTTATGGTCAACAACCCCCATACCAGCCGCCGCATCCCAACGCGCCCATGCACCCGGCGATTCAATACGCACCCGTGCCAACGCAGAAACCCGAGCCCACTACCGTCGTCAAGATCGGCACCTACCTGATTTACGCCGTGGCACTGTACATGATCATGCGAGCCATCGTTGGTTTGGATGATTTCGGGTTCCAGACATACCACACGGAGAACGGCAAGACGACCGAAGTAAACTCTTCGATGGGACTCGGCTATGTCATCAGTGCAATTTTTGCTGCGTTTACTATTCTCCTCGGATTCTTCTACTCTAAGGGTCACGGGTGGGCACGCATTACCGCCCTTGTCCTGGGGATTATTGGTACCATTCGTGATCTGCTCTACTTCTTGCTCACCCTACTCGCCCAGTCGCTGGTACAGTCCGTTACATCTCAGATGGATGGGGTGCAGCAGGTATCTATAAGCCCTGCAGTATACATAGTTCTTATATTGGGCATTATTTTGCAGATTGCGGTAGTGGTTTTCATGCTTCGTGGTGATGCCGCTCGGTACACGAGCGATAGCCGCCTCTGGCGCAACTACCGGCAGGATCAGGGCCCGCAGCCCGTTCAACAGCCCACAGAATCCCAGCCTCAACAAGGATTCGGTCAGGCTGCACAAAACCCGCAGGCACAGAACCCGCAATCACAACCAAACCCCGCACCGCAGAATCCTAATAACCGGTACGACAATGGTGATGGGTACCGTTTGAACTAGCCTATAAACACTCGGATGCGCCCTCAACAGCGCAGAAACGTTCGCCGTACACTACCATTGAAGTATGGCGAGCGTTTTGCGTTTTTGCACCATATAAAAGTGTTGCTGGCATGCATACGACCGCCATAGATATAGCACCGGTACACACGATAAGAGTCACCAGGACACATCATGAGCCAAAATCCCTATTATCAAGATCCGCAGTATCAGCCCTCATACACCCAACAACCTCAAGGACCTTATAGCCAGCCATACCAGTCAGGGGCTTATGCGCCCGTTCCAGAGAAAAAACCCGAACCCAGCACGGTAGTAAAAACAGGTATTTACCTGATCTTTGGGTATGCGCTTTATGCCCTGGTATCAAGTATTTACAACTCGGTAACCCTTCGAGACAGGATGAATGCCCTGCTCGAACAGCAGAAGAACCAGTACTCTCCGTATGGGAACTACAGTAGCGTCAACTTTTCAGACTCGTTGATAACAACGAGTATTGTTGTTGGCATTCTGATAGCCGTCATCATAGTCGCTCTTACGGTCGTTATCGGTTATTTTTACGCCAAAGGGCACACTTGGGCGCGTATTACAGCTTTGGTCTTAAGTAGTATTGGTACTGCATTCGGTGTGATTACCCTGATTATGATCCTCGCGGGTGCTGGTACAGGGTCGGTAAGTTATTCCCCGTATTCCACGATGAACGACCCTGTGTCAATTGGTATGACAATCTTCTCAACGGTTCTGCAGGGCGCCATTATCGTGTTCATGGTGCTGCGTGATGCTACGCAGTATACCGCTCAGAGCCGCATCTGGCGTATGTACCAGCAGAATCAGAGTGGCGTAAATCCCTACCAGCAACAGGGTAGCCAACCCTATAACCATTAGGATATATGCTTCGATAAGAATATAAGCATATAGCAGGGGGCGGCGAATACAGACTGTATTCGCCGCCCCCTTATGCATACGCAGAAGTTTGAGATTTAGGCGCCCCTACTCGGCTGCCTCGTTCTTGGCTTTGGAACGGCCGCGCAGGTATTCAAAAGTCACGGGCAGAACCGAAACCAACACAATAATGACCGCAAGCATCTCAATATTGTTGTGGATGAACTCGACCCCACCCAACAGCACGCCTGCCATACCAATAGAACCAATCCACAGGACGGCACCCAGGATGTTCCAGAGGTTGAACCTGCGGCGGGGATACGAAGAAATACCCGCCGCCAGCGAAACAAAGGTACGAACGATCGGTACGAAGCGACCTACAACAAGCGCGAAACCGCCTCGTTTAGCAAAAAATTCTTCCGCAGCGTGCAGGTTCTTGGTGCTCAGGATTTTTGCATCGTCTTTGAAAAGATTACGGCCATAGCGGGCACCCAGCTGATACCCGACCTCGCCGCCAGCTACCGCCGCAATGATAAGAACCGGGAACGCTAACCAGAGCGACAGCCCCATGCGGTCGTGGAGCATACCCAGAGCGAAGATCAAAGAGTCGCCCGGAAGCACCGGAAACAGCACGCCCGATTCGATAAAAACGATGATGGCCGAAACCACCAGAACCCACGGACCGGTGCTGATCAGCACATCTTCAAGCTTGAAACCGAGGAGCCCCAGCGGAAGATGAGCAAGAAGTACGGGGATAAAAAAAGCCATAGAAAAATCCTGAAGTAGTCGAACACAAGGCACGCGCGGTGCTTGCACACAATCCTATGCGGTCTGCCTGAGAGACCACTAAGGCAAAAATATGTGGAAGCTATGAAGTGTCTCGCAATATTCTACCGGGATTCTTTGTGAGAAACGATTAAGAGTGTGAACCTGCCTCGTGAGCTTGGCTAACTGATGGAATCATGGCGTCTATGCCCGATGAAGAATATAAAGGATAGTGAAGTCAGTACCCATATATTCCGTGACCGTTATAGTATTCCCAAACCTGTATGCACGAGGTAACCGTACAGCATGTGCGGAACCTTGAAATCTGCCATGATGGGAGAAACCCCTCACAAAGGAACCCCATGCCAACACTCCATGAAAACGCCCAAGCCCTGCTCAGAAAGCTCACCGCAAACCCGAATGCGAGCTTTCACCCCGGGCAGTTCGAGGCTATCGAGGCGCTTGTCACCGACCGCCGCCGCACCCTCGTGGTACAGCGTACAGGCTGGGGAAAATCTGCCGTGTATTTTATTTCGGCGCTTCTGATGCGTGCCCAAGGTTCCGGGGTTGCCCTTATTATCTCCCCGCTGCTTTCGCTCATGCGCGACCAGGTGCAGGCAGCCGAACGTGCCGGGGTTCGTGCCGCTATGGTGAACTCCGCTAACGTGACCGAATGGGAGGCAATACGCGCCCGCCTTGATGCGAATGAGCTGGACGTTCTCCTCATTGGACCCGAACGACTCAATAACCCCGCATTTCGTGAAGAATGGATGCCTTATCTTCAGCCGCGGCTTGGTCTTCTGGTGGTCGATGAAGCGCACTGTATCTCCGATTGGGGGCACGATTTTCGCCCCGATTACCGGCGCATCGGGGCACTTATTCGTGAACTTGATGCGAACGTTCCCGTACTCGCGACGACCGCAACCGCGAACGAACGTGTAAGCCGCGATATTGCCGAACAGCTTGTCGCAGGTGCCAACCCCGAGGATGTTGTGGTGCTGCGCGGTTCGCTCACCCGCGATTCTCTGAGGCTGGGCGTGCTGCAGCTGCCCGACGAAGCGCAGCGTCTAGGCTGGCTGGTTGAACACCTTGATACGCTGCCGGGCTCAGGAATTATCTATACCCTGACAGTATCCGCCGCCGAAGACACCGCTCGACTGCTGCAAACCGCCGGGCACAAGGTTCTTGCGTACACCGGAAAAACCGATCCCGATGAACGCCGCGAAGCCGAAGAAGCCCTCAAAGCCAACCGGGTTAAGGCGCTTGTTGCCACGAGTGCCCTCGGTATGGGATTCGACAAACCGGATCTGGGGTTTGTGGTGCATCTTGGGGCGCCTTCTTCGGCGGTGAGCTACTATCAGCAGGTAGGCCGTGCCGGTCGCGGCACCGACCATGCGGATGTGCTTCTGCTGCCCGGGCGTGAAGACCGCGCGATCTGGGAGTATTTTGCGACCGCATCCATGCCCGACGAACAGAACGCCTACGCCGTGTGTGAGGCGCTGGCGGATGAGCCCGATGGGCTTTCTATACCCGCGCTGGAGGCGCGTGTACAGTTACGCCGAAGCACCTTAGAGCTTCTGCTCAAAGTACTCGATGTTGAGGATGCTGTGCGCAAGATCGGCTCACGCTGGTACTCCACAGGTACTCCCTGGAGCTACGATGCACCGCGATACCGTGCCGTGGCGCAGGCGCGCGTTCGGGAGCAAGAGGCCATGCTCGCCTACGAGAGTACCGAAGGGTGCCGCATGGTCTTTCTGGCACGCGAGCTGGACGATACCACGGCGGCTCCGTGCGGAAAATGCGATAGGTGCGCGGGCCCCTGGTACCCCGAACAGGTCTCTGAGCGCGCCGTGCAGCAGGCTCAAGGAACCCTCAACGCGGTTGGCGTAGAAATAGCCCCGCGCGGCATGTGGCCTACCGGGCTACAGGAGCTCGTGGGAGAGAACGCGCCAAAGGGTAAGATTCCGGTGTCAGAGCGCGCCGAACCGGGTTACGCGCTGGCACGCCTCAGCGATGTGGGGTGGGGCAGCCGTGTGCGTGAACTTTTGGCGACCGACGAATCCGGGGAACCTCTCGATACGCCCGTTCCCCAAGCCCTCGGGCAGGCCTGCGTGCGGGTTCTTGCGGCATGGGACTGGGGTGAAACCGGGCGCCCCGAAACCGTACTCACGGTACCGTCTCCGGTGCGTCCCACGTTAGCGCGCTCGTTGGGGGAGGGGCTGGCCCATGTCGGCAAACTCGTGTATTTGGGCGAGGCTGAGCTGGCTGCCGAACCGCGTTTCTTCGGCGGTAACAGTGTTTTCCGATGTGCCGATGTCATGCGTTCCTACCAGATTCCGCCTGAGGTAATTGAGAGGCTGCGTGAGCATCCGGGACCTGTACTTTTGGTGAGCGATATTGTGGATTCTCGCTGGAGTATCACCGTGTTGGCGCAGCGGCTGCGGGCGGGCGGAGCATCCGCTGTATACCCCTTCGCGCTGGGTGTGACACACTGAGAATATGTATTTCTCATGAGGAATATATAGCTTTTGACAAGGACATATAGACGATATGGAATACAACAATAGTGGTGCTCACGCCGGTGACGGTGAAGCCCTCAGTACCATTGCGACATTGGCTGAGCATGAACGCTGGATGCGCCTGGCTCTCGACGAAGGAAAGCGCGCAGCATGCGCCGGTGAGATACCTATCGGCGCGGTGGTGGTGAATGCCGAAGGCGAAATTATCGGCTCGGGGCACAATAGTCGCGAACACGATCATGACCCCACCGGGCACGCTGAGATCCACGCGATTCGCCAGGCGGCACAGCATCTTAAGACCTGGCGTTTGGAAGAGTGCACGCTCGTAGTGACCGTTGAACCATGCCTCATGTGTGCCGGGGCGATTCTGATGGCGCGCATACCCACGGTGGTTATGGGTGCTTGGGAGGAAAAAACGGGTGCGGTGGGGAGTCAATATGATGTGCTCCGTGACCGTCGTTTAGGGCTTGATGTGCAGGTTTACGCCGGGGTGCTGCGCGAGGAATGTGCCGGGCTGATGCGCACATTTTTTGAAGCACGCCGCCCGTAGCAGGGGATCTAAACTGCTGGGTATTTTGTCTAAATTCTTTGTCTTCCCTCATAAAAGTCTCGTGATGTGAATAAAACGGAGGAAACCGTGCTTGAGCACATCATGAGTCTTTTAGTCTGAGAAGGGAAGGAAGAAGATAGAGGGAGAGAGGGGGAGCGATGGGAGCCGGCACCGCTCACCCCCTTATTTGAACGAAAATCGCTTTTTCTTTGAAAAATAATCCATAAATTTCAAAAATAACATCGGAAATCGTCAAAAAATGGTCATGTGCACTGTTTCTGCGGATCTACGATAGATGAGGTAATTCAGGGTCCTGCGTGCCACTTAACGCGGGGACGCGCCAAGAATCCTGACACGTATTCATTTAAAGGTTCAGCACACATGTTAACCGCAGACGATATTTGGGCTCGGGGTCGCCATAAGGCGCTCTTCGGCCGTACCAGCTTCACGGTGGAACGCGGCGAGGTCATCCTGATACAGGCCGACAGTCAGATTGAACGCACTTCCCTGAGCTTAGCCCTTACCGGGCGGCTGAAGCTCAGCGGCGGAACTCTCAGCTGGGATCACCGAAGCCCCGTCAGCTTGCGCCACCTGCGCAGTATCTCTGACATTATTGATTCCCCAGAAGTTACCGCCCCCGAAGTACATATGCGCGTGCATGATTACGTCTCCGAAATGCTCTCGTACTCTCTGCCGTTCTTCGGTCGACCCCGAGCAAGCCACTGGCTGGAGCAGAATGATTTAGGCGAGCTCGATAGGCTCTGGACCGAACAGCTTACAGGTGAGCAGAACATCCGTCTGATGAGCGCGTTAGCGGCGCATACCCGCTCCGATCTTCTGGTATTTGATACTCCGTCACGGCATCTGGACCACACCCGCATGTGGCTGCCGTATCTGCAGGAACTCGCCGAAAACGAAGACGATCCGTGTGCCGTGATCGCCGTAGTTCCGCATATTTCCGAAAGCTGGGACGGCAAAACTGCCGTGGTTGGTGACGCCCACGAAGACCTTGAAGAAAACCCGCAGGATGCGCCCGAGAGCATCCGCCTCACCGTTGCGCGGGAGGAAACCGACTCGTCCCTGGATGACCTGCTCGGCGGCGACCACCACGACGACGATCATAGCGACCCGAACGATCGCGAGACGCTACAGAGCGAGGATCCGGGCGAGAAGGTACAGACCGTCCGGTCACCGCAGGAAGACTCGGCGGTGAACGCATCCGAAGTATCCGAGTCTCTCCTCGAAGACCACGAAGAACAGCTCGAAGAATTATCAAACCCGAAGAATCCAGCAGAGAAGGAACAGTAACTGTGAGTGTAGTTCGTGTTGCGCTCGTCGAACTTAAGCGTCTAACCTCCGGAGTGCTTCCGGTACTGGTGCTTCTTGCTATGTCGTGTATTCCGCTGCTGTACGGTTCACTGTACCTGTACGGCAACTGGGATGCTTACGGGAATGTGAACGGTATTGTGGGCGCGCTCGTGGTGGAAGACGAGGGCGCGAAAGATGCCTCCGGTAACGATCTGAACACCGGTGCGGATGTCAAAAAGAGCCTGCTGGATGCGGGAACCTTCGACTGGAAGAGCGTAGAGACCCGTGATAAAGCCGTCCAAGGCGTCAGCGACGGGACCTATGATTTTGCGCTCGTGATTCCGAAAGACTTCTCGGCCAGGCTCGTGAGTACCGGCTCGTTCAAACCCGATGAGAAAGGCAACACCGGTCCCATTAACCCGCAGGCCGCCGGGCTGGAAATTATCACGAACGACGCCAATAACTATGTGCTCACCAACATCGTGACGAAGGCGGGAACAGCCGTGCGGGATTCCGTGGCCTCCAAGGTGGGGGATAAGACGGCGAACACTCTGCTGGCAAGCTTCACGACCATTCACGGCAAAATGAATGAGGCAGCCGACGGCGCCGACAAAATCAACGCGAACACCGTCAAACTTTCCGATGCGATGACCCAACTCGCTGACGGAACCGGAACCCTCAACGATGGTGCCGTCAAGCTCGCGGACGGGTCTGAGCAGCTGGTGGATGGTTCCAGCAGGCTCATCGAAGGGCAAAATAAGCTCGCCGACGGTTCGTCCCAGTTGGCTGACGGCGCAGGTACCCTCAACCAGGGTGCCGGAAAAGTCAATGACGGTGCGGTCAAGCTCGCTGACGGATCATCAACCCTGGCCAACGGTGCCTCTGACACGCATAACGGCGCTTCCCAGTTGGCGGATGGCTCCGCAGCCCTCGCAAACGGCACCGGCAGCCTTAAGAAAGGCGCGAACGACCTCGCCCAAGGTGCCCAGCAGGTCGCCGACGGAACGCATTCGCTCAAGAATGCACTGGATCAGGACGGGGTGCGTCAACTTCCCGGAACGCTCACCGCCATGTGCCAAAACCTGAACTCGATCGACACCTCCGCCCCAAGCGGGGATTTTGGCACAGATCTGTCAAATACGGTGGTATCTAAGGTTGCCGAAGATACCCGGCAGAAACTAGCGCCTCTCGTCGAATCCGGCTCCATCAGCCAGGAAACCGCCGACGCGATCGTCGCCAACATCAACTCCGAACAGACGAAATCGGCTGTAGCATCCGCGAACGATCAGGCACTCAAAAACCATCTGGCGCAGCACGGACAAGCCGGTTCAGATGTGTTGGTGAAGCTGCAAACCCTCAAGAACGACAACTGTGTGGCCACCGGGGAATCCGCTGCAGCGCAAAAACTCAGTACCCTGATTGACGGGGTGGATAAGCTCGACTCCGGCGCCACGGCGGTAGCGCAGGGTGCCGGAACACTGCGCGACGGCATCACCAAACTCGATTCCGGGGCAACCACCCTGGCGGACGGTTCAGCTAAGCTCGCCGACGGCACCGGGAAAGTTGCCGATGGCGCCTCCACCCTCAATAACGGAGCATCCCAGCTGGCCGACGGCACTGGCGAACTCAAAAACGGTACCGGAAACCTGCACAACGGCGCACAGCAGCTTGCCGATGGCGAAAAAGAAGCCGTAGACGGCCAAAACAAACTGCACGAGGGCGCAACCACACTGCAGGACGGGTCGTCCCAGCTTGCCGATGGCACCGGAAAACTCAACAGCAGTACCGGCCAAATCGCCGACGGCACGAGACAGCTCAAAGACGGAACCGGGCAGCTCTCCACCGGACTGCAAAACGGCACCCGCCAAATCCCCAACCTGAACGAAGAACAGCAAAAAGACGTAGCCTCCGTCATGTCCTCACCCGTGGACCTCGAACACAGCTCCCTAGCCAACGGACGTAATTACGGCGAGGGTATGGGACCGTTCTTCATGTGCCTAGCCCTGTGGATCGGCGGCCTGATGCTCGTGCAAACCCTGCGCCCGCTCAACAACCGTGCACTGGCCTCAAAGGCACCGACAGCGCGCATCATCCTAGGAAGCTGGCTGCCGTTCGGACTGATCGGTATCGCCCAGGCAGTACTCATGTTCGCGGCAGTGAAATTCGGGCTCGGATTCCAGATGGCGCATCCGTGGCTTGCCTTCCTCTTCCTCTGCTTCGTCGCAACGATCTTCACCCTGTTCATTCATGGTGTGGTGGTGTTCTTCGGCTCGCCCGGCAAGCTCATAGCCCTAATTATCATGATCCTGCAGCTCATCACGGCGGGCGGCACCATGCCCTACGAAACTCTGCCGCACGCCATGAGATGGATGCACGACTTCTTCCCCATGGGCTACGCCGTCACCGGTATGCGCAGGCTCAGCTACGGCATCAACGAATCCAGCCTGATGCCGATCATGATGTACCTGCTGCTGTGGGGTGCCGTCGGTCTGGTGCTGGGGTACCTGGGAACCCGCCGTGACCGCATCTGGTCCCTGAAAAAACTAATCCCCGAAATCACGGTGTAGGGCCTTAGCATGGAGAGAACAGCAACCGCCACGAAGGGAACCATCCCCATGCCCGATACGCCGAACCCCGCACGCCGACCGGGCCGCACCGGCAAAACCCAACGCAAACTCTTCACCGCCACGATGGAGATCATGGAGCATCGGGGAAGCGCCCACGTGAGCATTGAAGAGGTCGCCCAGCGCGCCGGGGTCTCCAAAGGCACCGTGTACTACAACTTCGGGTCGAAGAAAACCATGATCGACCGGCTTCTGCAATACGGCACGCACCTGCTCGTGGAGAGCATGAGCGAAGCTTCCATCGCTCAGAGCGACCCGCGCGAAGGGCTGCGCAAAAGCATCTCCACGGCGCTCACCTATCTGCACGAACACCGAGGGTTCACCAGGCTCTGGGTGAGCGAAGTGTGGAAGGGGCTGGACGCCTGGACCGACTCAATGGTGGACAACCGCCAAGAAATCCTGGATTTCATAGAGTCGCAGGTACGCGCCCTGCGCAGCCGCTACACGATCGATACCGCCCAGGATACACGTGCGTTGGCGCTTTCTATTTTTGGTGCTACTTTTATGCTGGCGATGGACCGGGAGATACACGGGGTGCAGCGTAGCATCGAGGACTCCACCCGTGCGGTCATGCTGGTATTTGACGGCTATATTCGGCACTGACGGATGCGGCTTTCAGGCGATATTGGGGTGCACAGCCGCTATGGGTTCGCTCTTGACTGAAGGTTAACCCCCTGGGTGAGGAACTAAGATCCTCAGGCAGAATAAGCGGTATAATGCGCTTGTCGCTAAGGATTTGAGGGGCGTCCCCAGCACCTTGGATGGAACCGAGCAAGGGGGTGGAGTTTTTTGCCCCCTTGGGGCGGATGCGGTAGAATCATATCCTATTGGTGGTGTGTCCGAGCGGCCGAAGGTGCATCACTCGAAATGATGTTTGGTGTAACAGCCAACGAGGGTTCAAATCCCTCCACCACCGCATAACTAAGCCCGTCGGGTCTTAGAACTCTAAGACCCGGCGGGTTTTCTGCTGTGCACCTTGTGTATAGAAAGCTATAGGCTTAGGTGAGGACGAAGTTTTTAGCCCACGTGAAATCCCCCAACACACTCTGCCTGATACGAAACTCAGGCCCGAAATCAGGACCACCAACAGGCCTGTACCCTTCCCCGTACCCCTCGTGGGCTAACCCCGAAACAGTGGGCACCTCCAACAGACGCTGCACCCACAACTTTTCCCGAATATACTGCACAAGTATTCCAGCATCCTGAGTATTGTTCGGATCAGCCCAATACCCATAATCCACCCGAAACGCCACCTGAGAACCCACATACCGGCACGGTTCTACATGCGGTTTAAACCGATACACCACCCCTGTGGTGTCGGTGAGCTCGAAAAGCCCGTTTTCATCTCCTAATAGGGTGAAATAACTAGAGTCAATCTGCCAGTAGTGCAGCACCTGCTTACGTCCCCGGTTATTGACCCTCATGAGTTTCTCGGGCAGGATTTCCCGGTACGAGACCCTGCACACCCACAAACCCCACACAGTGGCAGGAAGCCCCAGAACCAAAAACGTGAAGTTGATCCAGATAACCGGTATTTCCGGTGATCCACCAGAGAGGACACGGTCAAAGAAGGACAGCTGCATCAAGATAATCAAGATAAGCAGTACCCATAAGAGCATTTTCATGAACCACGACGCTTGTAACCGCACCGACGCCAGCACCCGCACTACAGCCCGAGGATCAGAAGTTTCTTCTACTATCTGCTGGGTTTTCTGCTCACGCTCACGCCGGCGC
>NZ_KV793061.1:0-137157 GCF_001808385.1 Rothia sp. HMSC08A08
TGAGCCGCGCATCCTGCTCAGAGGCAGGATGCGCGGCTCACGTGTTCTCTATACGGTACGGCTTCGTCGTGAGCAGCTAGTTGTACGGAGTCCTGCCGCCGGTAAAGGCATAGGCGCAAATATAGGAGGTCACAACCCCCAACACGATGGGGACGGCAATAATGGTGTCTTCACCGAAGATCCATCGATAAAAGAACCACAGCGCACAGCACGGTATCAGCAGAAGCACGAATACCAACCCAAAACGCTGGGTCTGTTTTTTATGACGCATGATGCCCCTCTCGAAGTGCAAACAAAACGGTAAAACTCTTTCCTTATTGTACGGGTTTTCAAGGGTAATCCGTAGATGGGAAACACAAAACCCGCCGCACTCTGCCCGCTGGCAGAAGACGACGGGTTACGCTGAGCCCCCTGTGGGATTCGAACCCACGACCTTTTCTTTACGAGGGAAATGCTCTACCCCTGAGCTAAGGAGGCACACGATATACGAGCTATATGGCGCGTATACCATCGCCAATATTAGCAGAGATTACAGGGCAGGGCGAATATGACCCATAACTCGAAAGGGGTGCGTTCCCCCGCAAGATATGGGAGGATAAAACGAAGATCTATTATCTTTACGGTAAAGGAACCCTCATGACATCTATGCTCAATCGCCGTACCGCGCTTTCACTCGGGGTACCCGCTCTCGCAGTCGTATTCTCCGCATGCGCGAACGCCACCTCAAATTCCGGGGCAAGCGCATCCGCAAGCGGCAGTTCAAGCTCTAACGCCAGCTCAAGCGGCTCAGCAAACAGCGCTCCCTCGGGCGATGCTTCCGGCAGCGCTAGCGCCGGGGGAGAGACAAGCGCATCCGGTTCGGCTTCGGCCTCGGGTGACTCCGCCAAAATGACCGCCACCAAAGTTGGCGAGCGTGACGAGGTTGGATACCACCTCAACACCCCCAAGCAGGGTGCGCCCACCGTGACCCTGTACACCGACTACCAGTGCCCCTACTGCGCCAAGGCCGAACCCACCTATGAGAAGGTTGCCAAGGACCTTGAGGGCACCATGAATGTGACCGTGCGCAATATGCCGCTGTCCGCCCATAAGAATGCCGTACCCGCCGCGCAGGCCGTGCAGGCGGCAGAACTTCAGGATAAGCACCTGGAGATGGCGAATAAGCTTTTTGAAACTCAGGATTCCTGGAAAGATGTGAGCCGGACTGATCTGGCGGGAGTTCTCCTCAGCTATGCTCAGGAACTCGGGTTGGATGAGGAGAAATTCAAGACTGACCTGGTCGATCCAAAAACCATCGACTTGATCAAGGGCGATTTTGAGTACGGCCAAAAGATCGGCGTGAAGGGCACCCCCCAATTTGTGGTGAACGATAAGCCTCTTGAGAATGTGGATTCTTCGACCTCCGCTGAGGATATGGTCAAAAAATTCAAGAAAGCCGCAGGACTGAACTAGTCTTTCGTGATGGATGAAAGACAGCGAGAGCGTGCCGCGCTGGGCGTTCACCTGAGTGTGAGCGGTCAGCGCGGTCGCATTCTTGAGGACGGATTCAGCGAGCACGGCTATGTGCTTGACATCGGTGGTGCCGAACAATCCCATGTTGATGCTGCTGATGCGACCGTCGTGTTTTACGAGTATCTGCGACGCATCGCCAATGTGCTGGATGTACTCGCACCGCCGCGCGAACCCGTGACGGCTCTTCACCTGGGGGCCGGGGCGCTCACGCTCGCCCGCTATGTGCAGGCCACGCGCCCGGGGTCTTCGCAAGTGGCCGTCGATTATGAGCCACAGCTGATGGGGTTTGTGACCGAGGTGCTGCCGTTGCCCGCAGGTACCCGGTGCGAGTTCGTGGTTGCGGATGCGCGCGCCGTGCTCCCCGAGATTCCCGCGCTTTTCGGCGCTCATGCCGCATCCGACGACGGCGTTTTTCGCGGGATCGACGCTATTATTCTTGATATTTTTACGGGCATGGATGCGCCCGTCCACCTTGCCAACGCCGACTACTACGCCGAGCTGCGTGAGCTTCTGAGCGCTCGCGGGGTACTCGCCGTGAACGTGGGCGATGATGCCGGGCTGCCCTTCTTTCAGGGGCAGGCGCGCGCCCTATTGGACACGTTCGAGCATGTGTGGTGCCTGTGTGATTCTTCCATGCTGAGCGGTGAACACGAGGGGAACCTGGTGCTGATCGCAACCGCACGCGAACTCGACGAAGACACCGCCGATGCGCTGTTCGCGCGGGGACCGCATCCGGCGGAGGCGCTGGGTACCGAAGAACTGCGGGATTTTCTGGGGTACCTGGCCGAGCAATAGCTGCCCACGCTGCCCGTCGCAGAACCGGCCCGGCACGCAGCGTAGTATCCTGTGGCTTACTCCGGCAACGGCAGGGGAGAGGTATGCTCGGGAGGTTCGTTCCTCCGGTAAAAATCCGAAGTTTCGTCCGCAGGCGCCGAACCCCCGGTTGTCTGGGTAATTCCGATACTTGCCGTGATCAGCAGGATAATCGCAACCCAGCGCATCAGACCGGTTTCCTGACCTAACAGCGCCCACCCCGCGAGCGCCGCAATCGCCGGTTCCAGGCTGAGAAGCACGCTGAAGACCTGTTCGGGAAGGTGCCGCAGGGCTGCCAACTCGCTGCTGTACGGTACGACCGATGCCAGCAGGGAGGTTCCGATGATGAAGAGCACCAGTTGGGTATCGTGCGTAACGCTCCAGAGCGCTACGGGGCCGGGGAAAAGCAGGGCCCCGGGGACCACACAGATGGCTCCCACGGACATTGCTACGGCGAGTCCGCTTGCACCGGGCACGAGTTCGCCGACTGAGGCGCTTGAGCGAATGTAGAGTGCCCAGAATGCGCCCGCGATCAGGGCGTATAGTACGCCCAGCAGGTCCGTTTCCTGCCCGTGTACCGCCTCGAAACCGAGTACCGCCATGCCTGCTGCCGCGCAGAATACCCACACCAGGTCGCGTTTACGCCGCGTGAGGATAGAGGCCAGCACGAGCGGACCGGTAAACTCGACCGCCACCGCCAGCCCGAGCGGGATGCGAGCCAGCGCATTGTAGAAGAAGCCATTCATGAGCCCGAGCGTGACACCAAAAATGAGCATGGCACGCCACTGGCGGGAAGACCAGCCTAAGAATCCGTCGGATGTTTTTGCGGGTACTGCCATATATGCGGTTTGTGTACCTGCCCGATGCGCCCGCCAGCGCCCGGCAATCCAGACCGCCGCTCCTACCGTGATCGCGGCGAGAAGCAGGCGCAGCATCGTGACGAGCCACGGACCAAAAAGCGGAAAAAGGTGCACCGCGAAAGCCGCGCCGAATTGCAGAGAAAGGCATGAGATGATCACAAAGATGATGCCGACGCTGGGGCGCTTGCGGCGACTATGAGGGGTGAGGCTGGTCAAGAAACCTCCTAGATCACAACGACAACAGGCGGCGGTACCACGTGAGAATAATGGTACCGCTACCTGCATATTGTTGTAACCTAGGGCATACCCCAAATGTGAAGTATATTCTACGTTTGGGAGGAGCCTTCTGGCCGGGTTTCTTTAGCTTGCCGATCGAGCTTGATCTGCTCGGTGGTGGGCAGGGTAATCACCCCGGTCTTCTGCACAAGGTCGGCACCGATGCTGTCAACCGCGCCAGGCAGGAAATGCGTAATTGTCTCCGCTGTACCTTCCTCAAGGGCCCGGCGTTCCACCCGAGCGTGCGATATCGTAATCCCGATACTTGCCGTAATCAGCATCGCAATTGCAATCCAGCGCACCGCATCGGTGGGTTCTTGCAGAATAATAACGCCCACCAGCGCCGCCGCGGCAGGTTCCAGCGAAAGCACCACGCTGTATACATTCGAGGGGAGCATGCGAAGCGCCGAAATCTCGCCCAGTGCGGGAAGCGCGGATGCCAGAAGTCCCATCGCAAAACCAAGCGCCAGTAAGGCGGGGTCGGTGATAACTTTCCCTAAATGATTGCCTGTGATGAAGAAGGGGAACGGGATAACTAAGAGTGTGGAGACAAGATTGCCCATCACCATACCGCCCATCCCCGGAATTGTGGCACCCACACGCTCCGTCGCCAGAATATAGGCGGCACGAGAAGCGGCGGTTAGAATAGCGAAAAATATACCTATCAGTGCGAAATCTTCGGGCTTTGACTGCGACTCTGCCGTCAAAATAGCCATACCGGTAAAGGAAAGGAGAATCCAGATCAGGTCGAGTTTTCTTCGCGAAAGAACCGTTGCCAACACGAGCGGACCCATAAACTCGATAGCCACCGCGATCGCCAATGGAACCTGCTGAATTGCCACATAGAAGAAGGCGTTTGCACCGAAAAGGGCAACCCCCAAGACGATCACAGCAAGCCACTGCGGGCGCGTCCATTGACGAACTTGTGGGCGGAAAAAGAGATACAGCAGAAGCGATGAGGTGATCATGCGCAGCGCCACCACACCCCACGCGCCCAGATCGCCCATCATCGTCTTAGCGAGCGCAGAACCGAACTGTGCCGAAATGATGGCGCCGATAGCATACGCCATACCGAGGCCCTGAGTCGCCAGTGGCGAGCGCGCCGAAGCAGGAGCAGACATATAGGTTCCTTACTATGTGAAGGCCGGTGTTAGTGCCATTGCTGAACACCGCAGAAGACGCGTCGGAGCGCCTGAGTGAACGAGTGTGTTGTGTAACCTAGCTCAATTCTAAGCCCTCGGGGCGAAAAGCCGAACTAAAACGTCATACCGTGAAATTTACTCCATCATAAAATCTGCCGAAGGTAAACAACAGAAAGAACTGTGCCGCATTGAGATACCAGCTCTGGGCTTGGGCTTATATACCGTACCGAAGGGTTGGTGGGCAATATCGATGTCATGCATAGTGTGCACAGGTAGAGCAGGGGAAAGTAGTGCTTGACGCACTAAAATCCAGGTCAGGATGTGTTATGAATGCGGCGGAATACTCGCTGGGCGGAATAAGCGCCGTTTCTGCAGGATGCGGTACCTACTTTGAGTCAAAACGTGCTTTACTGGCATTATGCTAAACCCGAAAAAGTCCCTTTTTGACGATAACGGCAATCCCCGCCCGGCACTTACCAAAACGCTTGATACCGTTCTGCGCGTTCAGCGCCCCTTGGCGCTGTCGATGGTGAAAAGTTTGCGGTCGGGGCATCCGGATGAAACCCCCGAAAAGATTCTGCGGCGCCTTGAACGCAACTATCTGCGTGACGTGACCGCAATCGGTGGGGTAACGGGCGCATCCGCCTTCGTGCCCGGAATCGGAACTGTGACCTCGATGAGCCTTTCGGCGCTCGCGGTCGGCGGGTACCTGGAGAGGACCGCGCTATTCGCGCAGGCGGTGGCTGAGCTACACGGCGTGCACGTGGAAAACCCCGAGGTTGCACGTTCGATGGTGATGGCGATTATGCTTGGTGAGGAAGGCTCACAGCTGATGAACACCGTGCTGCTGCAGACCGGGAAGGCGAGCGGCGTTTCCAATCGGTGGGGCATGCTGCTGGGCGGTAAGTCGGCGGGCAAGACTTTTAGTGTGGAACGCACGATTCGCAATATGTTTATCAAGCGTTTCTTGACCCGCCAGAGCGGAGCCCTGCTGGGGCGTGCCCTGCCGTTCGGCGTGGGTGCGGTGGTCGGCGGTGGCGCAAACTTGGCGCTGGGGCGTGACGTGGTTAAGAGCGCCCGTAATGCGTTTGGTGATGCTCCCGCGTTTTTCCCAGCTGAGCTGATGCTTACTCCGCGCGCCCCCAAGTTTACGTCTGACGAGCAGAAAAACTCTCACGGACCCAAGGTTACGCGAGCACTGACCAGTAAGTTCAAGCGCACCAAGGCCGATACGAAGAACCACGATGCGCACGCTCACGGGCTGCAAAATCCTGGCGCGCAGCATCGCAAGACGATGGAGAACTAGAAGAAACTAGCCCCTTGCCCCTGCCTGCCGGTATTTCGCGGGTAAGAGCGCCCGTTTTGCCGCGGTTTCCACGAGACGTACACGGGATGTTGTTAGATTAGCAGCATGCTAATCTAACAGTTTTCCGTCAAAGTGCGAAAAGTTGTTAGATTAAAGCATCCTTAATCTAACAACTTTTTGTGTTTTTAGGTAGACTTGGTGGTGACGTTGGTCAAGAAGAACACTTCAACCGCCCTGAAACCTACTGTTGTGGAGACGGCATGATACTTTCAGAACGCAGGCGAGACCTTGAAAAACAGGTCGCCGAAATCCTTGCTTCGTATCGAGACGGGCAGCTTCACGCGAATCGAGAGAGCGCATCCATAGATTTCAAAGAGGAAGCAGGACGCCGAGGCGCTGGTGGTATTCTTCTGCCTGGCGAAACACGTAACGCTGAAGCAGCATCAAAACTTGCAGATGAAGTCGCGTGCTTTGCCAATACACCCGGCGGAGGCGCCCTGATCCTAGGCGTTGAAGACAGTCATGGAACGGTACTGGGCACCGAGCTTGATACTGAATGGCTGCGCCAGCGTATTGATGAGGCGGTACAGGTCGCCCCCGATATTGTGGAACACCACCTTGGCGGAGCCCAGGGTCTGCGCGTGCTGGTTCTCTACGTACCCCAGGCCAAAGAGCCTGTGTATGATACCGGTAATAAGCTGCGGTGGCGCGTTGGGGATCACTGCAAGCCTATTGACCGCTCCCTTTGGTGGGAACACCGTGAAAATATGCGGGAATACGACGAAATGGCTCAAAGCACCCGCTACACGGTTGAAGATATTCCACGCTCCACCATGAACTATGTGCGCGCCCTGCTCGGAGCCGATACAGCCCTCACGGACCGCGAGGTCTTGCAGCGTTTGGGCGCGCTGCGTTCCGATGGAAAGCTCTCGCAAGCCGCCGCGCTCACCCTGTGCCCCGCATCCCGAACCCTACTTGAACTCACTATCTTCGACGTTCCCGCCGGGTCAATCCTCAATACTGTGCGACCCGACGCTGACCTGCCGCTGCTGGAACAAATACGGCAGATCGAGCAGGCTCTGCAAAACGTAAATACACAAATTACGCTTCCCACCGGGTTTGCGCACCGCGCAGTCCGGCAGGTTCCCGAAAACGCTGTGCGCGAGGCTATTCTCAACGGCATTATTCACCGCGACTGGAACAGCTCTGAACCTACCGATATCCGCTGGATTACACTCGATAATACCCTCGTGGTGCGAAGCCCAGGCGGATTTTACGGTGGAGTTACTGCGGATAATGTGCTCAGCAATCGTTCTGCACGATACCCCGCGCTCGCCGACCTATTCCGTGCCCTGACCCTTGTGGAGAAACAGGGAGTGGGGGTTGATCGGATGTACCAGTCCATGATGGTTCTTGGGCATCTGCCCCCTATCTTCGCGGAAGTGGCGGGTCCGCATATTGAATGCACGCTCGTGGGAGGAACACCAGTACTGCCTGTACTAGAGGTCGTATCAGCGATTGTTCCTACCGCACGTCAGAAAGACGTGGGAATCGCTATTATTCTCAGCTATTTGATACAGCACCCTTTTATCACATTGAAAACTTTGGCCGAACGGCTGCAATCTTCTGAAGAATCAGCGGCGCTCACGCTGCGGGCTGCCGAACAGACCGTTATTGAGGGTGTTCCGCTGGTAGCCCGTCTTAAAGAGCAACAGGTGTGGGTTCTGGGTGAAGGTGCGCTTAATCTTGCTCAGAATGCTCGGGGCGAGAACGACCACTATGTGCTGCCCTATCTGTCACGATCCGCGCAGGCTATGCACGATGTGATTCGGGCGTGGTGCGACCTCACCGGTGCAATCACAACGGGAGATTTGATGGAGCTGACGCATATAGCCCGCGGTACCGCCAAAAGGGCTTTAGACGCTCTAGTCGATGAAGGTACTCTAAGGCAGGAAGGACAGGGTCGTTCCACAAGGTACGTTATGGTTCATCAGGGGCGGTAATCTGCTGAATTTCTGTAGGTGGAGTAGTTGATGTTAGATTAGCGGGGTGCTAATCTAACAGTTTTCCGTCAAAGTGCGAAAAGTTGTTAGATTAGAGCATCCTTAATCTAACAACTTTTTGTGTTGAGGTGGAAAACTGGCGAATAATGGGTGTTCTATAGCCCCTGTCAGAACCATAAAAAGGCTCTTTATTCACATAAAGCATTGGAAAAACCGCTTTATGTGAATAAAGAGCCTTTTTTAGGACGTAGAGAGTGGGCGATAAGGATTGAAGGAGTTTAGCCCTGCGCATCCTTCGCGTGATCCACCAGCTGCGCGGCGATGCCGTTGTACGTATGCGGGGTCAAGTTCGACAGCCGCTCCTGCGCCTCGGCCGACAGGCCCAAAGTGCCCACAAATTCTTTGAGGCGCACCGCATCCACCCGATGACCGCGCGTCAGCTCCTTCAGACGCTCATAGGGGTTCTCCATGCCGGGGGTGCCCGCGATTGCCTCCGCGCGCATAACCATTTGAATGGCCTCCGCCAGAACCTCCCAATTGGACTCCAGATCGGCGGCAATAACGTCGGCGGCAATATCGAGGCGCTGCAGACCCTTAATCACATTGGAAATCGCCAGCACCGAATGCCCAAATGCCACGCCAATATTGCGCTGCGCCGAAGAATCGGTCAAATCACGCTGCCAACGCGAAGTCACCAGCGTGGATGCCAGCGAATCGAAGATCGCATTGGAGAGTTCAAGATTAGCTTCCGCATTCTCGAAGCGGATCGGGTTCACCTTATGCGGCATCGTCGACGAGCCCGTAGCACCAGCCACCGGAATCTGGCGGAAGAAGCCAATCGAAATATAGCTCCACACATCGGTGCACAGATTATGCAGCACACGGTTGAAATGCGCCACATCAGAGTACAGCTCCGCCTGCCAGTCATGCGATTCGATCTGTGTGGTCAGCGGGTTCCAGCTAAGCCCCAGATGCTCCACGAAACCCCGCGAAATAGCCTGCCAGTCAGCCCCCGGAACCGAGGCGTAATGCGCCGCATAGGTGCCCGTCGCGCCGTTAATCTTGCCCAAAAATTCGGTGGCGGCAACATGGGAAATCTGGCGTTTCAAACGGTACGCCAGCACAGCCATTTCCTTGCCCAGCGTGGTGGGTGTTGCGGGTTGGCCGTGCGTGCGAGAGAGCATCGGAACATCCCTGCCGGTCTCTGCGAGATCCAGCAAAACCTGCACCAGATCGCGGGCGGCGGGAAGCCATACATTCTCGACCGCGTCCTTAATACCCAGGGCATAGGAGAGGTTATTGATGTCTTCGGAGGTGCACCCAAAATGCACGAGCGGCACCAGATGCCCCAGCCCCAGCGCTTCAAGGCGGCGACCGATATAGTACTCGACGGCCTTCACATCGTGAACAGTGACCGCCTCAATCTCGGCGAGTTCGGTGACGGAATCGGCGTTGAACTCGGTCACGATAGCGCGTAAACCGGACTTCTGCTCATCGGTGAGCGGCGTGAGCCCGGGAAGAACGGCATGCTCGCACAGGTATATGAACCATTCGACTTCTACGTGAATGCGGTCGCGGTTCAGCGCGGCTTCGGAGAGGTAGTTCGTTAACGGCGCGGTCACAGGGGCGTAACGCCCATCGAGAGGACCGAGCGCAAGATTACTGGTGCCCAGGTCGATTCTTCCCGAGGGCAGGAGCGTGTTTTCAGGGTGAGACATACCTCTATCTTCGCACGTTTTGGCGTAAAAGGTCAGATTGGGTGTCTTCTATGGCGGCTGGGGCGCCGTGTCTGTCTTGAGCACAGCGTCTCGGGAATTTTGGGTGTCTTCCTGTGATTCGACTAAGGCGTTATTTATGGGATGCGCGCTCTGCCACGCTTGTGCGGGCCCATGTCATATTCGGTCATGCGAGTGCGCGCATCCAACGAAATCGAAAGAAATAGCCTGTGGATAATCAGCGAAAGTGTCCCACTACGGCAGGTTATCCACAGGGCAACGAGAGAGCGGGTATTAACCTGTGCCGAGCCTTCTAGGGTGAAGGTAAACAGGTACAGCATCGGTCACGCGCACGGGTACTCAGGCGTACCCGTGCGGCCGCACACCGGGAGCCGCCCGCCGTACACAAAGAGCTAACGAGGAAGACATGACAGCCATCGCACCCGCACCAACGCCCCAGCCGCATACCGGCGATATTCCCCCGGGCGCGCATCCGCCCACGTCCGCAGATATTCTGCGTGCCGCCGGTGACATGGGGATCGGTACCAGCGCCGCAACCAGTTTTGCGGCGTCTTTGCAAGGACTAGCGGGGCAGGCGCGCAGTAAGGGTCAGGAACTCGCCGCCAGCTTAGAACAGCATGCTGCGAGTATTCAGACGATGCTTCACAAAGCCCACGGTATGCGTGCCGAACACTGGAAATCCTCGGCCGGGAGAGCCTATCGAAACGCATTAGAACAGCACGAAAAAAGCCTGACCGAAACTCACCAGCAGGTACAGCACGCAGCCGAGGATGCCCGCCGCGCTGGCGAAGAAGTTGCCGCAGCCTTGGAATCCCAAGCAAACACTATTTTGGGTGCCGCCGCCGGATTAGACGGAATGCTCAAAGGCCTGCTGAACACCACCGCCGATACCCTCGACAACCTGAACCCCTCAGACATCATCAAATCCTCCGGTGCGCTAAACGCTCAGCATGCTTTGGATCAGTTACTCAATTATTCGCAGGTTCCCACCGGGCTCTTGCAGAGCTCGGGCATTCACTAATCGCTAGATAACAGGGAAGGACTCACGATGAACACTCCGGGACAACAAATAGCAGCCGGTGGGGACGATAAAACCATTAGCGTTCTGCTGGAAGAGCTACCGCAGCTCGCACAGAATGTACACCAGCTAGGCGGCGACTGCGGGTCATTACCCCTGCCGCTGGGCGGTATCGCGGCGCAGCTTATGCTTTTTCTCGGCACCAACGAGCACGGGCGGCAAGCCTCGGTCATGACCACCTCTGCCGCGGCGACGTTGGGGGAACGAGCCGTTAAGCTAGAGGCAACCGCCAGCGCAATAGACACCTGCTCGAAGGGCTACCATCAGGCAGAAGAAGCCGCGAAGGGACTGTTCAACCGCATCGGGCTCACTCAGGACGGGAAGATGCCTAACGGCATGTCGCAGGAAGAGTGGATGCGCAACGCGATCATGCATCCGCAAGGCGCCTTCAACGACATGTGGTCCTGGGAAAAGTACGAGCTTGGATATAGCGCCGCAGAGAGCATTTTCGGGTGGGGTATGCGCAGCGGCAACCCCTATATTATGGGCTTTTCCGCACTGACGGCGATTACCCTCTTCGGGGCGACCGCCTACCAGGATATGCGCGCCAACCCGGAGATGGCGCGCAGACGTATAGCTCGAAAACTCGAAAAAATGGGTATTCCCCGTGAGATAGCCGAACGAATTGCGAATGGGAAAATGCCGTGGCTCGGGAAGAAAGAACAGGACAACAAGAACCGCGGTGAACTCAAGAACTGGCATCGTGATAAGGCAGAACCGACGGATAAAATGCCCCGCACCCGCGCCGAGATCGCCCAGAATATGGAGCGCGTGAGCAAGGGAGACCTCTCGAAAAAATACGAAGGCGAAGATAAAGACGGACACGGTTATTCGGGGATTGAGGTACAGGTATACCGAGACCCCCAAACCGGGCGCAAAATTGTATACGCCTATATCCCGGGGACGGACTTTTCCAATAAACCTGGCGAACCCGACGGTATCCAAGGCACCCTGCAAATAGGCGCCGATACTCCGAACGCTTCTATACAAGACAGCCATATCATGATGCGTGCCCTAGACCGTGCGCTAAGAGACCAAGGCGTAACCTCAGCCGATGATGTGATTCTCGTAGGACATTCCCAAGGTGCGGCTATCGCCTATAACGCCGCCAATAACAACGAATTTGCCTCACGCTACCACGTGAGCGATGTATACACTTTCGGCGGCCCCGTACAAGCTTTACCAGACCGAGGAAATAAGACCTTCCGCGTGCATCAAACCAAAGACAAAGGCGATCCTATCCCCGCAATCATCAGCGGTCAGACGTGGAAGGAACGCCCAGGTGACTCGACCGTGATTACTGATCGCAGAAGTTTTCGCCAGGGCGGAGATCCTAAACCACATGAAATGACTCACGATATGAGGTTTTATCGTGAATCATTAGAACGGAATACTAATGCGCAGAAACCTATGGCGGCTATCCCTCAAGGTAACTACACCTACGAAGGCGGAAATGTCTATAACGCTACCTCTGAGGGAGGACCTTCGTTATGGGAGAGCGGAGCCGCAACATTATCAAATGAGCGTGGTGTAAATCCTCAAGTAGCTGGAAATATGGGGATTGACTTGGCTCAAGATAAGGCACGGTCATGGACACCCGATTTTTTGAAACCCAGTATGGATGCGCTTGATCCACGAAAGCCCGTCGATTACACGGACCCGAAGATTTCGGGACTGCCCGCACCGGTGCAGAACCCCGGTACCGCAGATACCCAACACTCACCTGCAGCATGGCATGCTCCCGAGTCGCTGGAGAACATATCGGGGCCGAAACCCATGCCGTACAGCCATCAAGGGGAAGGGATCATACCTTCCGGGGCGGGCTCCCACGCCGAACCGTATTATGCGCCGCGCCTGCTGGATGACCTGCACCTGCCCAAGCTTGACATACCTCACGGCACGGGCGGAGGTGAAAACCTGTTGCCGAACCTTGACCTGAAAACACAGGAAGGATACCTGCCGCCGCTGGGGGAGCACCTGCTGGGCAACCCCACCGAGGCACCGCACCTGCACATACCGCAGAATCAGCTGCAGCCCGATGGTGAGACCGTAACCCCTGCCGATACCGGCAGCCGTATGCCGACCAACACCCCAGATCCTAAGATGCGCACCTCACACGACCCCAGGCTCCTGGGCGCACCGGCATAAACGCAACCGCGCCCGATCGGCAGAAACCCGCGTGACCTAGCGCAAAAATCCGGGGCGGGGAGGAGAGCGAGCACTATACTGTGGATATGAGTGAATCACACCAACCGCAGACATCACCGATTCCCCCGCGCCATATTTTTGCGAACCTTCCGGCCTATGTAGCAGGAAAACCCGCGCCGCAGGTTGCCGGGCTAACCCAGTACAAACTATCTTCCAACGAGAACCCTCTCGGACCCGTACCCAAGGTCGCCGAAATTCTCAGTACCTTCGATGCGGTACACCGCTACCCAGACCCGCTCTCAACGAAGCTGCGTGAAGCGCTCGCCAAGCGGTTCGACCTGGATGCTGAGAACATCGTGACCGGCGCCGGAAGCCTGGGTGCACTCAACCAGATTCTCAAAGCGTTTGCCGGAGTCGATGCCGACGGCGTGCAGGACGAAGTCATATACGCCTGGCGTTCCTTTGAGGCATACCCCATTCTGGTGGGGCTGCTGGGCGCAAAAAGCGTGCAGATTCCAAACCTGCCCAACGGTGCCCACGATCTGCAGGGAATGCTCGATGCGATCACCGACCGCACCCGCGTGATCTTGGTGTGCACCCCTAACAACCCCACCGGGCCCGCCGTCACCGAAAAACAAATCCGCGAGTTCCTAGCGCAGGTGCCGCCTCATATTGTGGTGGTGCTCGACGAAGCATATTTCGAGTTCTGCACGGTATCACCCGTACCCGACGGGGAAGATGCACCGCTGGACGGTCTGCGCCTGTACCGTGAATACCCGAACGTGATCGTGCTCAGAACCTTCTCAAAAGCACAGGGACTTGCGGGGCTTCGCGTGGGGTACTCGGTATCGCATCCGCAGCTGACCCAGTATTTGCGGGTGAGCGCCACAACCTTCGCCGTCACCGCCGTGGCAGAGGCCGCCGCCGTCGCCTCCATAGAACATGAAGATCAGGTGATGGAACGTGTACAACACCTGGTGACTGAGCGTGAGCGCGTGGCCGCCCGGCTGCACGAGCTGGGGTACAACATTCCGCAAACCTACGCCAACTTCGTGTGGCTTCCTCTGGGAGAACACACCGCAGAATTTACCGAACTGGCGCGCGCTAACGCCCTAGCGGTGCGCGCTTTCGACTCCGAGGGCGTGCGGGTGAGCATCGGCGAAGATGAGGCAAATGACCGCTTCATCAGCATCTGCGAGCAGTTCCCGCACAGAGTCTAAACTCCCTCAACTCGCGGGGTTGAGCTATGTCGCCGAGGGCTCGGGAAGAGACCGTGTGGACTCTCGGCGACAACACTTAGAATGCTCCTCGCTCACGTAAGTATTCCGCGAACCAACATGCACACAGAAACGGTGCATTACGCCAGAAGGAAAGCATAGAAAACCGCACAATAAACCTTCACTTCGTTCTTAAGCGAGTAAAATAAGAGGAAATATGCCCAAGCCTTCCGCCCCGCGTGCCGAAACTCTCTGCGTGCGCTCGGCGTGAAGGACAGCTCGTATCTGCGTGGAGGATTGATGCACGAGAACGAAAAATATCCGGGAGTACCCGAACGCATCCAGCTGATGGATGAGAACGGCAAGGTACACGAGAACCCCACCTTCAGCTCTTATGTGCAGGACGTAGACGCAGAACAGCTTCGCGAGGCCTACCGCCTGATGTACATCACCCGCCGCATCGACGACGAAGGAACGGCACTTCAGAGGCAAGGGCAAATGGCTCTGTGGGTGCCCAGCCGCGGGCAAGAAGCGGCACAGGTCGGCTCCGCACTGGCATTCGCCCCCAACGACTATATTTTTCCCTCCTACCGTGAACACGCGGTCGCCTTTGCCCGCGGCGTAGATTTCCGCGAACTCATCACGGTTTTCCGCGGTTCACACACCCACGGGTGGGACCCTAAAAAACATAACTTCCACGTCTACACCAAAGTGCTTGCCGCACAGATTCCGCACGCAGTCGGCTACGCCATGGGACTGAACTTTGATGCCGATATTGCGGCGGAAACCGGGCAGCTGCAGACAGGCCAAGGGCAGGCTACCAACCCCGATAACGACACCGTGAAACCCGCCGTCGGCGTCTACTTTGGCGACGGTTCCTCCACCGAAGGCGAAGCTCACGAGGCCATGGCCTTTGCCGCATCCTACGATGCCCCCGTACTCTTCTTCGTGCAAAACAACCGCTGGGCTATTTCGGTACCCTTCGACGTGCAGTCGCGTGTGCCCATCTCAACCCGCGCCCAAGGCTACGGCTTTGAAGGACTGCGCGTTGACGGCAACGATGCGCTCGGCACCCTCGCCGTCACCCGCTACGCGCTTGATAAAATCCGCCGCGGCGAAGGCCCCGTGCTGATCGAGGCGGAAACATACCGCCTGGGCCCGCATACCACCGCCGATGACCCCACCAAATACCGTGACGACGAAGAACTCCAGCAGCGTCTGAACGCAGACCCGCTGATTCGCCTGGAAAAATATCTGCGCGAGAACGGGCACGCAGATGATGCCTTCTTCGAAAAACTCGCCGAAGAAGCACAAGAACTTGCCAACGGGGTGCGCGAGGCGGCGATTGCCTCCGAACCCTATGAATTCGACCGGTTCTTCGACCGCGCCTACGCCGAAGAACACCTTCAGGTAGAAGAAGAACGCGAGTTCTACCGCAACTACGTCGCAGGTTTCGAGGAGGACTAAGAATGAGCGAGCAGAATGCACAGGTTGAGCGCCTGACCCTGGCGAAAGCGATCACTCGCGGCCTCGACGACGCAATGGCAGATAACCGCAAAGTCGTGCTGATCGGCGAAGATATCGGCAAACTCGGCGGCGTATACCGCGTAACCGAAGGGCTTCTGGCGAAGCACGGGCAGAAGCGCGTGATGGATTCTCCCCTCGGAGAGGCCGGTATTGTGGGCACTTCTATCGGCATGGCGATGCGCGGCTATCGGCCCGTAGCCGAGATTCAGTTCGACGGGTTCGTCTTCCCCGCCTACAACCAGATCACCACACAACTCGCCAAAATCCACAACCGCAGCGACAAAAAATATATTGTTCCTGTTACGATACGTATTCCCTACGGCGGCGTGATCGGGGCGGTCGAGCATCACTCGGAATCGCCCGAGGCGCTGTTCGCGCACACCGCCGGGCTGCGCATCGTAACACCGTCCTCACCGCATGACGCCTACTGGATGACCCGCAAATCCATTGAATGCGACGACCCGGTGATTATTTTCGAACCCAAACGCCGCTACTGGCTCAAGGGCGAGGTGAACTTTGCAGACACCGACTTTGACCCGTTCCAGGCGCAGGTGGTGCGCGAAGGCACAGACGCGACCATCGTGGCATACGGCCCGCTGGTGCCGGTAGCGCTTGCCGCCGCAGAGGCCGCCGTCGAAGACGGACGCTCGATCGAAGTCATTGACCTGCGGTCGATCTCCCCGATGGATGTACCCACCGTCGCCGCATCCGTGGTGAAGACCGGGCGCCTGATTGTTGCCCACGAAGCGCCGACCTTCGGGGGCATGGGCGGCGAACTCGCCGCCGCGATCACTGAGCGCTGCTTCTACAGCCTGCAGGCCCCGGTGCTGCGCGTGGGCGGCTACTATATGCCGTACCCGGTACCACGCACGGAGGACGAATACGTGCCCGATATTGACCGTATTCTTGAAGCCGTCGATCGCTCATTTGAATACTAAACCGTATATTCCATATTCCTTATATAACCCGCGAAGAATATTCCCGATAGGCTATATTCCCTAGCGAAAGGCATAAAATGTCCCAGATTTTTAATCTCCCAGATGTGGGTGAGGGTCTTACCGAGGCTGAGATCCTCACCTGGAAAGTCAGTGTTGGCAGCGAGGTCAGCATCAACGATGTTCTCGTCGAAATCGAGACCGCCAAATCCGTTGTGGAACTGCCCTCGCCCTACACCGGCACCGTGGAGAAGATTCTGGTGAGCGAGGGCGAGACGATCGAAGTTGGGACACCCATTATCGCGATCTCCGGCAGTGCCGCATCCACCGCAGACGAACCGCAGGATGCGCCCACCGCATCTGCCGATGAGGGCGAGAGCGGTAACCAGGCACTCGTGGGTTCGGGACCCAAGGCCGATTCGGTGAAGCGCCGTGCCCGCAAGCGCCCCGCATCCGCAAGGGCCCAGAACGCCGCGCCGCAGGCCCAGGTTTCGCCCGCTCAGGAGATGCCGGTGGCGCATACCCCCTCGTCACCCGAGCCGCGCAATCAGGGTCTTTTCAGCGAGCTTGCCGAGCGCGCCTCCAAATTCGTAGAGAACAGCCCGTTCAATACGGTGGTGCAGCGTTTCCAGGGCGGGGCTGAGGTATCCGTCGTAACCGCACAGCCGACGCAGGAGCCGGTGCCGCATCGTCCGTCGCTGGCGGCGCCGCCCGTGCGTTTGGCAGCAAAAGAGCTGGGCGTCGATCTGGCAAACGTGACCGCCACCGGCTCGCGCGGGCAGGTGACGAAACAAGACCTGTTGAACTATGTGGCGCATCTTAACGATGTGCAGGAGTCCACGAGCCAGCGTTTCTGGCAGTCCCCGTCCGCACAGGGCGACCGCATGCAGCACATTCCGGTGCGCGGGGTGCGCAAGGCAACCGCGAAGGCTATGGTTTCTTCGGCGTTTAGCGCCCCGCACGTGTCGATTTTCGTGGACGTCGATGCCTCGCGCACCATGGAATTTATCAAGCGTTTGAAGAAGTCCCGCCACTTCGAGGGTGTGAAGGTAACTCCGCTGCTGGTGCTTGCCGCCGCCGTGATATGGGCGGCCGAACGGAACCCCCAGGTGAACGCTACGTGGACGGACAGCGAGATTCAGATCAAGCGCTTTATGAACTTGGGCATTGCGGCGGCGACCCCGCGCGGGCTGATGGTGCCGAATATCAAGGATGCGCAAGAGCTCTCTCTGCGCGAGCTCGCGATCGCCTTGAATAACCTGACGACTCGCGCCCGTGAGGGGAAGACCCAGCCCGCCGAGATGGCAAACGGAACCCTGACGATTACGAATATCGGTTCGCTTGGCATCGATACGGGCACCCCGATTATCAACCCCGGCGAGGTGGCGATCGTTGCCTTCGGCACGATTAAGCAAAAGCCCTGGGTGGTTGATGGTGAGGTTATTCCGCGCTGGGTCACCACACTGGGCGGTTCTTTCGATCATCGCGTGGTAGACGGCGACCTCTCGGCGCGTTTCATGGCGGATGTTGCCGCAATTCTCGAAGAACCCGCCATGCTTCTGGATATGTAGCGCTTACAAGTGCAGTAACGCTCAAGGGCGCCGAAGGAGACACGAATCCTTCGGCGCCCTGGTGTATTTTTTGGGTCTTGAAACCACACATATTCTGTTTCTGGAATATTCCCGAGTTGGCATATAGCCATATCGTGCACACAAAAATGGGGGCAGGGTTCTCATGTCGTCACGAAACCCTGCCCCAATCACTATATTCCCTATGGGTTATATGCCTGAAACGTTATAACTCCTGGTCCACATAGTTTTGTGCGTAGCGCTCCACACGACGGTGATAGATGCCGCCCATCAGGCCGCCCAGAACTGAGGCGATGAAGGTGATGCAGAGAACCAACGCAACCGAAAGAATAGCGCTTGCCGTACCGTGCTGCATATACCACTGCACGGAAAGGTTTGCGGAGCCTCCCTGGAAAACCTGGGGCGTGAAATAGGTGAGCAGACTTGCCGCAAACATGATCATGACCTGCCACAGCCACACCGAAATGCCCTGCTTTGCGCTGGAGAACCGCGCCATGCGACCAGCCACATACCCGCCGATGCAGTACGCCACCAGGTACGCGGCACCGGTTCCGATACCCTGCCAGAGAGCGAGCGCATCGTTCCCCGAGAATAACCCGCGCACAATAGGAGCCATGGAATCGTAGGGGGCTCCGTGATTAGCCTCGACCACGGTTGCCGTAACCCAGAGCAAAAACTGCAAAACACCCATTGCGGCGAACCAACCCATCAGCCCGGGAATAACCTGAAGTCGCCCATAGCGTGCTTTCTGAAGCTCGAACGCAGTTGCCGCCGTGAGAATGGGGGCGTGCTCGTCGGTATCCTCACCGTCTTCTATGAAGTAATTTTGCGCGGGGGAAGGAGCAGACACAGCCACAATGGCATCACTATCGCCGCCTTCCCTAGGCGTCGTTGGATGCTCGGGGAGCGGGGGAAGCGCCTCCGTACTGTAAGTAACCATGCTGCTAGGCACGGCGGGGCGTAACTGATCCACGGAGTCGCTACTACTGGTAGACTCGTCGGAATCCTCTAGCCAGCCGAAGGAAGAATCGCCGTCGCGTGAACGATCCTTGGCGGTACCCGCATCAGTCTTCATCTGCGCATTGGCGGATGAAGAGCTTTCCTCAAGATATTTCTGCTGGTCGGCGGCAGAGAGAGGACGGGTTTTCTCTTCGGCTATATCATCGACCGGTACATCCTTGGGGGAGAGCACAACGGTCGGGTCGTCGCTTTCAAAAGCGGCGTCCCATGCGTCATGAGAGCTCTCCCGAAGCTCACTCTGGTTCGTTTTATCCTTCGCGTGCGCGGTATTTTCTTCAGCAGGGGTATTGCGATGGGGACCTGAGGTATTCTTTGGGGTAGATGTCATGGTCTCCTCCATATCGGTGGTTGGCATCTGAGAATTTTTATCTATATATGCTCATAAAAACCGTAGCGCTTGTGGCGCTCAGTTTAAGGGTCGGAAGTTGAGCGATATTAAAAGTTATCAGCTTTAAGGCGCGCATAAAATTCCTGCGCCTGCGTTATTTCCTGTTCACTGTATTGGTGCGGATGTGCCGGTCGCTGCTGCGGGTCAATCGTGCGGATAATGCGCGCCGGATTACCGGCGACGATCGTGTTCTCGGGAACGTCTTTCGTGACCACAGACCCCGCCCCGATCACCGCGTTTTCGCCGATCGTGACGCCTCCAAGAATAATGGCTCCGCCGCCTATCCACACGTTATTGCCTACCGTGATCGGCAGGGCGCCCTCCCAAAAATTGATGCGATCCTGAACATTAATCGGGTGGGTGGGGGTGAGGAACTGGCAGCCGGGACCGACGAACACATAGTCGCCGATGGTAATGGGGGCTACGTCTAGGAACGTGGTGTTGAAATTGAAGAAACAATACTTGCCGATATGGGTATTGACCCCAAAATCGAAAGCAACCGGCGGGCGCATCTGGGTATGCTCACCCAGGCTGCCCAAGTAGTCGCGGAGCACATGCATGCCGTGGGCGTGCTCGCCGCGCGCATAGTACTGCTCGAAAAACTTGACCGCTTGGTAGATGGAATCGCCGACTTGCTTATTCTCTTCGGTAAAGCGGTAGGCTTTGCCCGCCGTCATACGTTCAAAAGCCTCGCTGAGGTTCTGGCGGTTGGGCTTGCTCATGAGTGAGTCCCTCCCATCCAGAAGTACATGATGAGGATAATTGCTAAGCCGATGAGAATCACGATGCCGCCCAGGATAGCGAAGCGTTTCGAGATTTCTCGGAGCAGCTTTTTAAACTGCTCATCGGTAATGTCATGCCTGTTGCTCATACACCTAGTATCTCAGAAAGGTCCCACCGGATGCAGGCTGCAGGCTTACTGCATAGTTCTCGCAAGAGGGGCGTTATTCCGGGTTAGATACTACTTCCGGACTTCTATCTATAGGATGTGGGCATTGTATTAAGGATTCAGTACGAACGAACCTTCATGTAAATTATATGCTAGAGTTTAGGTATTATGTAAATTTTTGCGCATAAAAATAATGAAAGGGTAAATCATATCTATGAAAGACCTCGATTTTTCGAATCAAGGTGCCACCATTGAGAAGCTTCAAGAACTTGGAGTTCTAGATCGCCTTGAAGCTATGTTTCGTATCCTGAGGGTAGCTGCCGATCGTAACGAGTTCATCCCCTACACTAGGAACACGACTAAAGGCTCTTTTCACTATGACCTTGTTCGTTCCGTCATGTCGCGTGTGACGCTCACCGGAGAATACCAGCTTGATGACGGTGTAGAGCCTCATACCGAGATAGATACACTCATGGAGGGTCTTCCGCCTGAAGCTCGTAATTTTCTCCCGCTTGAACCGACTCACGGCATCTACACGTGGAATACGTTTAAAAATGTTCCATATTGGGAAGTAGATGATTTCTGCTCTCTCATCGTTCAGAGTGCGAACCGATTTGAAGGTGGTGTTCAAGGTGTCCGCTGGGAGCGAAGCACCAAGCAGACCATAGTCGCAGAGACGCAACATTATGTAGGGGAAGATGCCCTATTCTCCCCTGAAGACTTTGACCTGGATGGTTTCGAAGCCTCTGTACCTATGCACCTGCCAGCGCTCGTGGTCGCATATAATATCTCTCCAGAGGGAGAGTTGCTAGAGGGTGTGATTGGGGTACCTACTCCGGCTCGCAACACGTCTGACACTCCGTGGCTCTGGACATACGACATCCTGGCTCGCCTCGACCGCAAAGTACAGGTTGCACCTACGGCTACTCAAACCAGCCCCGTGCCTCAAGAGCAGATTCCAGATATCGAGCTTCAGCTCAAGCGCGAGGCCACTCATGAGTAATACAATAACCACGCAGAAAGAACTATGTCTTCCTTCAATGCCATCTTTGACAAGAACCGGCTGGTCCTAGCACGTCAGCTTGCAGGAATCCGGAAGAACGAAATCGCAGCAAAGGCGGGCGTGAGCGCTTCTGCTATCACCACCTGGGAATCCGGTGCTCGGAAACCCACGACGGAGAATATTGAAGCGCTCGCAGATGCTTTTTCGCTTCCGCCTTCTTTTTTTGAGGTGAACGCAGAGTATCAGCACACAAAATCCCAAGACGTTGAAACTATTAATGGTCTTGTTGCCAGTAGCGCACCGCATTTTCGGTCGCTTCGGGCAACTACGCAGCTTCAGCGCGACCAGGCAGAAGCCTATACGCACCTTGTGCATGATGTGGCAGGGGCACTTTCACGGCATATAGATTTCCCCGAACGGCAGATACCGGATTTGCCTGCTGATCCTGAGGTGAAGAACAGCCCTATCCCTGAGCTTGCCGCGCAGCAGGTTCGTGCTGATTGGGGTCTTGGAACCGGTCCGATTCGCCATGTTATCCGTGAGCTTGAGAAACACGGTGCGGCGGTTGTATTCGCCCCTCAGCAGAGCGACGCCGTTGATGCTTATTCTGTGGATACCGGCTTCCTACCTATCGTTGTACTTCATCCCTTGAAGAACGACTATTACCGTCAGCGCTTTGATGCCGCGCATGAGTTGGGGCATCTGATTATGCATGCAGATGCGGAGCCCGGCAATAAAACTATTGAAGCGCAGGCGCACGAGTTTGCGGCTGAGTTCCTGATGCCCGCTGATTCTCTTCGGGAGGAGCTGCCTACTCGGATGACTGGTGCCGGTTGGATGAAGCTCAAGGAACTGAAAGAATATTGGGGCGTTAGCATGCAGGCCTTGCTCTACCGTGCCAAGTCGCTGGGGCGCCTGTCTGATACGTCGTACCGTAACGCAATGATCACGGTATCTAAGAATAAGTGGAGGGTGAAAGAACCTGGTGCTATTTCAACGCTGGAACAGCCTTCACTCTTTCCGCGGGCCCTTGAAATGGTTACTGAGAACGGAATTATCCCTGAGCTTTTGCGCGAGAGTTCACAGGTGCCGCCGGAGTATTTCGAGGTGATTACGTCCCGAGTGCCTTATACTCAGAGGATTCTATAGCCACATAAAACGAAAAGGGCTGGGTGCACACTGTCAGATGTGCATCCAGTCCTTTTGCTGTCTAGTAAGTCCTTATGTCGTGTGCGAGATGCCGCAAGCGGGAGCGTTTTCTTCAGTCGGGAGCATTTAAAATGCTCCCGACTGAAGAAAACGCTCCCGGATTGTGTAGGTAACTGGGGTGAGAGGCGGCGTGGAATTCAGAACGTTAGTCGAAGAGGGCATATCTTGAAAACAGGGATTATCGTTCAGGTAAATAAATACCTTAAGAACTTTTTGGATACTTTCAAGCAACCTTGGGGGTTACCTACTAAATAGCGGCTTTACCGCAGGGAACTGGCTAGGCGCTAGAACTGAACTGTGCTCTGACGGCGGCGAGAAAACACACGCACGAGCACGATGATAAAGACAATGCAGAGCGTAAAGTCGATGAGGGTGACAGCCTGTCCGAGCCAGTAAGCAACTATATATACAGCGTTTGCCCCTTCGAGATAATGACCGATAGCGTCCGACCGATACAGAAGCCTCAAGAAGATAAGCATGAAGAGGTCAAGCCCATGATGCAGCGCACCCACGATATTGGCTCCGAGGATAAACCCTAAATGCCGTGACCGCAGATAAAATACTGCCGCGGTGATCTGCAGAGCCCAGTAGAGGACGGTAACGAGGATAGGTGAGGATGTATATACCGGGAAATAATTGAGAGAACTCGGATAAAAGATGGCAAGAAAAGTCTGAGCCATGAGCGCAAGCGTTATACCTGCTAATCCCAAACGCATACCGTAGAGTTTCCGGAGAGGAAGAGCCGGGCGTGCGGTGCCCGCTGCTGAGCTCTGCGAGCTCGAATTCTGGTGCGTGGGATTATTGCCGAAAGACTTCTCACTCATATTTTCCACCGTAACATTGCGATGTGTGCTGATGCATGTGGTGTACGTCGTTGTATATCGAGACGCTTCTGGAATACGTGGTGGTAGGAGAGGGGGGGGAGTTAGACCGGAATGTCATTCGATAGAGGGCAGAGGAGAAATATGAGAAAGTTCGTGCGCAGCGAGGGGACGGTGCAGGGAGTTTCTTTACTATTCGTATGCGAACCTGGTAACGGCCCATTATGCTGTGAAGTGTAGAGATGGAAAGTATAAGAAAACAGCGTATATGATTCGTACAAAAAGGGACTGTTGGATGGAACTATGACGATGGAGTCATGCTCTGAGGACGAAAAGGTAAAATTCCATCGGGGACATATATGCTCATATTGCGGAAGCTCGGAAAGAATAACTTTTGATTATGTGATTCCACGAGCTCGCAGCGGGTAGGACTCTGGCAACAATATAGTAGCGGCATACCGTACATGTAATAGCTCAAAAAGGGATAAAGACCTGCTGGTTTGGTGCATTCAGCGGCATGAATTCCCGCATTTAATGGTGCTTCGGAGGTATCTCAAAATTGCTGTGCGGATATGCGGCGATGCTGAAGTTATGGACTGTTTCTTGGTGACCCCAGATTTGGAGGCATTCCGGTATCTTTTGACGATATCCTGACTATATTCCCTGTCCCACCGGATTTGAGACTGTAAAATGTTTTGATTTAAATATGGTGTTTATGGATCTGTTAGGTTATGGTTGCAACTATATGGCGTTTAAGCTATTCTCAATACATGGTTTAAATTTACAGATAAGGAGAATTTATGAAATGGTGGGACTGGAGTGATCCCGCATTTACCTTTGCTTTTATTACCATCGTTATGGCTTTTCTCTCCTTCCTCGCTACTGTAGCTATCCCTATTGGTTTATGGAAACTTGGTAAGAAAGGGAGTGAAGACACTCAGAAATTTCTTAGTAATCTTGAAGAGCTTGTACGGAGTCAACGCTTAAGTTACATCATAGATCGCCTTAAAAAATCCCGAGACTCTCAAGAAGTTACTCAATTGGATGAGGAAGTTGAAGATTGGCCAAAAGAGGCTGACAAGGAAGTTCTCGTCCGTTTATATTGGAGTAATCCCGTTGCTCCTTTACCTAAGGATTTAAGTGATCTCTCGGAGGGGCACGTAGATTGCATTATGGATAGCTTGCTGGAACGGTGCAGGATTCGGGGAAACTGTAGTGAACATGAATTAGAGTCCTTTATTAAAAGACTGCAGCAGACAGATCTTGATGTGTCTTATGATAGATTTGCTAAAGTGTATACAGACCCTGAGTCTGCACTTCGTCTCGATAATAGAGAAGGACTTCAATTCTATCGCGAGCTTGTGAGGAGTATTCCTGAGCTGTCTAGTTATCTAATAGGTTATGCTGGTCCGTTGGTTCTAAAGGATTTCCAATACGGTGGCTTTAATGCCAATATCTTGACGGGTGTTCTTTTGGGAAGCGTGGAGAATATTGCAAATAACAATATGAAGAGTGACTCTCCGAAAGGATATAAATACACTCTCTTGAGTTCTTTGGCTAATGGAATGTATGGTGGTGGCCTATTCTATGGTTTAGGAAATTGGGATAACTTTCGATATCCAGATACTATTATAAAACTTGCTGCATTGATAGTAGAGACTCTGGGGAGTGTTTCGAAAACTTCTTCACAGGATGAGCAACATCTTATAATGCGTTCTATTCAGAGATTACCCTCTATAGTAGGTAAAATTCCTCAGCAAGCATTAAAGAATGGCCTTTCCTCAACACCTGAATGGGGGCTATATAATGAGCGTGTTCATCGTGGCGTTGAAGCACTAAAGAATAATCAACCTGCCCTGTGGAAACAATATGGTCAAGCTATAGAGACAGAACTGGATAAAATAGGGACTTCTTGGCGTAATCCTTAAATCCCTTTCTATGCTTAAGGCTTGTATGACACGTGTAACTGAGTGGTCTTCGGGAGCTTATAAGATTTCCTTGCCGAGCCCCTGATACCGCGAGCAGATAGGATTTCGACGAGCAGATAGCGGATTGTTATCTGCTCGTCGAAATCCTATCTGCTCGCGAAATGGATGCGTGAAGCGCGTCGCGGGTTGAGCGAAACAGGTCTCAACAGGCACAATCGAAGCATGACTGACCCGCAATATCACGACTCGCATCCGCACGATGCCCAAGCCCCCGCGCAGGAATCTCAAAGACCCGCACCCGCTCAAACTACGCCTGATACCGCCTCCGGGCAGAACCCGCTGGCGCATCGCCCCTGGCTCAAAAATTATTCACCCGGCGTCGCCGTAGACGTTCACCTGCCCGAAACCTCGCTGAGCCACCTGATTGACGATGCTGTCCGCGAGGTTCCCCACAAGGTCGCCCTCGAATTCTTCGGCGCAACCACCACCTATGCTGAACTCGGCAGTCAGATCGACCGCGCCGCCGAAGGGCTGCGCCTGGCCGGGGTGCAGGCGGGGGATCGGGTCGCCCTGATTCTGCCCAACTGCCCGCAGCATATTATTGCCTTCTACGCGATTCTGCGCTTGGGCGCGATCGTCGTGGAACACAACCCCCTCTACACCGGCGCCGAACTGCGGCACATGTTCGAGGACCACGGCGCGAAGGCCGCCATCGTGTGGGATAAAATTTCCGGGCATATTACGGGCCTGCCCGCAGACATCAGGCCGACACATATTTACGCCGTGAACCTTATTAAAGCGATGCCAGCCCTCACCCGCGCGGCACTCAAACTGCCGGTCAAAAAGGCACGCAGTTCACGAGAAAAACTTGAAGGAGCCGCCCCCGGAACCACAAGCTGGACGCAGCTGCTCAAGAGTCCGCCGATCGACCCCGACTTTAAACGGCCCACCGCTCACGACGTAGCGCTCTTGCAGTACACCTCCGGCACCACCGGACTGCCCAAGGGCGTGATGCTCACCCACCGCAACCTCGAATCGAACGGGCGCATGGGCGAAGCCTGGATTCAGCCCGGCGACGACGAAAGTATTTACTCGGTGCTGCCGCTCTTCCACGCCTACGGCATGACCCTGGGCGTAACGATCGCGGCACTGTGCCGCGCCCGGCTGGTGCTCTTCCCAACCGTCGATATGGGCCTGATTACTAAGGCGATGAAGAAGACCCGCCCCACGATTCTGCCCGCAGTACCGCCGGTATATCGCCGCCTGATGGACGTCGCCAAAGAGCAGGGCATCTCGCTGCAGGGTGTTCGCTATGCGGTTTCGGGCGCCATGAACCTGCCGCCCGAGCTGGTGGCAGAGTGGGAGGACGCATCCGGCGGGTACATGGTTGAGGGGTACGGGCTGACCGAGTGCGCGCCGCTCGTCTCATGCAATCCGCTCAACGATACGCGCCGTGCCGGGTCAATCGGTATCCCCTTCCCCTCGACCGATATTCGTGTGGTAGACCCCGAAACTCTTCAGGATGTGCCGCTCGGCGAAGAGGGCGAGCTGTGGGTTCACGGCCCACAGTGTTTCGCCGGGTACTGGAAACGCGAAGAAGACACGCAGAAAACCATTACGGCTGACGGCTGGCTGCGCACCGGCGATATTGTGTGCCTGGACGAAGACTACTTCATCCAGATCGTGGATCGTATTAAGGAAGTTATCATTACCGGCGGGTTCAACGTCTCGCCCACCGAAGTGGAAACGGCTCTGAAACAGCACGATTCCGTGGCGGACGCGGCGGTTGTGGGCATCCCGCAGGACAGTGGGGGAGAGATGGTGGTCGCCGCCGTGATTCCCGCCGAAGGGCACGCGGTTGATGAACATGCGCTGCGCGAGCACTGCTATGCGCGCGTGACCCGCTATAAGGTGCCGCGCAAGATTGTGGCGGTGGACGATCTGCCCCGGTCGATGCTCGGCAAGATTCTGCGCCGTAAGGTACGTGAACAGTTAATCGCCAGCGGGGAGCTTGACTAAAAACACACTCTGGCACAACTGCGAGTTCGAGCGTCAAGGCAGAAGACTGTCTGTCATACCTCTTGTATGACTCTGAATCCTTAGTTACGGTGGGGACCGGAACCTCTTAATGAAATCGTAATTATTCTTCAGAGGAGTTGATACCAATGCATCAGATATCACCTGAAGGAATCGCCTTCGTGAAAGAGAAGGAAGGGTTCAGGAGCGATGCCTACTATGACGTGGCGGGTGTTCTCACGATTGGTTACGGGCATTCGACCCGTGCGCCCAGTATTGAGCAATACCCCATCCATGAGGGGCAGCATATCACCGAAGAAGAAGGGGAGGAGATCCTTCGCGCAGATTTGAAGCCTACCGAAGCCGTTGTGAATTCTGCTGTTACTCGTGAAATTACTCAGGGCCAATACGATGCGCTCGTGTCATTCACCTTCAACCTGGGCGCGGGTACCTTTAAGTCGAGTGACGTTCTCGAACTCACGAACCAGGGAAATTATCAGGCTGCCGCAGATGCTCTGCTGCAATATTCGCACGCTGGCGGAAATTTCATCCCGGGGCTGTATAAGCGCAGGGAGCAGGAGCGGGCTATGTATGTTTCTTCGCTTCCCCAAGGATAAGAATCAGTGCGGCGCGACGTCAGGGTTGGTTACCATGACGGGTTCTTGGGGGAGAAGCTCTAAAGCTTCCGAATCGGTGAAGGCTCTGAATAGCTACTCAGTGACTGGGGGTGCGTGAGCTGGTCTGACAGATACGCTCTATGAGACTACGAGGTTCCAGAAACACTCACTATGGGTCCATAGATTCTAGCGAGGGAGGAACAGACTTCGGTCTGTTTCTCCCTCGCTTCGTGGTGCATAGCAGACGGACACACCGAAAATTTTGGGGCGTAACGCATCCCACACAATGGGCTCTCATCGTGTGCTCGCCTTCGCTGCAGACAGCGATCGGACCGTGATGACCGGGACGGGATTATGCTATACGCTCAACACAACGTGATAGGTTTATGCGATAATTGCCGGGGAATTTTGATGAAAGTATTTACAAGGAAAATATAAAAACTAAACCTTCATTCTCTCAATTCTTTTAATAATTTACAGCGACACTAAATTTATTTCTCGGGCGGCAATAAATATATGTGAATAATTGATGCGTAAATAGAGAAAATAAACAATTGACAGACCAAACTTGAACTGTATACTTGAAACATCACTGTTACATATATCTATGTCTTCCAACCACTTCAAGGACTAAAAAATGAGTGTGACCACACCCCACCCCAAGCGCTGGGCTATCCTCGGGTTTATGTGCCTAGCGCTGGTTGTGACCGGGCTGGACTCGCTCATTGTCGCGGTCGCTATACCGTCTATGGAGACTGGACTACAGGCAACGGGCGAACAATTGCAATGGGTTGTTGCAGCCTATTCACTTGCATTTGCCGCACCACTACTTTTCTTTGGCGGTCTTGCCGACAGAATCGGACATAAACTAAGTTTTCTAGCCGGTATGTTTATTTTGCTGCTTGGTTCAATACTTGCGGCTTTCTCTATTAATGCAGAAGTACTTATTTTTTCACGAGTAATTATGGGTCTCGGATCAGCATTTATTATGCCTTCGACCCTAGCACTTATTCGTGATATTTTTCCAGACCATGAACGTGCTAAAGCTCTCGGAATTTGGGTGGGAATGTCCTCGCTGGGTATTCCGCTCGGTCCCATTGTGGGCGGATTGCTGCTCAAAAGTTTTTCGTGGGGATCCATTTTCCTGATCAACGTGCCTATTATTGCCGTGGCATTCTTAGCATGCCTGATGCTCGCCCCGGAATCCTCAAAAAAACACTCTTCCCGCCTGGACTTCTTCGGGCTGATCCTCTCGATTTTCGGGCCCGCCCTGCTGGTGTACGGCATTATCGCCGCCCCGGAAGCAGGCTGGACCTCAAGCATGACGCTGACCCTGCTGATTGCGGGTGTGGTGCTGAGCCTCATCTTCATCGTGTGGGAGCGCCGCAGCGCATCGCCCATGCTCAGCCATGAGGTCTTCCGTAACCGCCGGTTCGGCGGGCCGCTGCTGACGATCTCTTCGGTATTTTTTGGGGTCTTCGGCGGGCTGTTCATCATGACTCAGCATTTGCAGTTCGTTCTAGGGCTTGACCCTTTTACATCCGGTCTGCATATGCTCGCCATGTGTTCGGCGGTTCTCGTGGCACCGATCTCGCCCAAACTCGTCGAAAAGTTTGGGCTGGGTCCCGTCTCAGCTACCGGCCCTCTCATGGTCGCCCTCGGCATGGTGCTTCTGGCTATCAGCCCCTCGCCCAAGAGCGGGCAGGTTGTGGTAGCGCTCTTCACGTTCGGTCTGGGTGTGGGTTTTGGCGCCCCGGCCTCCGTGAACTCGATCATGGAATCGACCCCCAAGAAACAAACCGGCGCGGGCTCGGCGGTTGCCGATGTTGCTATGCAGCTCGGCGGCGCCCTGGGTATCGCGCTGATGGGAAGTATCGGAATCGCCACCGCAACGGCACAATCGCCCCGAGGCGTAGCCGCTGCGTGCTGGGTAGGTGCGGCAGTCGGGCTTTTGGGTGCTGTTACCGTCTTCACCGTGCTTCCCAAAACTGGCGCACCCGCCGTTGAACGAGCGGTCGCGCCAGAACCCGCAGCTAAGTTGCCCTAGGCCAGCTGCACATATTTTTCAACCAACCACAGACAACCATCAGAACCTAACTCAAACTTCCGAAACGTTCCGATGGTATCTCCTACCCACACGGTAGGGATGAAAAAGGAATGAACGCTATGAACACCGACGAAATCAGCAGAATTCATAACAGACGCCAGATAACGCACGATACGGTGCGCTGCCTGAGCACTCGAAGCCTTCCGACATTCAGATCCTCGCTGACCCAACCTCACGGGCAGCGGCGTACTCCCAGGTATACGCCGGGATAGACAAGCCGCTGCGCTTTCGGTCTTTCGCAACCCGCATCCATCGTGAATCCGCAGGAATATCAAGGGATCATCACACCTTCACACCAGAGTGACCATACTTATGTCTTTTTGATATTGAGAATCTTCACCATATTGCCCGTATCCAGCGGCAGGGCATAACAACACCGATAACGCACACCCAAGGAGCTTACTTACCCGCACGCAGTAAGCCCCGCGGGACCCCATAACCACGTGCAACATACACCAACCACAGCCAAAGGAGGAGGGCATATGACCCTCATATACGAGTCGGCACCAGAGCTCGACGAAACTATCACGATAGACCCGGATATAGAAGATCTGCACTATGACCGTACCGTCGATCGCCATAAGGTACACCGTGCGGCGGTTTCCGAAGTTTTCCTCACAGATATTCGCCAGCAAACCGCGCAGCATGTGCTCGTGGCGGCGCAGCTGCCCTCATCGCACAGCTTCTTCCACGACAGCATCTACAACGATGCCAAAGGAACCCCCGATGCGCTCCTGCTGCTCGAAATTGCGCGGCAGGCGACGATTGCCAGCGCCCACGAAGTCGGTGTAGACGCCGGAAACACCCTGATTTCCAATGAGTTTGGGCTCACGATTTATCCGCATGAAATCGCCGCGCTAAACCCCGAAGACACCAACCTGCTGATTCGTAACTACTTCGACTGGACCTCCATTCGGCGCGGCGCCCCGCGCTCCGGTCGGTGCTACCAGCAGCTCATCATGGGCAACCGGATGATCGCCGAGCACTTCAGCGGCGGGCGCATTCTCACCAAAAACCAATTGCAGGCGCTGCGCAGCGAATACCGCGGCACCCCGCCGCCCACGACCGCGAACCTGCACGAGCTGACCTTCACAGACGTGCAGGATCCCATCGCCCCCGAGCGTGTGGGCAGGCGCAACCCCCTCAACGTGGTGATCTCGCAGCTGAACACCACCGAAACCCTGACGGCGCAGGTGACCCCGAACGTGGCGAATAAGGCGCTTTTCGACCATGCCTACGACCATATCACCATGCAAATTTTGACCGAGGCGGCACGGCAGCTCTACCTGGCAACCCGCCCGGATAGCGAGCAGGCCCCCGAAATTTCCTCAATACGCGGGAACTTCCTGGCATTCGCAGAACTCGATTCACCCGTGCAGATCCGTGCAACGGCACCCGGGGAATTCGTGGTTGAACAAGATAACCGGCAGATCGCGGATTTCGCGCTCAAAAGCTAGATGACAA
The DNA here is from genome assembly GCF_001808385.1 of Rothia sp. HMSC08A08. Classification (NCBI taxonomy): domain Bacteria; kingdom Bacillati; phylum Actinomycetota; class Actinomycetes; order Micrococcales; family Micrococcaceae; genus Rothia; species Rothia sp. HMSC08A08. The sequence goes on from NZ_KV793061.1 coordinate 31,605, forward strand.
GGACCTTTATGTCGCCCGAATACAACACCACGAAATATGTGTGGACGGATTTCGGCGGAGTACTCACCCCGCCGGTTAGCCACACGATGCGCGTCTTCTGCCAGAAATACGGGCTCACCGAGTCCCAGCTGCGCGCGGGATTTGAGGCGGTCGCCCGCAACCACAACCTCACCGACCCGTTGGAACTCGTCGATACGCCCCTGATGAGCGAAAAAGAGTGGCTGAGCGAAATTTCCGAGCAGGTCGGCGGGGCATTTCAGCTCGACACCCTCGCCGACGACTGGTTCCGCGACCGCGAGCCCAACGCATCCTGGGTGGCGTACCTGCACGAGATCAAGGCGCACGGTGTGAAGGTAGGGCTGATCTCAAATATGGTGCCCACCTGGGATAACCACTGGCGCGCCATGCTCAACGAACCCGGTCTTTTCGACGATATTGTGCTGTCCTTCGAGGTTGGATACCGCAAACCGCAGCGCGGTATCTACGACTACGCCGCAGAACTTGCCGGGGTGAACCCGGCGCAGTGCATCCTCATTGACGACCTTGCGCGTAACTGCGAAGGCGCCCGTGCAGCCGGGTGGGATGCCATCGAATTCACCACAACCGAAGAGTGCGTGAAACAGCTGCACCCCCTGCTCTCACCGGCAGAGGAAACAGTTTAAACCCCGTGACCGGAAGGTCACCCAACGAAAGGAAAACCCATGGGCAAGTGGGGAAATATTATCGAAGACATGATGGCGCAGATGCCCGAAGACCTGCGCACCGTCGCCCTCGGCGTGGCTGAGATTTTCACGAACATGGATATCGAAACCGCCCGCAAGTACATTCACCCCGACTTCGTCGATCATGAGGCGAGCGAAGGCGTTGGCGGCGGCCCCGAAGGGTACCTGGCAACCGCGAAATACATGAACCAGGCGTTCTCCGATGCCTCGTGGAAGCCCCAGAAGATCGTGGCAAGCGCGGACGGTCAGCACTACACCATGGTGATCAAGTTCAGCGGCGTTCATACCGGCGAGTTCATGGGTATTCCCGCCACCGGCAAGCCCTTCGAGATTCACCACCTGCACCTATTCCGCGTTGAAGACGGCAAGGCAATCGAGCACTGGGGCGGGCGCGATGAGCTCGGCCTGCTGCGTCAGATCGGTGTTCTCAACTCCGAGCACCCCACCCCCGCAGACGCCGGGCAGGCCGCCTTCGCCTAAAACACGGGCGAAAAACACATTCACGCATCCCACGTAACGCTATTGAGCACCGCGCGGCGAACTACCACGGCACGCGATACGCCGTGAACCCGCCGCAGCATAAGAACCAAACCTAAGGAGTCAGATGACACACCAGAAGCGCCCAGGATGCGCCCTCGTCACCGGAGCGTCAGGAGATATTGGCGCACAAATCGCGCTCAGACTGGCGCAGGACGGATGGAATATAGCCGTCGGCTACGCCACCGGAATCGAACGCGCCGAAGAGGTTGCCGGGCGCATCCGCGAGTGCGGTGTGTCAGCGATGCCCATCAAAATTGACGTCACCAGCACCACCTCAGTTGATGACGCCTTTGATGCACTCGAAGACTCGTTAGGGCAGGTCACCGTGCTAGTCAATAACGCCGGAATTCGTTCCGACGGGCTGGTTGCGGGGCTCAGCGACGACGAATGGGATGCGGCGATTTCGACAAACTTAAGCTCGGTTTTTCGTACCTCTCGGCGGGCGTTGGGGCCGATGATTCGCGCACGTTTTGGGCGAATCATTAATATTTCCTCGATTCTCGCCGGGAGGACAATCGCCGGAACCGGCAGCTATTCCGCCGCGAAAAGCGGAATTTTGGGAATAACCCGCGCGATGGCTATCGAGGTGGCGCGACGCGGGGTGACCGTGAACGCGGTATGCCCCGGACTCGTTGAAACCTCCATGACCGAAGAGGTTGAAACCTTCACCCAGTCGGTGCAGCGCGCCGTGCCGATGGCTCGACCCGCGCAGGCACGCGATATTGCCGAGTGCGTGGCGTTCCTCGCCAGCGACCGCGCCGACTACATTACCGGGCAGAGCATTGCAGTAGATGGCGGGCTGAGCGCTCAGGCGTTTTCGCTGAACTAGGTTCGCGCTCGCCCCGAGTAACCCCGCCGTTTGCCGGATGAGTTCACGGGTACCCGCCGTGAACACAAGATAACCAACCACAGAAAACACCAGATAATCCATGAGGAGAGAACCATGACTGAGACCCCCGTTAACACCGCATCCCTGGAAGAGTTCGTGACCCAGCAGGTGATCGACATGGGCGTGCCCGCCAGCACCGTCAAGCTCGACGCCAAAATCGATTCGATGGGGCTCGACTCCCTAGACGTTGTTGAGCTCACCCAGGCGGTCAAGAAGCAGCTGATGATTCCCGTCAAGCCCAAGGATTTTGAAAACGCCGCCACCCTGCAGGATGCCGTAGATATTATTCGTGAAAAGGCACAGGAGAAGTGAGTACGAGAGTAGTCATCACGGGAATCGGTGCCGTCACCCCGCTGGGTGTTGGCGCCGAGACGCTGCATGAGCGTGCCGTGGCGGGCCTGAGCGGGCTGAACGACGAAAACGAGAACGGGCTGGGCGGCAAAGTTGGGCGATGCCTCGACTTTGACGTGAAGAACCCGCTCAGTCGCCGCGAGATGCGCCGCATGGACCGATACACCCAGCTTGCCGTGGCGGCGGCCGATGAGGCTATCGCGCAGGCGGGCTGGGGCGGCGGGCTGCCGTGCGATGCGCGGCGCATCACCTGCTATATCGGCACCGCTATCGGCGGGCTGGACACCCTAGAAACGCAGCATTTGGTGATGCACACCGAGGGCGCCGAAGAAGTCTCGCCGCTGACCGTGCCCATGATGATGGCGAACGCCGCGCCCGCGCATATTTCCATGCGCCACGGGCTGCACGGCGAAACAACCGCAATCGTCACGGCGTGCTCCTCGGGGGCGCAGGCGATTATCGCCGGTGTGCGCAGTATTCTGCTGGGCGAGGCGGATGCAGCCGTCGTAGGCGGCGCAGAGGCGGGAACCACCCGGTTCACCCGCGCTATCTTCAACGCCGCCGGGGCGATCTCGCCCGACGGGAACTCGACCCCCTTCGATGAGGAGCGCAACGGCTTCAACCTGGGGGAGGGCGCCGGTATTCTCGTGCTCGAATCAGCCGAGAACGCCCGCGCCCGGGGCGCCGAGGTACTGGGCGAAATCGCAGGGTACGGGCTCTCCTCAGACGCTCACCACATTACGGCACCGAACCCGGACGGCAAGTATGCGGCCTATGCCCTCAACCGTGCGCTTGAAACCGCGGGGGCAACCCCCGAGCAGGTGTCGTATGTGAACGCCCACGGCACCGGAACCGAGCTGAACGATACGACCGAAGTGAACGTGCTGCGGCAGGTGTTCGGCACGGCTCTTGAGGACATCCCGGTTTCCTCCACGAAATCGGCGATCGGGCACCTCTTCGGCGCTGCGGGCGCCGTCGAGACCATCGCCACGCTTCAGGCGCTTCGGCACGGGCAGGCACCGCCCACCCTGGGGCTGAAAAACCTGGATAAGCGGCTGGGGCGGGTGCGCATCAGCGGCGAACCACAGGATTTAGCACCCGGCACGTTCAGCGCGGCCGACGGTACGCCTAAAAGGCTGGGGCTCTCAAACTCCCTGGGCTTCGGCGGGCACAACGTGACCCTGGCGATACGCGCATGAGTACCCGGCAGCCTCCCGAGGATGCGCCGCTGGCGGCGGGACGTGCATCCGCAGACCCGCGATACGCGGCGTTTCTCGGATGCGCCTACCACCCTGCCCCCGGCACGGCACCCGATGCGGACCTCACGCAAGCGGAAAAACCCGCCGCCGAAGCCCCGGCGAACGACGGGGAATACCGCGTGTTCCTGCGGTACGATACGCGCATCGCCCCCGATGTGAGCGGGCCGGTCAAACTGAGCGTGACCGATGTGGAATACCTGCAAGACCTGCACCGCCAGGGGATCGAGGCGCTCGGGCGTGAGGCGCTCGGCGTGAAATCCGCCGACCATTTCGTGCTTCGCGGTGCCGGGCTCACCTTCACCCCGCATGTTCTGGGCGGCGACGTTCGCGGCTCCGACACAACCGGCGCAAAAGAGCCGATCGAGCTGAGCCTGCATGTTCCCGTGAGCACCATCCGCCGCAGGCGCGGGCAGCCGTGCTATGCGATCAGCGGGGCGATCACCCTCTGGGCGGGCGATACCTGCCTGGCCGAAAGCGACGGCGCGGCGCTTTTCCTCACCGCCGATACCTTCGAGGAACTGCGCGGTGAATTCGGGAACACCGCAGAAATCCAGGCTGCGACTGTCGCCGGTGGTGCATCCGCCGAACCCTCGAAGGCGGTGCGTGTGTGGGGAACGCCGTACGGGTACGTGCAGGCTGCCCCCGCGCACCTGTGCGGGGTGAGCGACGCATCCCAGGTTTTGATCGGAGACGTGCGCCATGACAATACAGCTCACGGTACCGAAACCGCTCAGGAACAGGCGGAAGAGCCGTGCGAGAAAACCTCGGAACGGCCCCCTCAGAACCCACCGGGAACCCCCGCACTAGCCCAATGCCGCATCGTGCCCACAGCACCGCCACGGCATTTCGACCGCCCGCTGGACCACTATCCGGGGCTCATGATGGCAAGCGCAGCCCGGCAGTTCGCGGTGGCGGCGCTCGCGCATCGTACTGGGGCAGACCCCGCGAACCTGCGTGTGGCGGAAGAAACCCACGAGTTTTTCGAGTTCGTGGAGCTCACCGAGATTCCAACCCTCAACCTGCTGTGGTGCGAGAAACACCGCGATACCTATCAGACAGAGATCACCGTGAATCAGGGCGGCGCCGTTAAGGCACGCAGCCGATTCACCTTTATGTAGAAATTCAAGAAAGGCACCATGAGTGTGACAATTTCGGGCGTTGGCGCCGCCGTGCCCAATGACCCCATTCCAAACAGCGAATTCGCTGCGCTCGGCGTGGACGACGAATGGATTGCCAGTCGCACCGGAGTGCGTCAGCGCCACCACCTGCGCCAGGAGCAGACCCTCGCCGAGCTGGCGCTTGAAGCGAGCGAGAAGGCACTTGCGGATGCCGGTATAAGCGCCGAAGAAATCGACTTTGTGCTTGCCGCAACCACAACCGCTGACCAGGTTTCGCCGGGACTCGCGCCCGTCATCGCCGCAGGTTTAGGCGCCCCGCAGGTGGGCGCGGTCGATTTGAACGCCGCATGTTCTGGGTTCCTGTACGCCCTCGACTACGCCGCCTCAAAAATCGAGCAGGGCAGTATCGACCGGGCGCTCGTCATTGGTGCCGATGCGATGTCACGCCTGACCAACCCTGAGGATGCGGGCACGGCGGTACTCTTCGCCGACGGTGCCGGTGCCGCTATCGTGCAGGCGGCCCCCGAGGTGAGCGAGGACGAATACCCCTATATGTGTTCGTTCGGTTCCGACGGCAGCCAGGCGCAGGCGCTGTATATTTCTGACTCCACGCAGCAGGTGGTGATGGACGGCGCCGAGGTCTATATGGCGGCGGTGGATGCGATGTCCGAGGAAATCACCTACGTACTCGACTCGTGCGGTATCGACCCGGAGAGGATCGACCAGCTGGTCTGCCACCAGGCCAACGGAAGGATTATGGCGGCGGTCGCACGGCGGCTGCGCTGGGATTCCTCCAAAGTGCTCTCATATATCGACCGGTACGGGAACACCTCTGCCGCCTCCATCCCGATTACCCTAGCCGTCGGGCAGCAGGAGGGGCACGTGAAACCGGGAGACTTGCTGGCGCTGACCGCCTTTGGGGCGGGATTCACCTGGGGCGCGGGCGTGATCGGGTTCAAAACCACCGCCTAGGCGTTGGCGGTCAGGGCGCATCCCGGTTGCGTGCAGCCAGAATCCGCCACCGTATTTCACTCTTATGCCACCCACACCCTCATAAAAAGAGCTTTATGAGGGGACCGACAGATAGGCGTTAACATGCCCAACACACTACAATCCCCGCCGCAGCAGGTGCAGAACGGCGTGAGCGATGACCTGCTCATCACCGCCCACGCCGCCATGCTCGCGGGCAGGCACTTCAATCAGCAGGCGAGCAACCTCGCCAAACAGGGATATATGGGGGCGTACCCCTCATCCCTGGGGCAGGAGGCGTGCCAGGTTGCCGCCGCCCTCGCCTTAGAACCCTCCGACTGGCTTTTCCCCACCTACCGCGATTCGGTCGCCGTCATGAGCCGGGGTATCGACCTTGCCGAAGTTCTCTCGCCCTTCCACGGATCCTCGCACTGCGGGTACGTCCCCACGAAAACGCATACCGCCCCGGAGGCAACCCCGCTCGCCACGCATACCGCCCACGCGGTCGGGCTGGCGATGGCGGCAAAGTTTGCCGGTGATTCCACGGTAGCTCTCGCGATGTGCGGCGACGGTTCCACAAGCGAAGGCGACTTTCATGAGGCGCTTAACCTCGCCGCCGTCTTCGAGGCACCCGTCGTCTTCCTCGTGCAGAATAACGGGTACGCTATCTCAACCCCCGTATCCCGGCAGATGCGCGCGGCAAGTATCGCCGCGAAGGGTGAAGGGTACGGCATGCCCGCCTACCGGGTTGACGGCAATGATTTTGAGCAGGTGTATCCCCGGCTGCACGAAGCCGTGGAGCGTGCCCGTGCCGGTGGCGGTCCCACCCTGATTGAGGCGATGACCTACCGCATGGGGCCGCATACGACCTCCGACAACCCCGATCGGTACCGCAGCCGTGAAGAAGTTGAGCAGTGGCGCGGGCGTGACCCGCTCACCCGCATTCAGCATCAGATGTACCAGCGCCTGCCGAACGCGAAGACCCATATCGAAAACGCAATTCTGGCCGCAGAAAAGATCGCCTCAGAGGCCCGCACCAGCATGATGCAGCTGCAGATGCCCGACCCGCAGGATCTTTTCGCCCATGTGTATGCGAACCCGCCAGCAACTCTGAGCGCCGTCGCCGAAGAGTACGCACAACAGCACGCCGCGCAGAATGGAGAAAACGCATGAGCCAGCAGGCAGCAGATACTCAGGTACGCGGCGCGAAGACCGCATCCGACACCGCACCTCAGGCGCCGGAATCGGCCCAATCCCGCTCGGATGCGGTGCAGCGAACCTCAATGGTGGGCGCCCTCAACCTGGCCTTGGGCCACGAAATGCAGCATAACGACCGCGTGGTGATGTTCGGCGTGGACGTAGGCACCCTCGGCGGTGTTTTCCGTGTGACCGACGGGCTGACCGAACGGTTCGGTGAGGAACGCTGCTTCGACACCCCCATCTCTGAGGCGGGAATTATGGGGGCCGCGATCGGCATGGCAATGTACGGGTTCCGCCCCGTGATCGAAATGCAGTTTGACGCCTTCGGGTACCCCGCCTTTGAACAGATGGTGAGCAACCTGGCGAAAATGCGCAACCGCACGCGCGGCGACCTCTCCATGCCCGTGGTGGTGCGCATGCCCTACGGCGGTGGGGTGGGTGCCGTGGAGCATCACAGCGACAGCTCGGAGGGGTACGCTGCGCATACTCCCGGGCTGCACGTGTACACCCCCTCCAACCCTTCGGATGCCTACCATATGCTGCGCCAGGCGATTCGCAGCGACGACCCGGTGATTTTCTACGAACCCAAGCGTCTGTACTGGGAAGAGGGTGACCTTGATACCTCGGCGAACCCTCTGCCGATTGGGCAGGCACGAATTTGCCGCCCCGGCGAGGACGTAACCCTCATCAGCTACGGGCCGACGGTACCGATGGCGCTTGCCGCCGCCGAAACCGCCGCCGAATACGGGTACAGCGTTGAAGTGATCGATTTGCGCACCCTCACCCCGTTCGACGAACACACCGTATGCGAAAGCGTGATGCGCACCGGCCGCGCCGTCATGGTGCACGAGGCCCCGCAGACCGGCGGATTTGGTGCCGAGGTGGTGGCGCGCATTACCTCACGCTGTTTCGACTACTTAGAACGCCCCGTAGAGCGCGTGACCGGGCTGGACGTGCCCTATCCGCCGCCCGGGCTGGAACACCTGTATTTGCCGAATGAAGAGAAGATTCTGGGCGCTATCGCAACCCTCTACGCTGAGAATGACGAGGAGAAACAGGCATGACTGATACACCGCACGCTTCATCCGCCCCAAGCCCCGAACCCTTACCGCCCGAGGGTTCCGACGCTTCCGGCTACCCCTTCACCTTTTACCTGCCGGATTTGGGGGAGGGGCTTCGCTCGGGCGAGATTATCGAGTGGCTCATCAGCGAAGGGCAGCAGGTTGAGCTGGATCAGGTGCTCGTGGTGGTTGAAACCGCCAAATCCACGGTCGAAATCCCCTCACCGGTTGAAGGTGTCGTGGTGCGTCTGCTCGAACCGGTCGGTCAGGTTGTCGATGTGGATGCGCCCCTCATCGAGCTGCGCACCCCCACCCCGCAGGCCCAGGCGCCCACGGCTGGTGCAGACGCCCCCGCGAAGGATTCAGCCGGTTCCGTCGCAGCTAAGCTCCCCGCCAAACCCGGCGCGGGAGAGAGCAAACACCTGGTGGGCAGGGGCAAAATGCCCATCAAACCCGGCGGCACCGGTACCGCGCTGCCGCCAAAATCCGCCAAAACTCAAGGCGGCAAGGCTCGTTCGGGTGCCAAAGTTTCGCCCGCCGTGCGCAGGCTCGCCCGCTCCCTCGGAATCGATCTGAAAACCGTCACCGGAACCGGCGCAGGCGGCGCTATCACCCCCGAAGACGTACAAACCGCCGCCGATCACGCCGCCGGAGGCGCATCATGACCGCGGAACGCACCGCCGATCTGAGCGCGCGCATCGGCGAACCCCTGGGCGAAACCCCCTGGATGCGCATCAGTCAGCAGAACATAAACCGCTTTGGCGAGCTCACCGGCGACACCCAGTGGATTCACACAGACCCGTACCGCGCGGCGCACACCCCCTTCGGCGGCACCATCGTGCACGGGGCGTATCTGCTGAGTCTCGCCATCACCTTCGCCGGGCAGCTGCTCCCCGCAGAGGGCACCTCCATGCTCGTGAACGCCGGGGTGAGTGCCGCCAGGTTCCGCAGCGCCGTGCCGGTGGACTCGCAGGTATGCGGCAGCGCATCAATCGTGAGCGCTGAAGATTTTGGGGATGCCACTCTCGCCGAAATTCGTGTTTCCGTGCATGTTAAAGGCCAGAGCAAACCCGCCACAACAGCCACAGTTCGGATGGTACTTCATGACTAACAACACCGCAGATAACCCCGCCGTACTCCTCGAACGCCGCGGCAGCATCGCGTATGTGACCCTGAATCAGCCCGAAAACCGCAACACCCTCAGCCGCCACCTGGCGACCGAGCTGCGCGAGGTGCTCAACCGGCTACACGAGGACGGCACACTCAAAGCTGCCGTGCTCACCGGAGCCGGGCAGGACTTCAGCCTAGGCGGCAGCTACGACGACTTCGCCGAAGGCATGTCGCGCGAAAAAGAAGAATCCTTAGCGTACAGCCGCGAGCTCGCGCGCCTGCTCGAAGACATTATTCTAGGGATTGTTGCCGCGCCCATCCCCTTTATCGCCGCCATCAACGGGCAGGCGGCGGGCGCGGGCATGTCCCTGGCGCTCGCATGCGATCTGCGTGTTGCCGAACCGCGCACCAAACTCAATATTGCCTACGGCATGATTGGGGCATCCACGGACGGCGGGATGAGCTGGTTCTTACCGCGTTACGCCGGGTTCAGCGCCGCTACCGAGCTGTTATATACCCAGCCTGTTCTGCGTGCCGCGCGTGCGCAGGAGCTTTCGCTGGTGCATCGGGTGTCGGAGCCGGGTGAGTTGAACGTATGCGCCGAACAGCTCGCGGAGCAGATTGCCGGTTCGGCCTCTCATACGGTGCGCGCCGCTAAGTCTATGCTGGCCGCGCGCTATGTTGTGGAGCTTGAGGAACATATGCACGCCGAGCATGAATTCTTCGCCCGCGGTGTGCTCACCGAGGATTTCCGCAATGCGGTGCACGCCATGCAGCGGGGCGAAATTCCGTCCTTTGATTAGACACAATACCTTAGCGGATGCGGCGGTAATGGTACGGTGAACCGCGTGAATGCAGCGTTTGACGATATGAAGGGCACCGACAACACGGGCGGCACCGAAAATTCGCGGGGGCTTGAGCATATGAGCACCGTCGAGAACGCGGGTGAATCGCTGATGCGAAGCCTGCTTCCGCCGGATATATGCGTGGCAGAGACCACCGGCGATTTCGGGCACCTTCGTGATGCTGAACGGGAGTATTTCGCCAGTGCCGTGCCCAAGCGCGTGCGCGAGGCGACTACGGCGCGTTCCTGCGCCCGGCTAGCGCTCAAGCGGCTGTACCTGCGGGAGCCTGAGCTCACCGAACCGCCGACCGCGCCCGTGTTCGTGCCGCGCGCCGATGGCTCGCCCGCCTGGCCTGCCGGGGTTGTGGGGAGCATGACCCACTGCGCCGGGTATCGTGCGGCGGCGGTTGGCTCGGCACACCGCTATGCGGGCATCGGGATCGATGTTGAACCCGCGATACCGCTCTCTGCCGCCGTGCACGAGCTTATTGTGCGCGACGAAGAAAAGCGGTTTGCCTTTGGGGCCCACTCGAAGGTGCTTTTTTCTGCAAAAGAGGCGGCGCTCAAAACCTGGTACCCCCTGGGTTTTCGCGGTTTTGACGTGAGCGATATTTCCGTAGCCTGCGACGTCGAATCTGGGGCGGGTCGCGGGGGAGAGGATGCGCGCGGCACCTTCACGGCGAGCATCCCGACTATGCCGGATGCTCCGGTTCTGCCCGGCGGCTGGGCTATCGGGGGCGAGTTTGTGGCGACTGCCGCATCCCTGTCGGCATCAAACCTACCCGCGAGCAGGTAGGATTTTGCCGACAAGGTAGGATTTTCCTACCTGCTCGTACCAAAAACCACCTGCTCGCCGGGCCGGAAGGGGAGCCTGAGAACCCGCCCGAGTCCTGGCGCACACCCTGCATGTTCCGAAATGTTAAGAAATATGACGAGGGTGACGGAGTGTGTCACGGTGGGGTCAAATAACTACCACCCACAGCCGGGGGCATGCTCTAATGGGTAAACACCCCCGGAAACCCGGGAACCACCCGCACAGGAGTTAGACCGTGCACGTGGTGGCGCATCGTAAACCCAAACAACAGAAAGTTTCATAGCCGTGAAAAAATTTGTTGCTGCACTGGCAGTTGTACCTCTCGTCTTCAGCCTCGCCGCCTGCGGTTCCTCCTCGAACGGTAACGGTAACAACAAGAAGGTCACCATCGGCGTGGTCGGCACCGAGAAAGCTAACGACGTGCTCAAGGAAGAAGCCGCCAAGCAGGGTATCGACATCGAATACCAGGAATTTACCGACTACAACCAGCCCAACCCCTCCGTGGAATCGGGCGATACCGACCTGAACCGCTTCCAGCACATCGCATACCTGGCGAGCTACAACGTGAACTCGGGTAAAGACCTGCAGATCGTCGGTTCAACCAATATTTACCCTATGGCGCTCTTCTCACAGAAGCACAAGAAGGTAGACGAAATTCCCCAGGACGGTACCATTGCCGTCCCGAACGACCCCGTGAACGAGGCACGCGCCATTCTGCTGCTGAAGGCTCAGAACCTGGTAACCCTCAAGTCTGACGTACACAGCCCCACCCACGACGATATTGACACCGAGAAGTCCAAGGTCAAGGTTACCCCCGTGGATGCATCGCAGACCGTGGTCTCCTTGGACTCCGTGGACGCCTCCGTCATCAATAACACCTTCTTGGCGGATGCGGGACTGAATCCCTCGGACGCCCTCGCGCAGGATGACCCCAACAACCCCGACGCCCGCCGCTACGTGAACCTGTTCGTGACGCAGAAGGATAAGGTAGACGACGAAACCTACAAGAAGGTCGTCGAAATCTTCCACACCCAGCCCGTGCAGGATGCCGTGAAGGAAGACTCCAAGAACACTGCGGTTGAGGTGAACCTCTCCCAGGACGAACTGAAGCAGGCGCTGCAGAAAGAAGAATCGGCGCTTCGCAAGTAAAACAGACACGTGCATGAGTGCACACGGTAAATGCGGTAACCCGGAATTTCCCTGAGAACCAGGCGAAAACCGGCTTACCGCCTTTGCCGTTCCTGGGGTGAATACATGCGGATGCGCGCCGCCGAGCACGAGCACATCCGGCGTATTCCGCCCCAGCCCTAAAACACACGAGAGCAAAGAGAGCGTACAGTGAGCGAACAGGCAGCCCCGTGGGCGAAGAACCCAGAGCCCGGCGCCACCACACCGAAGGGCACCAATACCCTCATTAGCCCCGGCGCAGCGGATACCGGCGCCGAGCCCATGGTCACGATCGATAACGTCTCCAAAATTTTCGGCAAGGGCAAGAAAGAAGTCGCCGCCGTCAAAAACGTTTCCCTCACCGTTAAGAAGGGCGAGATCTTCGCGATTATCGGCTACTCGGGCGCAGGTAAATCTACCCTGGTGCGCCTGATCAACGGGTTGGAGAGCACCACCAGCGGCACCCTGACCGTGGACGGCTTCGAGATTTCCGGTAAACGTGACCTTGAGCTGCAAAAAGTCCGTACCAATATCGGCATGATCTTCCAGCAGTTCAACCTCATGAACTCGCGCACCGTAGCCCAAAACGTGGAGTTCCCGCTCAAGGTCGCCGGGTGGAGCAAAGGAGAACGCACCAAACGCGTGCAGGAGATGCTCGAATTCGTGGGCTTGGCAGACCGCGCGAAATACTATCCGAGCCAGCTTTCCGGCGGGCAGAAACAGCGTGTGGGTATTGCCCGTGCGCTCGCTACGAAGCCTTCCCTGCTGTTGGCGGATGAGGCAACCAGTGCCCTTGACCCGGAAACCACGCATGAAGTGCTTGAGCTGCTCAAAGAGGTCAATCGTGAGCTTGGGATTACGGTCATCGTGATTACCCACGAAATGGATGTTGTTTCCTCGATCGCCGATCGTGTGGCGGTCATGGAAGAAGGCTGCGTGGTCGAAACCGGAAGCGTGTACGAGGTTTTCTCGAATCCGCAGACCGAGGTTGCGCAACGATTCGTGGCGACCACCGTCAAGCAGAGCCCCACCGGCGATGCGGCTGCCGCGCTGCGCAAGAACCACAAGGGCTACCTGGTGAACGTCGAGATCGTGGAAGGCAACCAGGAACTCGGCAAAATCCTGGCGTACCTGGGCTCGCGGAACGTGCGCTTCAATATTGTGCACGGCGGCATTGAGACCTTGCAGGGGAAAGCCTACGGAACCCTCACCCTCGAACTTCTTGGCGATGTGACGAGTATTGATGCCGCGGTTGCCGAGCTGAAGACCGTAACCCGCGTACAGGAGGTGCGCTAATGTCTGCACTTGTGACTACTCTGCCGTTAGCGGCATCAACCCGGTCGGTGAATTGGGATACCTTCATTCCCGATAAGCTGGTTCCCGCCATCTTCGATACCCTGTACATGGTCTCTGTAACGATGGTGATTGCCGGTCTTCTCGGTCTGATCATGGGTGCCTTGCTGTACACCACGCGCACCGGAAATATCTTCCAGAACCGGTTTGCTTACACGGTGCTGAACGTTCTGGTGAATATCGTGCGGCCTATCCCGTTCATTATTCTGATCGCGGCTTTAGGACCGCTCACCAGCGCGGTAGTACAGACCCGTCTAGGCATAAACGCGGCGATCTTCGCAATGACCTTCGGCGCATCCTTCGCTATTGCGCGCATTGTGGAGCAGAACATGGTCTCGATCGACCCTGGCGTGATTGAGGCTGCCCGCGCGATGGGTGCTTCCAAGCTGCGGATTCTCTTCACCGTGATGATCCCCGAATCGCTCGGACCGCTGATCCTGGGCTACACCTTCATCGTGATCGGCGTGGTCGATATGTCGGCCATGGCCGGGTACGTGGGCGGCGGCGGCCTGGGTAAGGTCGCTATCGTTGACGGCTACCAGAGGTTCCAGGATCAGATCACCTGGGCTGTGGTTGCGGTCATTATCGTGCTGGTGCAGCTGGTGCAGCTCATCGGCAATATGCTGGCGAAGAAGGCTCTGCGCCGGTAGGATTCGCCGGATTAGGCACACTCAAGGGGTTTCCCATGAAGCAATCGCTCTTCGTGGGAAACCCCTTGAGTTATGTTTGGGCTTGTGAATGAATAGTGCAGCCCGAGCCTGGTTCCTATTTGTGTTTCTCGCGTGTGCCGGGTGAGCGGGTTTTTCTCGAAAATGCCACAGAGGTAACGGGGAACTGTCGGCCCGTGGAATGTTGTTGGCGCAGCCCGCATCATCCCATGCGAGTTGCGAGTTTTGCGTCGTGAGCGTCAGCGAACGCGCAATGTTTGAGTTGGAGCATGGTGGTGATGCGGGCACTCACTTTGCCCATATCGCGGTAAAAGGACACCCACTGGTTGAGGCAGCGCTGCGGGAGCCCGGCTTGCCTCGTGCGGCTGCTTGGTATCCGCTACGACGAGGAATCGTCTTTATGACGCGGGTTGAGCATCCCCGGACGGTACCGCGGAATCTGCGGTGTATCGCCGGATGTGCCCTTCTGCTGGGCGTAGTCGGTGGGGCGCAGCACCCGTTCGTCGTCGTCCTGCTGCGTGTATTCGCCGAGCGCCATCATGCCGTATATGAGCGCCGCGAAAATCAGCAGGGTCGTGCCGATCTCGCCCCACATGACGATGTGATTGCGCCTAAGCGTATCGTCCACATGCGCGTAAATAATCGGCACCACCGAGAAACACCCCAGAATGGATGCGGTTCCCGCCGCCGCAAGCACATGCGGCAGTATCCACCAGCGGCTTCGTTCGCCGCGTTTGAGCGCGCTCTCCCCGGGCAGGCGCAGCCAGGCGAAGAGGCGACGGCGCACCGCGACCCAGCCGAAGATGCCTGCTCCGAAGGCGAGAGCACCGGGGAGTGAAAGGTACAGGGCACCTGAGAGCATGCCCGAGAGCGTGAGGGTTACCCCGACCGCCACGGCAATCAGGCTGAGGGCGTTCACCAGGCGGCGGCGCGCCCGCACCTTCAGGTGGTCGATGAGTTCGGGGGGAACCGCATCCGGGTCAGGTTTTTCTTCCCAGAACGGGCGGTAGTATTCGAGCTCTTCGGCGCTCATGTTTTCAAAGCGCAGACCGTAGCGCCCCTGCCCACTCTGATACTGCCCGCGTGGGGTTTGTTCATGCTGATTCGGGTGAGCCTGTTCAGCCCGATTTCGTTCCGAGCCCTGCCCCAGCGAGTTCTCGGGTTGGTCGCCAAAATTCTGCTCGTTGCGGGCATCTTTACCCGAGTTCTGAGGTGTCATTTTAGCTCTCCATCATCAGGGTTGTGGATGCTTTCACCGCCGAATCCTCCAGCCGTGCCACCCAGTCGCGCGCCGTGCGCCAAAGCTGCGGGTCGGTAAACGTGTCGAAGTGCCCAAACCCGCGCGGTGCCCCCGCAAAGTCACCGTGGGGCACGTAAATAAGAACCTTAGTTCCGGCGTCTCGTGCCGCCTGCGCGCCCGCCGGTGAGTCTTCGATCGTGAGCGCATCCGGCCCGGCGAAGCCTAGGCGACGTGCCGCCTCCCGGTAGATATCGGGTGCGGGTTTGCCGTGGGGAACGTCGTCGCAGCTGACCCAGGTGCGCACGAGCGGGGCGTACCCGTAGGTGTGCATTTTGGTGTCGAGAATGCCTGCCGTGGAGTTGGATGCGACGGCCACGGGCATATGCTCGCCCAGGTAGCTGAGGAATTCTTGGGCACCGGGTACGAGGTCCACACCGGCGTTGATAATATCTGCTTCGATGCGCGCAAGTTCAGTGAGCGTATTGTGCTGATGCTGGGCGTATTCCTGGGTGTTGTTAGGGTCGCCGGTATATGAGAGACGGGCGAGCGTTTCTGCAACCTGATGCGCAGAAAGCCCGGTTAACTGCTCTTCGAGGTCGTCGCTGAAGGGGATGTTCCAGCGGTTGAAGAGTTCGCGCTGCACGCGGTTCCAGGCGGTCTCGGAATCGAGAAGAACCCCGTCGCAGTCGAAGATTGCGCAGCGGGGGAACCAGGATGCGGGCACGGTGTGTTCAAACATGTCTCCATCTTCTCACACCCGCTCTCCTATTACTCCTATTCCGCGAGCAGGTAGGAAAATCCTATCTTTTCGGCAAAATCCTACCTGCTCGCGGTATTCTGAAATATAGTAACATTACTACAATTGGATTTTGGGGAGAAAACTATGACGACTACAGTATCAGCACGCGAATTTAATCAGAATGCCAGTGCCGCTCTGCGCCTTGCCGCGGAAGAACCCGTCTTTATTACCAAACGCGGCACACCGACCAACGTTATTTTGAGTATTGAAGACTATCAACGACTGGCCCAACCGCAACCTCGGCGTTCCTTGGCGGATGCGCTTTCTACCATGTCGGCAGAGGCGGGCGAGATTGATTTTGATATTGACCGCGAACCGAGCATCCCAAATCCTCACCGTGAGGTAGACTTCGCAGAAGACGGCGACTTTTTCGGCAGCGAGGAGAACTAATCCGTGTACCTTGCCGATACAAATGTGATCTCCGAACTGCGTAAATACCGCTCGGGCAGAATGCATCCTTTGGTGCGCCGTTGGGTGGAACACGTAGACGTGAACGACGTGTATATCAGTGTGATTAGCATGATGGAGATTCGCGCAGGAATCCTGCGGCATGCCCGTAAAGATGCGGCTCAGGCTCAGATTCTGCAGCAATGGTTTTCTCATGAGCTTGCGCCGGAGTTTGCGGGGCGCATCCTGCCGGTTTCTTTAGAGGTTGCTCTCACCTGCGCTGAACTCCACGTGCCGCATAAGAAATCAGAATACGATGCGCTGATCGGTGCCACTGCCCGAGAACACCACCTGATGTTGGTGACTCGTAACGTTGCAGATTTTCAGGGCATGGACCTCGATATTCTCAACCCGTTCGAGTTTTAGTCTTAACGCTTAGTGTATGCCGCGAGCAGGTAGGAAAATCCTACCTGCTCGCGGGAAAAGAAAACGCTACACTGCCGAGACCGGTTTGCGGCTGACCTGTTCCATGACGGGCCCGGTTGCCGCCAACGCTGCGAATACCAGCCCCAGCCCCATCGCGATCGAGCCGAATACCAGTGCTGCGGTGTACAGCAGCCCCGTCTCGGTGAGCGCCGAACCAAGCAGCAGCACGAATAGCGGCAGTGCCACCACCGCAGACATACAGCTCACCAGCAGCAGTGGGCCAAACACTACGATGCGCCTCGAACGCTTCAAAACCGCAGCTTCGGTACCCATCATCCGCAGAGAAGAATACAATGAACTGCGCTCATAGATAGCGGCGGACTGGTTTAGCAGCGCCGAAAGCGCCACCAGCAGGTAGGAGAGGAACAGCACCAGCACCAGACCCTGCAATATATCCCCAATAAGATAGGACTCCGCCGAGCCTTCTTCCACACCCGGCGCGGAATTGACCATGCCCAGAATCGGCCCCACGAAAGCGGCAATAAACGTGGTCATGGCAACCCCGGAGACCTGCCGCCAGGCGGCGCGCGGCGATTCCAAAATGGAGCGATATGCCAGCAGGGTTGCGGGGGTGCGGGCGGTGCGAACCCGAATGCGGGCGTACAGCCCACCACGAACCCGCCGATCAGGTCTACGGCGAGCATCGTGAGCAGGATCGGCAGCCCAAACATGATGGTGATTACCAGTACCAGCACGAACCCGTTCGAGTCCATCGAATCGGCGGCGAGATTCATAATGACCTGGGAAGCAATCGCCCCGACAAAGCCCATCACCAGAAGTACACAGCCCAGAATGAGGGCGCGTTTACCGAGAGACGGCTTATCCGACCGGGTGCGTACCCCCAGCGGGCTGATGGCCACCTTCGAGAGCCCAAAGAGCGAACTGGTTGCGGCGATGATCAGGCTCACAAACCCGCAGACCAGTACGATGGGCAGGGGCAGCAGCATATTTTCGGGGCCCAGCGGGATGTTCTGGAAGCGCAGCATCCCGAAGGGCAGCACCAGAATCAGGTACACGATAAACCCGAGCACGAACCCAACCGCAGCGTAGATCACGGAATCGAGCATGGTGTAGAGGGTAAGCCGCCGGGTGGAGGCACCCAGCAGCCGCAGGGTTGTCAGGCGGTCGTCGCGGCGGCGTGCGCTGAGCCGTGCCGCGGATGCGCCGAGCGTGAAGAGCGGGGTGAGAAGCAGGAACCCGCTAATCCAGGCGAGCATCAGGTATAGCGGCTGCATCGTGTGCGCCGTGTTTTTGGTGCCGGGTCCCGACTCGACCGAGGTGGCCGTGCTGGCGTCCCCGCCCAGCCACAGGTAGAAGGCGTGAATACCTCCGGCGATCAGCAGAAAGAGCGCCGCAGATGCGGCAAACGCGAGCACCGGAAGGATCGCCTGGGATGTGGGCAGGGTGCGGCGCGCGAGAAGTTTGAAGGTCTGCATTCTTAGGCGCCTTTCCCCAGGAGGCCGCGCATCGAGAAAAGACGCCGGGCGGGTTTATACGGCGCTGGTGCATGGTTGCGTGAGGCCGCGGTGTGCGCCGTGCCCGGAGCATGCGGAGCATGGGCGGGGGAGTAGTGAACGTTCGCGGGCGGCTGCGTTTGTGCGGAAACCCGGTTGTACGTTTGACGCGGGTTCCCCGGCTGGAAGACGCCCGGCTGCGCGGAAGGAGCGGGTGCCGCATCCTGAGGCGGTACCGGCTGGCTCGGCGGCGCAGGAACCCGATACTGTACCGAATCCCCACTCTGCTGACCGGACGTGGTGGGACTCTGCCGGTTATCCTGCACAATCTGCCCGTCGTGCAGGTGGATTGTGCGGGAGCATTGCGCCGCAACCTGCGGGTCGTGGGTGACGATCACGAGGGTTTTACCCTGCTGCGGAACGAGTGTGAGCAGAAGATCCATGACCTCTTGGGCGGTCACGCTATCGAGCGCGCCGGTGGGTTCATCCGCAAAGGTAATCGGCGCACCGGTAATCTGTGAACGCGCAATCGCCACGCGCTGTGCCTGCCCGCCGGAAAGTTCGCCGATGCGTTTCTCGCACATGTCGCCTAGCCCCAGCCGGGCGAGCAGGTTTGCGGATGCGCCGCGTGCTTGATCGCGCGACATCCCGGAGATCATGGCGGCGAGCGAGACGTTTTCTTCTGCGGTGAGCTCGGGGATGAGAAGCCCCTGCTGAAAGATGAATCCGAAGGAGTTTGCGCGCAGGCTTGTGCGCTGTTTTTCGCTTAAGGCGCCGAGTTCAACGCGCCCGCCCGGTATCTCGGGTCCGCCGCCGAGCACCTGAATGGTGCCCGAGTCTATGCGAATAATGCCGGAGAGCGCGTGCAGAAGCGTGGTTTTTCCGGAACCGGAGGGTCCCATGACGGCCACGGATTCGCCGGGATAAATATCGAGCGAAATATCGCGCAGTACTGTGTGCTGTCCGTAGGATTTGGTAAGGTTGCGCACCGAGATAACGGGTGCGTATGAGGTGTAAGAAGTATTCATAGCATCCATTTTTCCAAGGGTGACGGGGCGTTTTTATCCGTCTACGGAGTGAAAAAATACGGCGATAATGCCGGGTTTTTCGCGGGTTTTCATCCCTAAGGATGAGTGGGGCGTGTTCTGGGATACGGCTCTAAATCGTGAGGATGATGCCATACTTAAGACCATGACTGACGCACAGACCCACCATGAACACGCTGAAACGCCCGGTAAGATTTTTCTGCTTCGGCACGGGCAGACCGACTGGAATATAAATCACCGGTTTCAGGGTAGAACCGATATTCCACTGAACGATACGGGGCGTGAACAGATTCGGGGTGCCGTGCCGCAGCTGCGTGAGATGGCTCAGCGCGGCGTGCAGATTGACGGTGTGGTTTCGTCCCCGCTTGAGCGCGCGGCGGAGAGCGGGCAGATTGTTGCCCAGGCACTAGGGGTGCCGTATCTGGGTGCATACGCGGGGCTAGAAGAACGTTCATTCGGTGATTTGGAGGGTGAGGCTGCAACCCCTGAGCTGGTGGCGGCATCCCGCACGGATGGGCATAAATACGGGGTTGAGGAGCGCGAGGCCCTGGTGAGCCGCGCCCTGACCGCCCTGAACCGGGTGCGCCGCGAGCATGAGGGCAAGAACATTGTGGTGGCTACTCACGGCATGCTGATTGCGGTGACGATGACCGTGCATCTGGAAGGCCGCGAGCATGAGGGCTACGAGACGATCGACGGCATGTTCCCTATTCCTCCAAATGCTTCGCTCACCGAGCTTCCTATCGACTATCTTGACGATGCGATTGATACTCACGTGCTGGTTAGCCGCCAGCCTAAGCTGCACGCCGAACCTTTCCCTAAGAATCTGGCGGGCGGTTCGCTCACGCTGATTCGCCACGGACAGACCGAGTGGAATAAGAACCAGCTCATGCAGGGTATTAGCGATATTCCGCTGAACGACACCGGTCGCGCACAGGCACGTGAAACCGGGGAGAAGCTGCGCAGCCTAGGTTTGAGTTATGACCGTGTGATTTCTTCACCGCTGTCGCGGGCGTATGAAACCGCGCAGCTGGTGGGTGAGGATTTCGGGCTGCCGGTCAGTGAAACCTACCCTGACTTGGTGGAACGTAATTATGGTGCCGCCGAGGGTGTGAATATTCCCGTTCCCGAGCGGCGCGCCCCTGACCGCTACTATCCGCAGGTAGAGACCGAACGCGATGTGTATGTGCGTGCCGTGCGTGTTCTGCGTGAGATTGTGCGCCAGTATCCTGGGGAGCGCATCATTGCGGTGAGCCACGGGAGCCTGATTCGCCGCGCTATTTCGGCGGCGCAGGGGTACGAGCATACGCAGACTGTGCCGAACGCTGAGCCTTTAGAGGTCGATCTTAAAGGGCTTTTTGCCTTTGATGAGAGCACGGTGTTCGATGAGCGGGGTCGTCTTGTCTGGTAGATCTGGCAGAGTGTTCCGGGTAATCGGATGGGCGCTTTTTGCCCTATATTGCGCCGTCGTTGCAACGATCGTGTTTGCCCCGCAGCATGTGGACGATAACGAGGCGGGCTCTCGTCTGGCTTCGCTTCTCGATGCCGGCCACGCCCAGGGTTGGCTTCCCGGGTTTATCACCTATGCGAGCATCGAACAACTCTCGAATGTCATCATGTTTGCCCCCGGTGGGTTTCTGCTCATGCTGTTGCTGTTCTGTCGCACCCGCCCGTGGCGAAGGGTAGGGGTAATCACTCTGGGCGCGGTGGCGGTCAGTGCCGGAATCGAGCTCGTTCAAACGGCGATGCCCGAACGCACCGGCGACCCTCTAGACGTGCTCATGAACGGGACGGGTGCGTTTATTGGTTCCCTGACCGCCTGGGGTGTGCATGGTCTCTGGATGCGCTGGGTTAAGAGGTAGTTCACGGATATGGATGCTTACACTCGCTCGACAAGGCACCTAGTCACCACGCCTTCGCTTCGCTCCGGCGATGGCGACAGCCCTAGGCGCTCGCTGGAAGCCCGCGCATCCTGAACGCGCCACGCACTCGAAAACCTTTGTGGTTCAAGGCAGATCAAAACTACTCGCGCCCAAACTTTCAAAATCCGCGCATCCGGTGTGGGTTTAGATGCGTTGTGGGGTGAACAGTGTGTGTCTGTTGTGGATTATTTGACCTTAAGTGTGGTTTCTAGGGTAAATTCACAAAAAATCGATGATTTATCCGTGGGTTATCTTGACGCACCCACATAAACCCACATAAAATCAAGGGCAAGACTGTTGTCTTGAGTGGTGATACGCATTCGCCGTTCCGCCATGATACACAGACCTAAGAATTCGCGTGGAACGGTTCGTTCGCTCCACACCCATACCTTGAAAGTGATGTGCGCATATGTTTGCTGAAGAACGTCGTGCCGAAATTGCGAAGCTGGTATCTTCTGCACGCCGCGTTAACGGTGCTGATCTCGCTCGACGCTATGACGTCACCATGGAGACTGTGCGACGAGACCTTGCCGCCCTCGAAGAAGCGGGTAAGCTGCGCCGCGTGCATGGCGGTGCCGTTACCGTTGAGCAGTCTACCTCCCTAGAGTCCTCTATTGCCTCACGTCAGGGCATGAATACTCCCGAGAAGCGCCGCATCGCCGCGAAGGCTTATGAGTATCTGCGTGATTCTGATGTGGGTTCAATTGTTCTTGACGCCGGCTCGACCATTGAGATCTTGGCGGACTACATTGGGTCAGAAAACTTTAGCCTCAAGACCGGCAGCGACCGCATCATTATTACCCATGCCCTGCACATTGCGGTCAAACTCGCTGAGGCAGAGGGGGTCACCCTCGAACTTGTGGGCGGTCAGCTGCGCAAGATGACCTGGGCCGCGATTGGTGCTCGTGCCGCCGAATATTTCGCTACGGTACGCCCCGACATCGCGTTTCTTGGTGCCAACGGCATAGACGCCGAATTTGGTGTTTCCACCCCCGGCATGAATGAGGCCATCGTGAAGACCGCGATCTGCAAGTCGGCGCGGCGCGTGGTGCTTCTGTGCGATTCGGCGAAGTTCGGGCAGGAATCACTCGTGCGCTTTGCTGACTTCGAGAATATCGATACCATGATCACCGACCGCGCCCCCGATGGTGCGCTTGCTCAGGCTCTTGAAGCCGCTCATGTGGAGGTACTCATCGCATGATTCTGACTCTCACCGCTAACCCTAGTTTGGATCGCACGATCGAACTGGGCTCGCCTCTAGCACACGGCGCCGTTCAGCGTGCGGTAGGCGCGGTTCAAGACCCCGGCGGTAAAGGGGTCAATATTTCGCGTGCCTTACATACTTCTCAGATGCCTACTGTTGCGGTGGTTCCGGGAGAGGCTACCGACCCCGTGCTGACCGCCCTTGCGGCGAGCGGCGTGCAGTTTGCGAATCTGCCCACGGGTGAGCCCATCCGCTCGAATATCACCGTGGTTGATCCGGACGGCACGACCACTAAACTTAATGCCCCCGGCACCGAGTTCACCCCTAAGCTACGCGACGCCCTGGATGCGCTCGTGATCGCCCAATCAGAAAACGCAGATTGGGTGGTACTCGCCGGTTCGCTGCCTGGCGGACTGGATGCAACGTATTATGCCGAGCTGTGTGCGAAGCTGCGCGCCAGCGGATATGAAGGCAAGATCGCCGTCGATACCTCTGAGGCGCCGTTGATCGCTACCGTTGCGGGGCAGATAAAGCCTACGTTGATTAAGCCGAATTCTGAGGAGTTGGCACAGCTGACCGGCGCCGAGAATTGGGAAGAGCTGGAGTCGAGCCCCGAGCTGACTGCACGTACCGCGCGAACCTTGGTGAATGACGGCATTCCCTATGTGCTGGCAACCCTTGGCGGGTCCGGCGCGGTTCTCGTGACCGCCGAAGGTGCCTGGCATGCACAGCATGAACCCGTGAAGGTGCGCAGCACGGTGGGCGCCGGGGATTCGTCGCTCTCCGGTTTCCTCTTTGCTTATGAGCGGGGAGAGTCGTCGCAGCAATGCCTCGTGCAGGCGGTTGCGCATGGCTCGGCGGCAGCATCCTTACCCGGAACACAAATGCCTTCGGCAGCCATGACAACCCCCGAGAAAGTAACCCTAAAACAGCTTTCCATTTAGCTTATATTCCATATCAGGCATATAGCATATAGCCTGGTCAACCACTAAAAACAACATATTTACGGACACTTGAGTGCGTACTGAAAACGCCCGCATAGGCATCATGGCGCACCGCATCATACGCCCCGAGGAGGGTATTATGTCTGAGCTCATCACCCCAGAGCTGGTGCTCCTAGACCAGAATCTGGGAGAGACTAAATTCGACGTCATCAGCAAGCTCGCGCACGCCGTCGTCAATGCCTCACGTGCCACCGACTACGATCAGCTGTACACCGCTGCTGAAGCCCGCGAGTCCAAGACCGACACCGGCATCCCCGGCGGTATCGCCATCCCTCACTGCCGAAGCGCGGCGGTCACCGAACCCACCCTCGCGATGGCACGCCCCAACCCCGGCGTGAGCTTCGGCGCGAAAGACGGTCCTGCCGATCTGATCTTCTTCATCGCCGCCCCCGATGGTGCCGACCAGGAACACCTGAAACTGCTTTCCACGCTGGCACGTTCGCTCATGAAGAAGAGCTTCACCGCCTCCCTGCGTGAGGCACAAACCCCCGAAGAAATCGTAGACCTCGTGAACGATGCGCTCGGCACCGGCGCCCCGAAGAAGGCTCCCGCCTCCGCCGACTCGGCAGCATCCGATGCGCAAAAGGCGGGTGCAGGCGCATCCGCTCAAGCTGCAGCGGCACAGACCGACTCCGCAGAAGCGACCGCACCCGAGAAGCCGGCCACCAAGAAAATCGTGGCGGTCACCGCATGCCCCACCGGCATCGCGCACACCTATATGGCGGCGGATGCCCTCAAATACGCAGCGGAAGACCTCGGCTACGACTTCAAGGTTGAGACTCAGGGGTCCTCGGGGAACGAAACCCTCACCCAAGCCGATATTGATGAAGCCGACGCCGTCATTTTCGCGGTCTCCGTGAACGTGCGCGACCGCAGCCGCTTCGCCGGTAAGCCCTATGTGGAAGCCCCCGTGAAGCGCGGCATTGACGAACCGCAAGCCATGATTGAGGAGGCCCTAGCCGAAGCGGAAAACCCCAACGGCAAGCGCGTGAGCGCCGCCGCATCCAGCGGAGAAGACACCTCCTCGGCTGCCGAAGGCTCGTGGGGTTCGCGCATCTACAAAGCCGTGATGACCGGTGTTTCGTACATGATCCCGTTCGTCGCCGCCGGCGGCATTATCGTGGCTCTGGGCTTCATTCTCGAAGCAATCACCATGCCGAACCTGGGCGATGTCGATACCGAAAAGATCCTCGCCAACGCCACAATCTACAACCTGGGAGACACCCACTGGACCCTCTACCTGGGCGCGGTTCTGCAGACCATCGGTAAGTTCGGTCTTGATCTGATGGTTCCCGCGCTCGCCGCCTTTATCGCCTACGGGTTGGCGCAGCGCCCCGGTATTGCGCCCGGCTTTATCGCCGGTTCCGTCGCGGTTGCCGTAAAGGCTGGCTTCCTCGGCGGTATCGTCGGCGGTCTGCTCGCCGGTCTGATCGCCTACGGTTTAGGCACCCTCAAATTGCCGCGCTGGCTTGGCTCGATGATGCCCGTGGTCATTACCCCGCTCATTACCTCACTCGTTGCGGGCGGCATCATGTACTTGCTGTTGGGCGCGCCGCTGGCGTGGGTTCTCGAATCCCTGCAGAACTGGCTGACCTCCATGTCTGGCGCATCCGCTCTTGTTCTCGGCCTGATTCTGGGTGCCATGATGGCGTCCGATCTGGGTGGTCCCATCAACAAGGCGGCTTACCTGTTCGCAACCGCCGGGCTTTCTTCGGGTGCCGATGTGAACAAGGAAATCATGGCAGCCGTTATTATCTCCGGCATGGTTCCGCCGCTGGCTATGGCGCTTGCCACCACCCTGCGCCCCAAGCTCTTCACCGAGCCCGAGCGTGAGAACGGCAAGGCCGCGTGGCTGCTGGGCGCATCCTTCATCTCTGAGGGCGCTATTCCGTTCGCTTCGGCAGACCCGGCGCGCGTGATCCCGTCCTCCATCGTAGGTGGCGCGATTGCCGGTGCTATTTCGATGAATGCGCATGTGGCATCCCCGGCACCGCACGGCGGTATCTGGATTATTGGTTTGAGCAACAATATTCCGATGTTCCTGCTCGCCGTTGTCGCCGGTACCGTCGTATCCGCTATCACCTATGTGCTGCTGAAGTCGATTGGCGCGAAGTCGCGGCAGACTGCGACCGAGACCCCAGCGAAGACCGCCGCATAAGCGTTACACTGTAGAGAACCCAACACGAAGGATATATCTTCATGACTACATATAAAGGCGTCGGTGTTTATGCCGGACGCGTTATTGGTCCCGTGCTACAGATGCCCGAGCCTATTCAAGAGCCTAAAGCCGGTCTACGCCTAGACGGTGAAAGCCCCGAAGAGGCCGGTCAACGTATTCAAGATGCGTCGGTTCGCGTGAAAGAGGACCTGCTCGCACGCGCCGAAAACGCGGGTCGTGACGGCAAGGCCGTGCTCAAATCGACCTCGCAGATGGCGACCGACCGCGCCCTGATTAAGAGCGCCGTAAAGCTGGTTGAGACTCAGCAGATGGCACCTGAGCGCGCGATTTGGGAGGCAGCAACCTCGTTCGCCGACCAGATGGCTGCCCTTGGCGGTTACATGGCTGAGCGCGTCACCGATATTCACGATGTGCGCGCCCGTATTGTGGCGGAACTGACCGGTCAGCAGGCGCCGGGCATCCCCTTCGCGGAGGAGCCTTTCGTGCTCGCCGCAGTTGATCTTGCCCCCGCAGATACCGCGACCCTTGACCCGAAGAACGTGATCGCCCTGATCACTTCAGACGGTGGTCCGCAGGCGCATACCGCGATTTTGGCGCGCGGCCTGGGCCTTCCCGCTATTGTGGCGGCGAAGGGCGTTACCGATATTCCCGACGGCACCGAGGTCTATGTGGACTCAAATGCGGGTATCGTCAATACCGAGCCGACCGATGAAGACCGCGAAGCCGCCGAAAAATACGCTAACCGCAAACCTATCGCCGACTTCGACGGTAAAGGCGTGCTCGCCGATGGCACCCGCGTGCCACTCTACGCGAATGTGGGCGACGGCAAATCCGCCGAAAAGGCTGCCAGCCTGAACGCCGAAGGTGTGGGTCTGCTGCGCACCGAGTTTGGTTTCTTGGGGCACGACGCCGAGCCGTCTATTGAAACCCAGGCAGCAACTTACAAGTCTGTGTTTGATGCCTTCCCCGGCAAGCACATCGTGGTTCGTACCCTGGATGCGGGTGCCGACAAGCCTCTGCCCTTCCTGAACGTGAATCCCGAGGAAAACCCGGCGCTGGGCGTGCGCGGTTTCCGCACCGACTGGACCGTACCCGGCGTGCTGACCCGCCAGCTGGAGGCTATCAAGCAGGCGTCCGAGGATTCCGACGCCGATATTTGGGTTATGGCACCGATGATTTCGACCACCTCCGAGGCTCGCAACTTTGCGAAAATGCTCAAGGAGGTCGGCCTGCCGGTACACGGCGTGATGGTTGAAACCCCCGCCGCAGCCGTGAACGCCGAAGCGATTTTGGGTGAGGTCGATTTCGTGTCGATCGGCACCAACGACCTGACCCAGTACACGATGGCTGCAGACCGCCTGCTGGGCGATCTGGCTCACCTGAACAACCCGTGGCAGCCTGCGGTGCTGAAGATGATTAAGCTGACCGTCAAGGGCGCTAAGCGAGCTTCGGTGAACGCCGGCGAGAAGAAGTATGTGAGCGTCTGCGGTGAGGCCGCCGCTGATCCGGCGCTGGCCGTGGTGCTGGTCGGCCTGGGGGTTGATACCCTCTCGATGAATGCCGGTGCTATCCCCGCGGTTGCGGCGGTGCTCAAGTCGGTGACCCTGGAACAGGCACGTCATATCGCCAATAAGGCTTTGGAACAGATTTCCTCTGCCGAGGCGAAGGCTGCCGCCCGCGCTGAGCTGCCGATTCTGGACGAGCTCGGCCTCTAGAAGACGCCTCAAACCCGGTGGAGAATAAGGCTAAACCGGTGTTGAAAGTTTATTTCAAGATCGGGTGAGGCATTGATCCCCAAGCGGTGAGTAAAACTGTACAATTGAGGCAAGAAAACAGGGGGTGCATCCTCCCGTTTGATAAACATGGAGTCGATAACAGACGATTCCTTCACAAAGGAGAAAAACCATGGCAGAGGTTATTGCCACCATTGCAAGCCGCGTTGGTCTGCACGCACGTCCCGCAGCAATTTTTGCTGAGGCAGCTGGCGACCTCCCCGTTGAGGTCACCATTGCAGCCGAAGGCGAGCCCGCAGACGAGGCAATGGATGCGGCTTCGATCCTATCCCTGATGTCCTTGGGTGCTAAGCACGGTGACCGTGTGGTGCTCCGAGCAGAAGGTGAAGGCGCAGACGAAGCTCTAGAGACCCTGAAGAAGATTCTCGAAACCGACCACGACGCAGAGTAATCCTTCCGGCGACTCTCGCCAGCTTACCGGTATCCCGTCGCTTCACGTGCGGCGGGATACCTGCTTTAAGGCTCGGGCGCGCATCCGGCTGTTTTCCGCCTCATGCCTCAGCCAGCCCGATCAGGTCGGAAGGGGCATAAAAAGGCTCTTGATACGGATAAAGCGGCGTTTTTAACTCTTTATTCACAGCAAAGCTCTTTTCAGGCGAGGCGAACCCCGCCGATGCACCAATCGCCGCGCCTCTTGTTAGACTTAAGGCGTGCGTGCGCCGCGAGCGCATCAAAAAGACCGCACAAGGTTCGCGGGCGATAGACGTTCGGAACACCCACCACCCCACGAGAGATAGAGACCCTTGCACGAAATTACGGCACGTTTTGCAACCCCAGCAGAAATTCAGGAGTGGGATACCCACGTGATCGCCAACCCGGACGGCGGAAATCTGCTGCAGTCCGCATCATTCGCAAAAGTCAAAGCCGACTACGGGTGGAAACCCCGCTATATCGTGTACGAAGGCACCGTCGATCGTGACGGCGAGAAGCAGCCTTTCGCCAGCTACAGCCTGGCGTTCGAGAAGAATATTCCGTTGCTGGGCAAACTCTGGTACTTCATCAAAGGCCCGGCGGTGCATGATGCCGATGAGCTGCCCGCCCTGCTGCAGGCGAACCGCCGCCTGATTACCGAGCAGAAATTGGGTGTTTTTGCCGTTAAGATCGAACCTGAAATCGTGGCGGATGAGCACGCCCAGCAGGTTATTGCGGGCACCGAGCTGGTTCGTACCGCCGATATTCAGCCGAATGACTACACCGCCATCCTCTCCACCGAAGGCACCGAGGAAGAGGTGCTCAAGTCGTTGTCTTCGCGCGGACGTAACGCTGTACGCCGCGCCACCCGTGAAGGCTGCGAGGTCAAACGGGTTGAGCTCACCGACGAAAATATGCGCGCCATGTATGCCCTTATGGATACCGTGGGCCAGGGCAAAGTTTCGCTTCTGCTGCGCCCCTACGAGTATTACCGCGACTTCTGGAAGGCCTTCGAGAACGCCGGGCAGGGCAGGCTCTACTTCACCTATGAAGACGGCAAACCTTCCGTGGGCGCCTACGTGATTAACTACGGCACGAAGGGCACCTATAAAGACGGCGGTTCTAAGCCGCGCCGTAAACAGTACGGTGACTCTCATCTGGTACAGTGGACTGCGATTACCGACCTCATGAAGGAGCACGGGATCAGCACCTATGACTTCTGCGGCACCCCGCCCGCCGCCGAACTCAAGAATAAGGAACACCCTTACTACGGTCTGGGTCTGTTCAAAACCTCGTTCACGAAGAACGTGACCGACTTCGTGGGCGTTTACGATCAGCCTATTTCAGAGCTCAAATATAAACTCTGGAACGCCGGTGTGGAGCGGCTGATGCTTCGCCTGTGGGTGAAGAAACACCACTATTCCTTCTACTAGGAAACGCCGCACCGCCACGCCACTCACCGGTACACACAGCGCACCAGCACGTAACACGATCAAGGGATACTATGGCGAAGAACCCCGAGGAGCACAGCTACAACCCAGCCGATGAGAACGCGAGGAGTATTCGCCGCCCGGGATATTTCTTCGCCGTGCCTCTCTCCGAAGTGCACGACTCCAAGCTGCGTGAGGCGCTTGCCCACAGCGGCAAGGAGGTTGAGCAGGCTGAGCAGGCGCGTGAGGCGCTTTACGAGGTTGCGGCGGCGCACGGCGTGGAAACTGATACGGACGATACCCAGCTTCTTCCCGTCGACGAATCGGGGATGCCTCTCGACGAGGCTCCACAGATGTCCTACGAGCCGGAAATACCCTACGAGGAAATCCCCGAAGAACCCGTAATCCAGGCGGTGCAGAGCGTGCCGCCTGAGATACCGCATCCGCAGGAGCCGCCCGCGCAGACCTCCAGTAATATCGTCACGGAGGTTGCTAAATACCGCCAGTCCCAGCCCGTTCCTATGACGGGCATGATTCCGCAGGTGCCCAATTCGCATGCGGCACAGCGGTTCGGTGGTGTAGAGCCCACGGCGAGCGCACCCCCGGTATCCGTACCCACTACGACCGTACCCGCCGGGCGCGGTACGGGCGGACGGTGGGGCGTGCGAACCACCCTGCGGTCCTTCGTGCGTGCAGGCAGTCAGGCGGCGGCGCACGCGGCACCGCGCGGTGCGGCGCGCATCGCCCAACGGCAGTTCACCCCGCGCGCCAAACGCGAAGAACGCGCCCGGCGTGAGGCCCTGTACCGTGAGAAAGAATACGCCCGCGACACCCTCAATTTCACGCTACGCCTGGCGGAGGCCATGTTCTACTATGGCGCGGACGCGATGGACGTAGACTCGGCGATTATTGCGGTGTCTTCGGCGTATGGGCTCGATTCGGTGGATGTTAATATCACCAACCAGTCGGTGACCATCAACTACACCTCCGACCCTGATATTTACATGGAGTCGCGCATCAGCTCTCGCAGCATGAGTGCCGACTCCCGGTTCACCCATACGCTCGTGCGCGTGGTGCGTACCTCTACCGAGAATTATGAGGCGCTCGCTTCTACCTACGGGCTGATTCACGATATTACCGAGGGCGGCATGACCTTGGAGGATGCCGACCTTCGCCTGAGCGAGATTACGAACCATCCTAAACCGTATCCGCCGCTGATTACCTGGCTGGCGAATATTGGCTGCGCAACCACGCTGACGGCGGCGCTGGGGGCGAGCTGGTCTACCGCAACCGCTGCGGCGATCGTGTTTATTCCCGTGTACCTGCTGATTCAGTGGCTCAATAAGATTGGTATGCCCACGTTTTTCCGCATGGCGGCGAGCGCGGGTCTGCTGACCTTCCTGGCGATTTGGCTGGGAGGGGATCATTCCATGATTCGCCGCCCGGGGGAGTCGATTTCGGCGCCTCTGGTGGTTGCCGCCGGGCTGATCATGTTCCTGCCGACCTCGCGTCTGGTGGGCGCGGTTCAGGATGCGATTAACGGTTTCCCGGTGACGGCGGCGGGAAGATTCGTTTCGACGGGCATGAGCTTTTTGGGCCTGGTGATCGGCATTGCCTCGGCGGTGAATGCGATTAGCCTGTTTGGCGGCCCGATTCTGGATATTGAGCAGAGCCGGTTTGAGCTTCCTTCGCCGCTCACGTTCTCGGTGTTCATGCTGGCTGCGACGGTTACGTTTGCGATTACCCTACATACGAAGCTTGTGAAGCTGGGGTGGCTGGTGCTCATTACCTGTAGCGCCTTGGTGACCTATCACCTGTATACC
Organism: Rothia sp. HMSC08A08; assembly: GCF_001808385.1. Classification (NCBI taxonomy): domain Bacteria; kingdom Bacillati; phylum Actinomycetota; class Actinomycetes; order Micrococcales; family Micrococcaceae; genus Rothia; species Rothia sp. HMSC08A08. The sequence goes on from NZ_KV793061.1 coordinate 62,848, forward strand.
TACCTGGTGGGGGTAGATTCGGGGCGTGCGAATACGGCGCTTGCTGCCCTCGTGATTGGCATGCTGAGCACCTACGTGGCGTACCGGTTGCATGCCCCGCAGGCGGTTTTTTCGATTCCTGCGCTGACCTTCCTGCTGCCTGGTTTGTCGTTCTTCCGCGGCATGTACCTGCTGACGGTGGAGACGAACGTGGTCTGGGGTATCCAGAGCATGATTTCGGCGGTTTCGATTGTGATTGCGATGGCGGCGGGCGTGACGTTGGGAAACTACCTGATGCAGTATCTGTTGCAGCGTTTCGCGGTTCCGCGCAATGTGCCCGCGGAGGCTGCCGAGTAGCGCATCCGCGGCTCTCACGTTCCTCTGATGCGGGATGCTACAAAGGCTCTTTATTCCACATTGGAATAAAGAGCCTTTGTATGTAGGTATGAGTGGGCAGATGCGCGCTATTTGACCGTCCAGTCCACCGGTTCCGCACCCTGCCGCACCAGCAGCGTATTCACCCGCGAGAACGGGCGCGAACCGAAGAACCCGCGATGCGCCGACAGCGGCGAGGGATGCGCCGACTCCACACACGGATACGGTTCCAGCATCGGGGCGGTACGCCGCGCATCCGCACCCCACAGCAACCCGACCAGGGGTTTATTGCGAGCCGCCAGCGCCCGAATAGCGCACTCGGTCACCTCTTCCCACCCTTTATTGCGATGCGACCCCGGCGCCCCTTCACGCACGCTGAGCACGCGGTTCATGAGCATGATGCCCTCATCGGACCACGAGCTTAGATCGCCGTGCTGCGCGGGCTCAATCCCCAAATCGTCGGAAAGTTCCCGGTAAATATTGATGAGCGATTTCGGCAGGGGCATATCCCGCTGCACCGAGAACGAAAGCCCCATCGCGTTCCCGGGGGTGGGGTAGGGGTCTTGCCCCACGATCAGCACCTTGACCTCGTTCATGGGGCGTGAGAATGCGCGGAAAATATTTTGACCTGTGGGAAAAGTTCGGTGTCCCGCCGCGTGTTCGGTGCGTAAAAACTCGCCCATGGCGTGGATTTTATCTTCGACGGGCGCGAGAGCCTGCGCCCAGTCTTCGCTCATAATGTCGGTCAGCGGCGGGTTCGTCATGAAAATACTCCCTGAGAAAATTTGACTCTAATAACACGGTGACTTCAACCAACATACTCTAAAGTGTTCATGTAGACCACCTATGTTCGTCAGGAATCCAGATGCCGATACCTTCTTCGGAAACCCCCGAACCTTCGCCTGCTAGCGGCTCCGAAGCCGCCGAACCCGCAGCGGCAGTCCCCGCCGATAGCCCCGAACCCAGCCCCATAGCACAGACAGCGCCTTCCGCCTCCGACACTTCTGAGACCCACGAAACCGGCGGAAAAACTGAGAACACGCGAAAATCTGCTCTCACCGATTTAGAGCGTGCCATGATAGCCCTGGAAAAGCGGCACTGGAAGTACCAGGGCACCAAAGAGAAGGCGATTACCGCGCTCGGGCTCACCCCGATCGCCTACTATCAGAAGCTCAACACGATGATCGACAGCCAACGCGTGATCGCCGCCGAACCTATCCTGATGCACCGCCTGCGCGAGGTTCGCGACCGCAGCTAAAGGCAGCCGCACCGATGTGTGCATGAGCGCACGCCGCTCTGAACAGGACGGATAAAGCCCCATACGGTACCCTGTAAGAGAGAGCTTTGGCAGGGCTCCACCGCGCAGAGCGGTACATCTATTACTCAACCTAGGGAAGTCATGAGCCAATACCCGCACGATGAATTCGACGACATCGACGAGAATACCGCCCGCCGTGGAACATACCGCGGTGTGATTGACGACCCTTCCAAGAGCCCCAAAGGCATTATTCCCGTTGTCGTCGCCGGTATTTTATCGCTCGTGATCGGCGGCGCCATGTACATTAACCACCCGCGCAGCAGCTCGCCCGAGGCTGCCGCGCGTGCCAAGAGCTACAGCGCCCCCGCCTCGCCCTCGGAGTCTTCGTCGCCCTCTGCTTCGGCATCCGAGCAGGCTAAGGATGCGAACGTGGCGGTCTATAATGCATCCGCACCCGGCGGGTCTGCGGCCAAGGCAAGCGCCGCGCTTGAAGGTTACACGATTACCGAAACCGCAAATTGGTCGGGCACCCCTCCGCAGTCCAGCACGGTCTACTACAAGGACGAGGCCAAGAAGTCACAGGCCGAAGCTATTGCGAAAACCCTGAACATCACGACGGTTCAGGAAAGCTCAGACACCTCGATTCTGGGCGAGAACGATATTGTGGTGGTGCTCGCCACCGACTACAGCTAACGGTATCAATCGGCCTGAGACTGCGGTGTGCGGTACCGTTTATCACCCCCGCTAGTTTCGGGAACGTTCAATGAGCCTTATGCGCTCGCATATAACATCGCCCGGCACTCGAAACTGGTGCTTTGGCTCCGTGCATTCGCACTCGAAGCCGTACCCGTTCACCCCATCGCGGCTTTCCGCACGCCTCAAGAATGCGCTGAGGGCGATTAAGCTAAATTCGGTGCTCAAAATGTTTGCCCTCGGGCGCACCAAGTGCCAAAATTGTTTTTAGCACTCGGCGCCTTCAGGTGCTAAAACCGGTATCGAAATTTGCTTCGGCAGACCGGAAAACCTGAGCGCTCCATTCGAAACGTCCAGGAGGGATATCGCCACATGGCAAAACTTATTGCTTTTGATGAAGAAGCTCGCCGCGGTCTAGAGCGCGGACTGAACACTCTAGCCGATGCCGTTAAGGTAACTCTTGGCCCCCGTGGCCGCAACGTCGTGCTTGAGAAGTCGTGGGGCGCACCCACGATCACCAACGACGGTGTTTCCATCGCTAAAGAGATCGAGCTTGAAGACCCCTATGAAAAGATTGGCGCCGAACTCGTCAAAGAGGTAGCCAAGAAGACCGACGATATCGCAGGTGACGGTACCACCACCGCAACCGTGCTCGCTCAGGCGCTCGTGCGTGAGGGCCTGCGCAACGTGGCTGCCGGTGCTGACCCGCTGAGCCTCAAGCGCGGCATTGAGAAGGCTGTTGAGGAGGTCACCAAGACCCTGCTCGACTCCGCAAAAGAGGTTGAGACTGAGGAAGAGATCGCGGCAACCGCATCCATCTCTGCGGGCGATCAGGAGATCGGTAAGCTGATCGCTCAGGCTATGGAGAAGGTCGGCAAGGAAGGCGTGATCACCGTTGAGGAATCCAACACCTTCGGCCTGCACCTGGAACTCACCGAGGGTATGCGCTTCGATAAGGGCTTCCTCTCCGGCTACTTCGTGACCGACCCCGAGCGTCAGGAAGCCGTGCTGGAAGACCCCTACATCCTGGTGGTCAACCAGAAGATCTCGAACGTGAAGGATCTGGTTCCCGTTCTTGAGAAGGTCATGCAGTCCGGCAAACCGCTGCTGATTATCGCCGAGGATGTTGAGGGCGAGGCTCTGGCGCTGCTCGTGCTGAACAAGATGCGCGGCTCCATCAAGTCCGTTGCCGTGAAGGCACCCGGTTTCGGTGACCGTCGCAAGGCTATGATGGCTGATATCGCGATCCTCACCGGCGGCCAGGTTATTACCGAAGAGGTTGGCCTGTCCCTGGATACCGCAACCCTTGAGATGCTGGGTAAGGCACGCAAGGTTGTTGTCACCAAGGACGAGACCACCATTATTGAAGGCGCTGGCGACGCCGCCGCACTTGAGGGCCGCGTGGCACAGATTCGCGCCGAGATCGCAAACTCCGATTCCGACTACGACCGCGAGAAGCTGCAAGAGCGCCTGGCAAAGCTCGCCGGTGGTGTGGCTGTACTCAAGGCTGGCGCAGCAACCGAGGTTGAGCTGAAGGAACGCAAGCACCGCATTGAGGATGCTGTGCGCAACGCAAAGGCAGCCGTTGAAGAGGGTATCGTCCCCGGCGGTGGCGTGGCACTGATTCAGGCGGGCGCGAAGGTCTTCGACAAGCTCGACCTGAAGGGTGACGAGGCAACCGGCGCAAACATCGTGCGCGTGGCTATTGATGCTCCGCTGAAGCAGATCGCAACGAACGCTGGCCTTGAGCCCGGCGTGGTGGTCGATAAGGTTCGTTCTCTGCCCGAGGGCACCGGCCTGAACGCTGCAACCGGCGAGTACGAAGACCTCATGGCTGCGGGTATTAACGACCCCGTGAAGGTGACCCGTTCCGCTCTGCAGAACGCCGCATCGATCGCCGGTCTGTTCCTGACCACCGAGGCTGTGGTGGCTAACAAGCCTGAGCCCGCATCCGCTGCGGCACCGGCTGCTGACCCGATGGGCGGCATGATGTAACGTTTCCCGACTGAGGGAGTATGTTGAAGCTCTCCGGGGTGGGTTCCTGACCGGCACAATGCCGGGTGCGGGACTCGCTCCGGAGAGCTTTTGTCTATCTCAGAGACGCGAGCAGGTGGTTTTTGTCCCGAGCAGGTAGGAGAATCCTACCTTTTCGGCCAAATCCTACCTGCTCGCGCGTATGCGTGATTGCTTGCAACGTGCGCCGTGATTCGTTCGGGATGGGCGAGCCGCGCGGTATGCTGGATTTATGATGCCTAACACCACCTCCAAATCTTCCGAAAACGCCCCTGATGCCCCCGCCCGTTCCGACCGAAACACAAAGAGCATCGGCTCGCGAAATTCATTTCTGAGCATCGGGTCGGTGAACTCATTCTGCAGCATTGGCTCTGTAAATTCGGCGTTTTCGATTGGCTCGGCTTTCTCGTTCGGATCTATCGGCTCGGCTTTTTCTTCGCTGTCCATTGCCTCGTGCCTGAGCTACATGAGCGTGTTATCGGTTTTATCGGAAGCATCTGTGCTCTCGGCACGGTCGTACAGGTCGGTGCTTAAGGCGGGCCAGCAGAAGAAGGCAAAGAAACCGTAGCCTTTCCGCCCGATCCAGCCCTGCCTGCTAAAAAGAGCCTTTATGTGAATAAAGCGTAGTTTTCGCCGCTTTATTCACATAAAGGCTCTTTTTTCGATGGGGCAGGGGCAAAGGAGCACACCTGGCGGCACATCAGCGAAACCACCCGACGGGTTACCCGTGCCCGCGCATCCACAAGGTAGAATGGTGGGGCTATGGAATGCGCCTATTATCGTGAGAGTCTTTGCCGCTCCTGCACTAGCATCGAAACCCCGTACCCCGCCCAGCTCGCGGCGAAACAGGCCGATGCGCGCAGGCTTCTTGCGGCCTACCCTCACCTGACCTGGCTGGAACCTGTCGCCAGCGACGAGGCGCATTTTCGGAATAAGGCGAAGCTGGTGGTGGGCGGTTCGGCGCAGAACCCGTCCCTGGGCATCGTGGATTATCGTTCGGGGCGTGCCACCGATTTAAGCGAATGCCCGCTCTATATTGAGCCGATTGAGCGCGCCATTCCGGTATTGCACGAGCTTATTCAGCGTGCCGATTTGACCCCGTATGACATTCCGGCCCGGCGCGGTGAGCTCAAGAATATTCTGGTGACCGCATCCGAGACGGGCGAGCTGATGGTGCGGTTTGTGCTCCGCTCGAAGAAGCTGCTGGTGCCTATTCGCCGCCAGCTGGGGTGGCTGCAAGAGCGTCTGCCGAAGTTAGCGGTGCTGTCGGTGAACCTGCTGCGCGAGCATGTGGCGCTGATCGAGGGCGAGGAAGAGATTATTCTGACCGAGCGGCAAACCCTGCCGATGCGCGTGAACGGCATGAGTCTGCACCTGCGCCCGCAGAGTTTCTTTCAGACGAACACGCAGATTGCGCAGGCGATGTACGTGCAGGGCCGCGAGTGGGTGGGGCAGGTTCAGCCGCGCACGCTCTGGGATTTGTATTGCGGTGTGGGCGGTTTTGCCCTGCACGCGGCACAGGTGATGCATGGTGAGGTCACCGGGATCGAAATCAGTGCGGAGGCGATTCGCAGCGCCCAGCGTACCGTTGCCGAGCAGGGGCTTAAGGACGTGAAATTTGCGGCGGGGGATGCGACCGAGTTCGCCATGAACGCCCGCGAAACCCCTGAGATGCTGGTGGTGAATCCGCCCAGGCGAGGCATTGGCGAGAGGCTGTGCGCCTGGGTTGAGGGTTCGGGGATTGAGCACGTAATTTATTCGAGCTGCAACGCAAAAACCCTTGCCGCTGACTTGGCGCGCATGCCCTCCTATAAGCCGGTTGCCGCGCGTTTGTTGGATATGTTCCCGCACACGAACCACTATGAGACGGTCTGTTTGCTAACCCGAAAAAATGTCGCAGGGTATGTGAACGTCGATATTGATGTGAAGGAGCTGAAGCGTGGCAAGCGCCGCCGCAAGGCGAAGCTCCTAGCTGATGACTTGACGAAGGAATCCATCGGTCCTACTACGCCGAAAAGGCGCTGGAAAGCCCAAATAAGCCCGTAGAGGACGTTAAGCCTAACGTTGTACCCGTTGTACCAATCGAGCAGGAAAAGCACTCAGAAGGCGAATATGCGCCTCCTAGGGGCAATATGGAGCCAGAGGCGACATATTCCCTTCTGGACGATTACAAAGTCGATTCTGAGGACGTTAAGACCGCTACGGAGGCTTTGAGGTCACAGTACCGCAGAAAGCATGTGGACGTGCGAGGGGATGGTGTCTATGCAAGCATTGAGCATGCACGAGCAAACATCCCAGAGACCACGAGCAAGCTTCAGGAGGACGTGGACAGGGCACACGCCCAGTTCAAGGCTGATAAAGCGGCTGTGGATGAGCTGAAGAGTCAGAAGGCACCAAGCCTGTACGGTCTGAAGCAGTGCTTTAGGATTGCAGGCAATCAGAAGGGCAAGACCCCGTTCGAGCGCATGCTCGATGACATGTTCGCCCAGATGATGGCTGAGCTGATGAGGCAGATGATTGAGGAGCAGCAAAGACAGGCACGCGAGGAAGCCGAGAAGAGGCTCTATGAGAGCCGCAAGGACATGTGGGATGCCGAGAAGAGGCTCAGGGCTGCGAACCGCGCCATAGACAATGAGGCAAGCAGAACGAGAGGCAGAAGGGTTACAAGTCACATGCAGGACGCATACGAGGCAGATAAGGCGGCATACAAGACTAATAGCGAGCAGTACGAGAAAAAAATAAGCGGTTCCCGTGGTGGGAGCCGCTTATTTGCGTCTTAATGAAGCTCAGGGACAGGAACGCCAGACCATGCCGTTCCAAAATGGTCTATTGCCCAGATGTACAGGTCTAGCTCCTCGTCGTGGAAGACCACCTCATCGGTGTGCTCTAGCAGGAAATCGGGGTCGGAGATGATGTAGTACTGGAATATCTCGTTGTTCAAGTCTCCATTTATCAGCTCTAGCGGACGGCTTGCAATCTCGTTGGCGAGCACCATCCCTCCCACCTGTCTTGATAGGTCTTCGTATGTCTTGATGTAATCGTTGAAATCCATGGAATCCGCCTTTTCTGAGAGCAATCTCGACCGTCTTCAGACGGTCTTGCTAGGAGGTTGTTGATAATTACATAGAACTATGATGCTATGTATACATAGTTTTGAAATGAGGAGGTTTCGTATGACGCAAAAGAGCGATAAATCAAAAGACACGAAGCTCTTGCAGGTTTATGTCGAGCCTGAGCTTCATAAGGCACTACAGCAGTATTGCCTAGATAAAGAGACAAAGAACGCTCCAGTTGTGAGGGAGCTGTTAGTCGAGTTCCTTGAGGAACAGGGATATTACGAAAGAGGTGAGAAATAATGGCAAGCATTGAAGAAAAGGTCGAAGAGCACTACAAGAAAGTTCTTGACGACTTGCATATCCGTCATTTCGGAAAGACGGAGACGATTAACGATTCAATCACTAAGGCTTTGAAAGAGGCTGATTCCAAGTCAGGCGGTTCTGGGAACAATTTCCCTGACATTCAGCTCTTGCTTCAGAACAAGACCCGTAGGGACATTCCTGTGATGATTGAAGCCAAGGGCACGAAGGGAAAACTTGAGAAGCTGGCGAGTGATGGCAGCATCGAGCTCATCAGCAACGGCAAGAACCCCAACAGGGCTGTTCAGCAATTTGCCGTAAACGGCGCCCTGCACTATGGGCAGGCGATTCTGGATGAGGGCACGTACAGTGAGGTTGTGATTGTCGGAATCAACGGCACGACTATGGCAGCTGGCGAGGTAGCTGACCCAGAAATCAAGGCATATTACGTGGCTAAGAAGAACGACAGCGTTCCTAAGGTGCTTGAGGGCTTTGACTTCGTGCAGATGAAGGGTGCAAACATAGATTCTTTCTATGCCGAGCTGGATAAGCTGTCTCTGACCGCAGAAGAGCGCGAGAGATTGAAGCGCGACAAGGAAGAGCGCCTTGAGCAGAGCATCAAGGATATCCATCAGCGAATCTATGACGATGCGACCATCAGGGCGTTGTTATCGACCAACGACAAGCTGTATTTCTTCTGCGGCCTTATCATGGCGGGACTTACGACAGAAGGCGTTAAGCCGTTGGAGCTTGAGCGCTTTTACAGCAACGATGACGCCGACGATAACGATGGTGGCATCATCCTGACGAGAACGAAGTCTTTCCTGAACAAGAAGAAGTGCCCGAAAGACAAAATTGACATGGTGCTGAACTATCTGAAGCCCGTATTTGAAAAGCGTGACCTCTGGAAGCCAGTCAATGGAGAGAGCATTATCAAGTCGGTTTTCAAGCAGATTAAGGCGGATATCCTGCCGCTGCTTGAAAGCAACATCCATTTGGACTTCACGGGCAAGATTCTGAACAGCCTGAATGACTGGGTGTCCATCGAGAACGACAGGCTTAACGACGTTGTTCTCACGCCTCGATTCGTTACGAACCTGATGGCACGAATTACACGTACTGATATGGATTCGTTCGTCTGGGATACCTGTATGGGTTCTTCCGGCTTCCTTGTCTCTGCAATGGAAATCATGATTGAAGATGCAAAGCACCGAATCAAGGATGATGAGAGCAGAGATGACAAGGTTCAGCACATCAAGCAGAACCAGCTCCTCGGTATCGAGATTCTGGGCAACATTTACATCCTTGCCGTTCTGAACATGATTCTCATGGGCGATGGCTCGTCTCAGATTATCTGCGGCGACTCGCGCAAGGAAGTGCCGAGGTACATGAAGGCGCACAGCTTCCCTGCCAACGTCTTTTTGCTGAACCCTCCGTATTCAGCACCGGGCAAGGGTCTTGTCTTCGTTGATGAGGCATTGTCTCGCATGGAGACGGGATACGGTGCTGTGCTGATTCAGGAGAACGCAGGAAGTGGTCAGGGCGACGTGTACGCGAAGCGCATTCTCGAGAAGAACACGCTTGTCGCAAGCATTCACATGCCTGGCGACTTGTTCAACGGCAAGTCATCCGTACAGACGGCGATTTACCTGTTCAAGGTCAACTGCCCGCATGAGACAGATAACGTCGTGACGTTCATCGACTTCAGCGAGGACGGCTATTCTCGCCAGAACCGCAAGAAGTCAACACAGAAGGTTAACTTGCGCAACACAGACCATGCCTTGGAGCGTTATGACGAGGTAGCGGCAATTTGCCTTGGCAAGAAGCCGAAGACGAGCTATTACACAGAAGCGAACGGTCTTGTCATTCGTGACACGGTATCGCTGAAGGGCGACGACTGGACGTTCAACCAGCACAAGAAGATTGACACCACGCCGACGGAGGAGGATTTCAAGAAGACCGTCGCTGACTATCTGGCATGGAAGGTTGCCGCGATTCTGAAAGGAGAGGTGAGCGCTGGTGAATAAAGAATTTGTGATGCAAGATGTGTTTCATAAAGTGACACTTCGACGTATTAAAAAAACTTTTGATAAGAAACATGACCTCTCCCAACAACAGACGAAGGAGTTTAGCCTACCGCTCATCAATGCTAAAAATGGTGATAACGGCATTATGTATTACGGTCGTATGGAAGATTGGGAATCAGATACCTATTGCATTGATATTGTTAATGATGGTGCTATTTCGACAGGAAATGTGTATGCACAACCGCAAAGAACAGGTGTGCTGTATAACGCATATATGATTAAGCCCAATATGAAAATTGAGTCAGAAGCAATTTTGCTTTACTTGGCAAAATGTATTGAAAAGTCGATTAAGACAAAATTTGGTTATGACAATAAGGCGACTTGGGCAAAAGTTAAGGAGATGGCAGTTTCTCTACCTGTTATCGAATCATCTGACCCAGACCATGAGTATACGGTTGATGATATTGATTTTGCGTATATGCAAGACCGCATCGCGGAGCTTGAGCAAGACCGCATCGCGGAGCTTGAGCAAGACCGCATCGCGGAGCTTGAGGCTTATCTCGTTGCTTCTGGTCTCGATGACTACGAGCTGACTGATGAAGACAAAGAATTACTCTCTCTCTCTACAAAATGTACATCTGACGAGGATGGCACTGTTGAGACTGATTGCCAGAATGGGCAGGTAAGGTTCAAGAAATATCTTCTGGGTGATTTGTTTGAGTCTTCTACAGGTGATGTTGATTTGCAGCAAAAGGACATTAACGGCAGAGGACAGTTCTTTGTGAATAGTGGTGTTGGTAATCGTGGAATCAAAGGCAGGACTGATAGGAAGGCAAAGATATTCCCATCAAATACAATCACGATTGATTTCTGGGGAAATGCCTACTATCGCGACTTTGAGTACAAGATGGCGACACACAATCACGTGTTCTCGCTTTCGGGTGATGTAATCAAGAATCGCCTTGTGGGCTTGTATATCGTGAGTAAGCTTTCCAAGTTGCCAACGTTGTTTTCATATAACAACATGGCAACTTGGAACAAGCTGAAGCTTTTGGAAATCAGTCTTCCAGTCAATTCTAACGAAGAGATTGATTTCGACTACATGGAGCGTTATATCCGGGCTATCGAGAAGCTCGCGATTGCGGATGTAGTGGAATACAAGAATCGAATGATTGCGACCGCTAAGAAGGTCGTGGCACAAGGTTCTTGAAGTAGGGCAATCCTCGGGGCGATAGGCGCCCCGAGTTGTTGATAAACATGCCAAAAGGAGAAGAATCGGGCTTATTCAGCTGAGGAGGTGAGTCTATAAGGTGCCAAAGAGAAAGAGAGCGCCGAAGAAGGCACTGAGGGCGGTCGGCTACATCCGTGTTTCGACTGACATGCAGGTCGAGCAGGGCTATTCCCTCGAAAATCAAGAGTACGAGATTAAGAACCACGTCGAGAGTAAGCATATGACGCTCGTCCATATCTATCAGGAAGAGAAGGGAGCGTCAGGCAAGAATATCGAGGGCAGACCACAGTTCCAGCAGATGCTCTCAGATATTGCGAAGAACAGGGACATAGATTACGTCATTGTCTACAACATGAGCCGCTTCGCCAGAAACGCCGCTGATGCCCTCACGACGTTGCAGAAGCTCAAGAGCTATAACGTGAGCCTTTACGTGATAAAGGAGGGCATCGACAGCACAACCAGGATGGGTGAGGCGATGTTCTCGTTCGCGTCCATTTTTACCGATTTGGAGCGCGATAACATCCGCGAGAACACAACTGCCGGAAGATATCAGAAGGCACGCAATGGGTTGTGGAACGGTGCTCAGGCTCCGTTCGGGTATCGCCTCGACAACGGGAAGCTCGTCATCGAGGAGAGCGAGGCGGCGGTCGCCCGCAATGGGGTGAAGCACTGGCACGGTTCCACCATCGCACATCGTGATGAATGCAGACGAGGTCGTCTGGTTTGATCTGGTGACTGATGAGGAATACCCGGACTCCGAAGTAAGTATAAGTAAACGCAGTCCCAGCCGTCGGATGCACGGACAGACTTTCAGATTTTCGGGGTCTTCTGTGGTGGTGGGCCCCCAAGATTCGCGAGCAGGTGGTTTTTGCCCCGAGCAGGTAGGAAAATCCTACCTTTTTGGCAAAATCCGACCTGCTCGCAGTGTTGTCAGGGCATTCCGCAACGTGGCGGGCGCGAGGCAGTGGGGGTACTTAGAGACAATGCACAGAGTTTACAGTCATGCACCCGCGCGCCTCTTTGTCTCATTCCGTGTCTCTTGCACCCGAATGGCTCGCGCGGTTGGGCCGAGAATGAACGTGAATACGGTGGCGATGATGAAGAGTGCCCCTCCGGCAACAATGGTGTTGATCGCGCCGAATGCTGGTACCGCCCATCCTGTGATGAGGTACCCGACCATACCTGCTAGGGAGAAAACCACGCCCATGAAGCTGTAGACGCGCCCGCGCATGTGTTCGTCGATAGCGTCTGCGAAGAGGACTTGCCCGAGCACTTCTTCGGGTCCGTAGAACATGCCCCAGATGAACCAGAGCACGAGTACCGCCCACAGCGCCGGGTGTAGTCCCATGCTCAAACAAACGGCGCCGTAGCCGAGTCCGGAGATGCACATCCACCCGCGTTTGGTCATACGCACCCGCCCGGCGCCTGTACCGACGCCGAGTTTGGCTGAAAGCCAGGAGCTGATAACGCATCCGGCGGCGTAGACGGAGGTTGCGATTCCGAAGGCGGTGTAGTCGTGCCCGAGGTCGCGGGTGAGGTATTCGAGCATGGGCAGGGTGGTGATGGGTACGGCGGCGATGGAGAGGAACCAGAAGGTGAGCATGCCGCGCACGACCGGGTTGTGTGCGGTGTAGGCGGCGCCTTCTCGCAGGAGTCTGCCGGTGTGGTGTTCCTGCACGGTGGCGGTGCGTTCGGCGTGGGTGAGGTCGTAGTTGCGTATGGTGGCGACGGTGAGGGCGGCGAGCAGGTTGAGGGTGCCTGCGAATCCGACGGCGAGGGCTGGGGTGGTGAAGGATGCGACGGCGGCTGCGATGGTGGGGCCGAGGGTTTGGGCGAGGAAGATGAGGCTGCCGCGGCGTGCCATGTATTTTTGGTAGTCGTCGCCGAGCAGGGAGGGCATGGCGGCGGAGGCTGCGGGGGATGAGAAGGTGCCGAAGGTTGAGACGAGGAATGCGATGGTGAGGAAAGCGGGTAGTCCTGCGGCGGCGTAGAGGGCTGGGGATGCGATGAGTAGGGCGGCGCTGGCGAGTCTGAAGCTGACGGTGAGGGTTTTGCGGTTGAATCTGTCGGCGATGGTGCCTGCGAAGGGTGCGAAGAGGATGACGGGGACTGCTTCGACGACCATGACGATAGCGGAGTGAGCGAGGTCGCCGGTGGCACCGTAGGTGAGCAGGGGCATAGCGATGGCTTGGATGCTGGATGCGAGAGCATCAGAAACCTGCGCGGTCAGGAGCGTGAGTTGCCCGCGTGCGTTCAGCGGCGTTGCTGATGTGGGTTTTGCGGACGAGTCTGGTGTGTTCGTTGGGATGCGCGGCGCAGGTGATTCAGGGTGCTCAGGCGAAGGGTCTGTGGTGCGTCTCATAATACTGTGGATTCTATCACGGGTAAGAGAGCTGGTGGGTGGGGTGTGGAAGGTTCGCTGAATAGGTGTGGAACCCACGGGATGACAAACTGATAGATACAGTGGACCTGAGATGAGGGCAAGCCGCTTCAAATAAAACCATCACCCTGCCATCACGTCCCGTCGCCGCCTCAACATTCTCCCTCCCACCGCTTCTCACGAAGTTGTCAGCGAGAGTAGACTAAAGATACGGAAGGTTTCTTAGATGAAACCTATGCCGAAAGGAACTCATGATGTCAAAGTTTAAGACCGAAGTAACCGAAGGTATTTTCCCGCTGGGTGAGGTGAACCCGGTATCGACAGCGCCGGATATGCCGTCAAGCTACAACTACCCGCTGGTGTTTGACCCGGAGGTGAGCGCCAAGGTGGCGAACGTGAGTTTTGAGCCCGGTGCCCGTACTAAATGGCATAAGCATGTGGGTGGGTACCAGATTTTGTTGGTGACCGCCGGTGAGGGCTGGTATCAGCAGGAGGGCGAGGAGCCCCGCAAACTTCACGCCGGGGATGTGGCGGTCGCCCGTAATGGGGTGAAGCACTGGCACGGTGCCGCTGCCGATTCGTGGCTTTCGCATATCGTGGTGAACGCGGGTGAGGCTGTTTGGGGCGACCCGGTGACTGATGAGGAATACCCGGACTCCGAGAAATATAGGTAAACGCGGTCTCGAAGGCCGGATGCGTGGGCAGGGCTTCGTGTTTTTCTGGGGTCCTCATTGAGCCAGCTAACTTAGCCACAGCATCGCGATCAGGCACATAACACTAGTGTAAGCGCGCGAGCAGATAGGATTTCGACGAAAAGATAACATTTCGCTATCTTTTCGTCGAAATCCTATCTGCTCGCGCGGTGCTCTTAGGGTATCCCGCAGAGTGGCGGGTGTGAGGTGGTGATATGCCAATGCGGCGTGCTGGCGTGTTGCTGTGGGTTTTGCGTCATAAAGCGTCACAAACAAAATTTTTGGGTGTTTCTATCCGAAAATCCAGTACTTGAGAAAAAATTAAGGGTAAAGTGATGATTGAGTAAAATCCTAAGGATTGTGATGGAGGTATGCATGAATAAAATATAAGATTAAAACAGCAGCTAAAATTATATATAAAATTTATAGATATGTTCTGCAAATTTTATATCCAATGTAGTCTATTTATGCGTAGAAGGTTTAAAATGAATTGGCTAAATCTTGCCTATGAAGATAGAGCACGTAAAATGTTTTGGAAGTCTGTATGGCTCCCTGTGCTAATTTGGGTATACATTCTTTTGCTTCTTTACGTATCTCTATTTTTCTCTATAGGTCAGAAAGACTTAACAATATTTTCAAATATAATTTCTGCTATTCCGTACTACATAAGTTTTAAAACAGGTGTTATTACAACCTTTGGAATGTTAATATTAACACTATTCCTCAATGTTCACTCAGAAACTAAATTTGATTGGAGTTCTCCGACTGAATATGTCCGAGGGTTTGCTTATCAGCGTTATGCATATCTTATCACATACTTCTTAAGTATAGTTTGGTTTATTAATTTTATATATGTTTTGTGGAGAAAATACACTCCCACAGATTTTTTAAATTCATTAGCATCTTATAAAGTAATAAAATTGCACGAAATTGACAAATATAAATTTTTAGATAATTATATTCAAATTGACAATGGGATACCTTTATGGGTTTTCTTGTTCTTGTCTTGGTTTACTATATCTGTATCTCAATATTTAAGTAATGCAAATTACTCAACTCACCATATAGTCATGTCATCATATAAAGAAATATCTGAATTGTCCAGCCAGTATATAGGATACTACTTTTTAGCAAGGATCATTATTACATGGCATAAAAAGGGACAACTAGAACATAACTGTTTTATAAATAAGTTTGTAGAAGTAATTCCAGAAAGGCCTAACAAGAGGAGTCCGGTAAAATATATTGGAGAACTTTCCCCTTATATATTGCAGGGGCTTAAGGTAATAATTCCTGTACATGTAGTACTAATAGTTTTACATATTATGTGGGTTATATACTCTCTCAAAAGGTTTTATGGTATAGAACTTGAAATAAATACAAGTAATGTATTGACTATTATTATTTCTTCTATAATATGTAGTGTGTTATTTGGTTCTGTTTCTATAATGTATTGGATGAATGTAATTATTAAAATAGAGGTCATAAAAAGAATATATAAAAAAATGAATGTTTTTAGCTTAGTTTATTGGATAAACTTGCTAATTCTAGGAGTTTTTGAGTCTTTGATATTTACGTCAAATTTACTTACATTACTTTTTATTTATATCAATAATTATAAGGGGCCCACAGAAGTCGATGATAGTATTATATGGTTTTCTATGTTTATTCCTATTATTTTTTCAACTTTTATTATTCATATAAGGTATCGTCGAATTGCAAAAAAACAACTAAAAAAATTTGAAGTTTATTTTAATGAATTGTTCAAAAAAATAGAAAGTTCTTACAGGGGTAAATACTGGCAATTATTCACTATAGATGCTGAAAAAATTAATGTATATACAATTGCTAGAATTGTTTATCTTGAGTCAAGAGCAAAGAATGCTTGCTCGGAGTATTTGATGTTTTTTGATGGAAATGTCGATAAATTAAATAGTAGTCTGCGCGAAGCCTGTAGAGTAGCTCAAAAAGATTATAGGAAATTTCCTCGCTGGACAATTACAGATATTATGGATATTTTCTCTTGACATTCTAATATCGGAATCGTGAAGGTTGTTCGTTTGACTGTTTCTGCCAAAATCCAGTAGAGCTTCAGGGTTAGGAGTATGGTTGGCTAAAGGAGTGTTACTAAACAGTATTGCCTTGATCTTCGTCAATAAACGGTCAATCGTGGGGTGAGAGCCAAGTATCACCCGCCTCAGAGGGGTGAACGTGTAGGAGCATACGGGATTGCATTCTCAAGCTGAGGGGGGGCAATCCCTTAGCTAACCTCAGCAAGGATACCCGCCGCATAGGCTGCCTGCCCCACGTGCTGGGCGGCATCGTCGATCATACTCACCAGCCGCACCCCGCGCGTCACATGTGGAGTCCACGACGTATCAATCACGTCATCCAAATCAGCCTCGCTCAAACCTGCGATATACTCGCTCAATGCCGCAGTGGTTGCACCCAAATATTCGACCAGCAGCGCGGCATCCTCCACCACGACGGCGCGCGCCTGCTCAGCGGTATGCCCGTAGCCCACCGTATCGCCCAACTCTCCCAAGTTGAAGCGGGAATCGAACCCCTGACTATGCCACACCTGCGGCTCGCCATTCAGCTGCGCGAGCTGCGCATCCATCTGCCGCCCCGCATGCCACAGCAGCCAAGCGATCGAATTCGTATGCCCACCCGCGTGCGCGTTCAACGCACCTTCGGGCAGGGTGTTTACAAGGGTTTTCGCTTCGGTGGCGGGTCGGCTTGCGGCTTCACGCAGAACATCGCGGGCATCCATTGCGGCTCCTTTATCCGGGGGTAAAAGCGTTTACCACTAGTCTAAATTCCAAAGGGGCAGAGGCACATTTATTTTGAGGCTATTTAAGCTGCGAAACGCAAAGCAACCCGCAGGATGGGATGCACTTCTGCGAGTTACCGCGCCGCCCCACACGTCATATGCAGACAATATAATCAATGGAGAATATGTTTTAGGTGGACCGATTTAGGACCTGAGGAGGTAGAGATCGTTGACTATCACTGACAAAATTGCGCCAATTCACCCCGGAGAAGTCCTGCTGGAAGACTTCATTGAAGGGTTTGGGATTACCCAGAATAAGGTGGCGGTGGCAATCGGCGTGCCGCCCCGGCGCATCAATGAGATCGTGCACGGCAAGCGAGGAATCACGGCCGATACAGCTGCGCGCCTTGCCCGATACTTCGGCACGACACCGCAGTTTTGGCTAAACCTGCAAACCACGTATGAGCTCGATATTGTGGAAGACCTCTGAATACCAACTGGCAGGCAATGTGCTGACGATGAATGCAGCCGGACAGAGCGAAATCAGCTACGCGGATTTTGCGGTCGCCGTGCTTGACCTTATTGAGTCGGGGGAGCATCAGCGCGAGCGCGTAAGCGTGGTGTCGCGGTAGCTTACACACTCCCGTTGCCGAGTCTAAAAAGAGCCTTTATGTGAATAAAGCGTTGGAAATCCCGCTTTATTCACATAAAGGCTCTTTTTAGGCTGCATAAGATAAGGTGGACGGCCCGCCAGCGCAGCGTCAAAAAACTTAATGTTTTCTTGCAAAAACCAGGAATAAATGCCACACGCCGCCCGTTGAAGTTTACCGGAACACCAGACACGAATTATAAACACCTCAAACTTCACCGGGAGAACACTATGACTACCGCGCGCCTTCACTTCGATATGGTCGTTATCGGCTTCGGCAAGGGCGGCAAAACCCTTGCTGGCGCCTACGCGAAAACCGGCAAGAACGTTGCCCTGATCGAGCAGTCCTCAAACATGTACGGCGGCACCTGCATCAATATCGGATGCGTGCCCACCAAGGCGCTTGTGCACCGGGCTGACGAGTTCCGTGCCAGCGGCGAACACAATGCCGACGCTGCGAACGCCGCCTACGAGAGCGCCGTGATTTTCCGTGACAAGCTCACCGGTGCCATGCGCGCGAAGAACCGCGAAATTCTCGAATCGAACGCCACCGCCAAGCTCATTGACGGTCACGCACGGTTCCTCTCAGATACCGAGGTCGAGGTTACCGCGGGCGAGGACAAACTGGTCGTCACCGCCGACTGCTTTATCATCAACACCGGCGCCGTGGCGACTATCCCGCCCATCCCGGGCGCCCGCGAATCGAAGCACGTGCTCACCTCTACCGAACTGCAGAAGATCACCCCACGCCCGAAGCGCCTGGGCATTATCGGCGGCGGCCCTATCGGCGTCGAGTTCGCCGGTATTTTCTCCTCCTACGGCACCGAAGTAACCCTGCTTGAAGGCGCTCCCGCGCTTTTCGGGCGTTACGATGATGACGTCGCCCAGGCGGCACGCGAGATTATCGCCGACCAAGGCATTACCGCTCACGCGGGCGTTCGCGTAGAGTCTGTAACCGATAACGCCGACTCCGTGACCGTGAACTACCTGGACTCCGAGGGTGCGTCCAAGCACCTTGAGGTGGATTACGTGATGGTTGCAACCGGGCGTAAACCCGCCACCGAGGGGCTGGGGCTTGAGAACACGAGCATCGAAACCACCGAGCACGGCGCAATCGCTGTCGACGAGCACCTGCGCACCACGGCACCGAATATTTTTGCGCTCGGCGACGTTAACGGCGGCCCGCAGTTCACCTACATTTCCCTAGACGACTACCGCGTGGTGCTCTCGCAGCTGCTTGGTGACGGTTCCCGCTCCACGAAGGACCGCCAGGCGGTTGCCGCAACCATCTACATGAACCCGCCGCTCTCGTCCGTCGGCCTGACTGAGCGTGATGCGCTCGCCGCCGGTCACACCATCAAGGTTGCCGCCAAACCCGTTGCCGCTATCGCCGCTATGCCGCGTGCGAAGGCCCTAGAAAACCCGCGCGGCATCATGAAGTTCGTGATTGATGCCGAGACTGACCAGATTCTTGGTGCTCAGCTGTTGGTGGTCGAGTCTATGGAGGTTATCAACCTCGTGGCGTTGGCAATGCGCCACAATATTACGGCATCGCAGCTACGTGATGAAATTTACACCCACCCGTCGATTACCGAAGGCCTGAATGAGGTTTTGGCGAATGCGGTGCCTGTGAATTAAATTATCCTTGAAATAACAGGAGACTTTGGGGTGCCTGCGAGCTTCCCAACCCGTGCTGTCCACGATACGGCGGCGGGTTGGGAAGCTCGTTTAGTTACGGGGTGTCTATATCTGGCAGTTAAGGATGACCTAATATAGTACTTGCATACAGACAAACGTTCTATTAAGAACACCCTAAGCTGTTGTAGCTCAATGGCAAGAGGAGATCATATGGCACTACCCAAGATTGCCCCTTATTCGTACCGCGAACAGGAGCATCAAAACCGCGCGAACTGGCGGGTCAATCCCGCGCGCGCCGCGCTTCTCGTGCACGATATGCAGCGCTATTTCGTGCGCGCCTTTGAGCTGGAACGCGACGGACAACCCCTCCCAGACGCTCAAATTAATATTGCCATTGCCAATATTCGCCGCCTACTAGATGCGGCACATGCGGCGAACATCCCGGTCTACTACACCGCCCAACCACCCCGCCAGAATCCCGCCGACAGGCGCCTGCTGACCGATTTCTGGGGCGATGGCCTGCAGGACGACGAAAACGCCCAAATTCTCGACGAAATCGCCCCTACCGAAGCCGATACCGTGCTCACCAAATGGCGCTACTCCGCCTTCGTGCGTTCCCCGCTCGAAGAACAGCTCAAAGACCTCGGGCGCGATCAGCTCATCATCGGCGGCATATACGCACATATCGGCTGCCTGACCACCGCCCTTGAAGCGTTCATGCGCGATATTCAGCCCTTCATGGTCACGGATGCGCTCGCCGACTTCACCGAAAAAGAGCACCGCATGGCCTGTGAATACGCCTCGGGTCGATGCGCCCGCGTGCTTAACACCGCCGAGGCGCTGGAGCACATCAACGCCGGTGCCCTCGTCACGGCAGACGAGCCGGAACTCCGGAAGGTATGCGCATGAGCTGGGTTATCGTGACCGGCGCAAACGGCGGAATTGGCGTGGCAACCGTGCACGAACTCATCAAGAATAACTATTCGGTGTATGCCGCCGATCTGGCGGAAAAACCGCACGAATCATTCGCCGCCTACGGCGACGCCATCCTCCGCTACCGCTCCGTCAACGTGAGCGACGAAGAATCGGTGCGGGCGCTCGCACGTGCCGCCGCTGAAGTGGATGAACCTATCCAAGGCGCCGTCTTGGCGGCGGGAATCGTGCACAGCAAACCGCTCTTAGACACCTCTTTTGAAGACTGGAAACGGCTGCATGCGGTCAATGCTGACGGCGTTTTCCTGTGCCTGCGTGAGTTCGCGCGCGTTATGATTGAGCAGGTGCAGACATCACCCGAGAATACGCGTTCGCTGGTGACGGTCGCCTCTAACGCGGCCCGCGTGCCTCGCGCTGAATTCGGTGCTTACGGGGCCTCGAAAGCCTCAGCGGCGCGCGTATCGTCAAGCTTCGGGCTGCAGCTGGCGCGCCACGGCATTCGCGTGAACACGGTCTGCCCCGGCACCACCCGCACCCCCATGGTGACCGACGCGTGGAACGGCGAAGACCTCAGTGCCCTACCCGTGGCGGGCAGTCCTGAGACCTTCCGCCTGGGAATTCCGCTCGGGCGCATCGCCGAACCCGCCGATATTGCGGCGGTGAATGCCTTCCTCATCAGCGATGCCTCACGGCATATCACCATGCAAAATATTGTTGCCGATGGCGGCGCAACCTTCTAACAGACCCGAAAGGCGTTATCAGTGAGCAATAATCTTCCTGATTTTATGTTTGCCACCGGAACCCGCGTGATGCGTACCGCCGGTTCCCTGCGCCAGGTCACCCTTGAGGATGCGCGCGCCGCCGCCGAATCCGCCGGTACCGCCGTGGTCGGTCTGATTCCTTTCGACCCGAACGCACCCGCGCATCTCTTTGTGCCCGAACGCCTGCAGATCGACGACATTCCGGTGCCCGAGCATGAGGTTACGCTCGCCGAACCAACGCAGATTGAGGGCCGCGAAAACCCCGGGTATCGGCAGGCGGTGGCGACCGCCGTTGAGCGTATGAAGGCGCATCAGCTGGATAAGGTCGTGCTCTCTCGCCTGCTGCGTGTCGATTATGCGCCGGGCGCACTCGACCTTGCCGGGGTGTATAACAACCTGCGCGCCCAGCAGCCCAACACGTTTGTTTTTAGCGTTAAGCTGCCGCAGGACCACCGCGGGTTGGAACATCCGTATCTGATGGGTGCCTCGCCGGAGCTGATTTTCAGTACGGAACCCGACACCGGGGAGGGCAGTGCTTTCAAAACGCACCCGTTGGCGGGCAGTGCGCCGCGCATCGCCGAGCATGGAAGCGCCGAGGATGAGGCTCTTGGGCAGCGGCTTATGGCTTCGCGTAAGGATCGTGGCGAGCATGCGACCGTTATCGCCGATATTCGGGCGCAGCTGGAACCTATGACCCGCAAGCTCACTATTCCGGAGGCGCCTTCGCTTCTGCAGACCCCGCAGCTGTGGCATTTGGGCACCCCCATCTCGGGCGTGCTCAAGCAGGGTATGACCTGCCTGGATGGTGCACGCGCCATTCACCCGACCCCTGCGATTTGCGGCGCCCCCACCGAGGCCGCGCGGCGTATGATCGCCGAGCTTGAGCCGTTTAGCCGAGATTATTTCGGCGGGCTCATCGGCTATATGAACGCGGACGGAAGCGGTCAGTGGGCGCTCGTGCTGCGCTGTGCTGAGGTTGATGCGCAAACCGCCATCCTCTACGCGGGCGCGGGCATTGTGGCTGAGTCAGACCCGGTGCTGGAACACACTGAAACCGGCACGAAACTGGGCAGTTTCGGGCGTGCGCTGGGCATTAATACGCTGCCGCAGGCGGTTCCAGCAGACGCTTAACATCCAGCGGTGTGGCGACCGAGTGCACATCCACCACGGGAACAGTGTCTTCGGTTGCCACCGCCAGCAGGAACCGTTCGGGATGCTCCGCCCGCCCCGCCGTATCCGCCGTTGGATGCGCTACCGGGCTGAGCGTCAGCACCGACCAGGTAATAAAGAACGAGCGTTCGCTATTCGTAGGGGCGTTTTCGCCCGATATATCGCGGTTTTTCGGGGTCTGATGCTTACCGGCGTCCTCACCATCCGCCGACGTTTCCTCTGTTGACGTATCTGAGTCTTCGGGCAGAGTGAGCGTGGCACGCACACTCACTCGCGGACTTACAGAAAGCTCATGCTCGCAGGGACGATCCTGCCTGCCCGGCGCATCCAGCGGGTTTGCCGGTTCACACAGAGCGCTGACCATCGCCAAAGTCGCATCGTCACACTCAATCTGCACCGTCTGCGGTGAAACACTTAGCCCGTGCCCGGTTGCCTTGAGAACCGCCTCCTTCGCAGTCCAGATGGCAACTCCCGCCGCCTGCTGCTGGCCTGGCGGCAGGGACTCATAGGCGGCGCGTTCATCGACGGTGAGCGCAACCCGCGCGAAACCCGGGAAAAGCGAGGCCTGAACCACCTCAAGATCAATGCCGAGAACCACCTGCTGCTGCGCACAAAAACCGCCTGCCGCCAGCGAGGGAACCTGAGACATATTGAAATTCACGCCCGCAATGCGCGGCTTACCGTGCGGTTTACCGCTCGTGCAGAGCCGACATGACCGATCCACCGTGATCGTGCGTGCGCTCCGCCCCGAAATACCCAGCCGAGGCGCAGCCAAGGCCCGCATGAGGGCTTCAGTCGCCAGGTAACTCACCGAGGCCGACGGGCTGTGTATCGACGCCGCCTTGCGCCGAGCTTCCTCGCCTACATAGTCAAGCCACGTGAACCTTAACCCACCGGTAAAGGTGCGGGTGGGCAGGGTAAATACACTGATGTGCGTGCGTGAAACATCCGCATCCCCGGAAGATATAGAGTGGATGGTCATACCCTAAGTCTACCCGCCCGCCGCCTGGAACCTGAGCAACGTTACGAAACCTAGAGCTTCATGAACTGACGCCACACTCTGCGCTTTACGAGCGTGTAAGGTAAAGTCGAGAGCATGCAGAATCAGATTATTGCGGCGGCTGACGGCTCCGCGCTTGGTAATCCCGGGCCTGCCGGATGGGCATGGTACATTGACGAGAACCACTGGGCGGCAGGGGGCTGGGAGCACGGCACCAACAATATGGGCGAGATCAAGGCGGTTCTCGACCTTTTTGAGGCGACCGCCCACCGCGCCGAGAGCAAACTTCTGATCTACTGCGACAGCCAGTACGTGATTAACTCCCTCACCCAGTGGATGCCCGGGTGGAAGAAACGCGGCTGGAAAAAGGCCGACGGTAAACCCGTGCAGAACCGTGACCTGCTCGAAGCGCTCGATGCCGCAAGCACCAGCAGGGACTACGAGATGGTCTGGGTTAAAGGGCATGCTGGGCACGAGCTGAATGAGGCCGCAGACTCCCGCGCAAACGCAGCCGCACAGGCCTTCAAAGAGGGGCGAGAACCCGAAACCGGCCCGGGATTTCCCGGCTCGCCCCGTACAACGGGTGAACAGAGCGCCCCGAGCGCTCAAGCCGCCCAAACTCCTGAAACCGAGAACCATGCTCACGCCCAAGACCCCGATACTCTCGCTGCGGATGCGCACCTGAGCCTCGAAGACTTCACCGAAACCGAGGTGGAACGCGCACGCCAGGGGTTCGACTCCCTGAAACTCAACGGGATTCTCAAGCCCGCATCCGCCGTCACCGCCCCCGACCCGCAGGCGGTGCAGGAGCGGAAAACGAAACTTGCTGAAGCCTCCGCACGTGCCGCAGAGCGTGAGGCACAGGCGCAGCAACAAGCGCTCGCCGAGCAGGAACTCGCCGAATCAGAAGCCGAAGAGAACGAAGAATTTGAAGGCGAAGAGTTCGAGGAAACCGAGCAGGAGAGCAACTCTCAGGGAGGCACCACAGAAAATGCCGTGCCCGAAGAGCCTGCACCCGCCCCTGCGGGAACCGCCGCACCGGAACCTGCAGAACCGGAATTTTCCGCCCCGAACCCCGAAGATGCCGTGCACGCCGAACGTGAACTTGAGATGCGCGGCGGGAGCATGAGCGAACCCGAGATTTCTGCGCTGCTGCACGAGCGTCTGGTGTGGGTGACCGCGACCGGTCGATCCGTCAGCCGTGCCGACACCATCGCGTACCGTGCGCGCGCCTTCACCCAGCAGGGCAGCCCCGCCAAACAGGGCGTGCAGGTTGTCGATGAACATAACGTGCTCATCATGGCGGCAGTGCAGACGGCACGCGGGCGGGTCAATCGTTCGAGCCTGTGGCATTACGACACGGCGGCATCCCCGAACGGGTGGCGGCTGCGGTTTAGGCAAGAGACTACCGCATCCTAAACCCGCAACAGCCTCATTGCCCGCATAATCGGCGCAGCCCGCACGAGAGACGGTGTTACCAGATCATCTGCGCCTAGGAAAAACCGGGGCTGCCGTGAAGTCCGCTATCAATCCTTCACGGCAGCCCCGCATGCTATCTCGTTAAAGTTCAGTGCACATAGTGCGGCTCTGGAACCTAGCCCACGAACATCGCAGCGTTCGCGTTTTCAGTCTCCGCATAGTTCACACCCGCACGGTCAAGAGCCTCGTTAATCTGGGTAATCGACTCTTCCACACGCTTCTGGGTGCCGCGCCAATTATCAAGCACCGCCTGAAAGTTCGTCGATGCCGAACCCGTCCACGAACCCTGCAAATCCTGTAGGGATGCGGTCATCCCGGTAACCTCGGCGCTAATGTTAGCGACCTGAGTTTTAGCCTGAGCTGCCTTCGCCGCAATAGTCTCTGAATCGACGACGAACTGTGCCATGATATTCCTCCTGGGTAGAGTGTAAAGGTTTTTCCGAAAGCTGCCGACCACGTGAAATTCTGCCGTAGAATCCCGTGCCGTGCAGCGCTCACCATCTACCCTAGAAAAACGCCCGCCACGATGCGCCCGCAGCCCCTACCGACTGTGGATAAACTGCCCGCACGGGACACAAAAACCGGTTATCCACAGTCCGAGAGCGTCCTAAAACCGGCATGGGATGCGGTTTCTCACCCGCACCAGCCGAACTATGACGAACTATCTCCCCGCCCAGCGGCTACTGCGAAACGCCGTTATCGGTCATTACCGGCGCCGGATAGAACGGCAGGCTAATAACAAAGGTCGCACCGCCTCCGGACGTTTCCTCAATATGCACAGAACCGTCGTGCTGCTCCAAAATCGCCGCCACAATCGACAGCCCCAGCCCGGTGCCGCCGGTATCACGCGAACGCGACGTATCGGTGCGGTAGAAACGCTCGAATACGCGCTCGCGGTCTTCACCGTGAATACCCGGGCCGTGATCGCGCACCTCAATAACCGAGAGCGGGTACCCGGGAACATCTTCGCGCACGCCAACCGCGATTTCTAAGGGCGTGCCCGCCGGGGTGTAGCGCATCGCGTTGGTAAGCAGGTTGGCGACCACCTGGCGCATCCGTGATTCATCGCCGATCACGGGTGCACTTGTGGGGGCTACATCGTCGGTAAGGCCCACAAGCGAGACTTCACGATCCGGCGACGTTGCGTAGGCGTCGTTGCTGGCATCAACCGCCAGGTGGAACAGATCAAAGGGGGCGAGTTTAGATTCACGGCGTTCGTCGATGCGCGCCAGCGTGAGCAGATCCTCGACCAGCTGGCCCATGCGCTTCGACTCGGCCTCGATGCGCCCCATAGCGGTTGCCACGGCCTCATCGTTGGGCAGGGCACCCTGGCGGTATAGTTCGGAGTACCCGCGAATACTCACCAGCGGGGTGCGCAGCTCGTGCGAGGCGTCTCCCACGAACCGGCGCATCTTCGCCTCTGACTTCGCCTGTGCATTAAATGAACTCTCAATCTGCGCGAGCATAGTATTCAGCGAGATCGCCAAGTTGCCGATCTCGTTGCTGGGATTGTAATCCTCGATGCGCTGCGAGAGATCCCCGGCGGCAATCTTCGCGGCGGTCTGCTCCACACGCGCCAGCGGCTCGAAGGTGCGGGTCACAATAACCCAGGTCATCGCGATCGCGGCGGCAAGTGTGGCAAGCCCGAACGCGAAGGTCAGCACCCCAACCAGCGCGACCACCTGGTTCGTCTGCTTCAGCGGCAGGGCAATCACCATTGAAGATGCCTGACCGTTGGTTGAAGACTCCAAAGAAATCGGCATAATACGCCAGTCGTTAGAGCCTGTCCGCGAGTTCACGGTCGTGCCGGTTTCGTGGTATTTCTTGACCTTTTCGGAGTCCCAGCCGGTCAGAACCGGCTCGTTTTCCGCCTGCTGATCGGCTCCCGCAATCGAGTACAGCACGTTTCCGTGCTGATCGAGTACATAGACCCGGTACGAGCCGACCGCCCCGTCCTGCCGGGTCTGTGAGGTCCCGACGGAGGAAACGAGCGAGGAAGAGCTCGCCTTCATCTCTTCGTCGAGCTGATGCACCATTTGGGCGCGCAATGCCGAAATCGCCACGAGCGAGGTGACCGCGATAGCAAGCGCAATGAGTACCGAGGTCACCAGCACCAGCTGGGTTCGCAGCGACAGCGAGTGAGGAAGACGATCAACAGGTTTCAGTGGCACGAGATACTAGCTCCGAGAACCGCGAATCATGTAGCCCACACCGCGTTTGGTGTGAATGAGCGGTTCGTGTCCTTCGCGGTTGTTGTCAATCTTGCGGCGCAGGTACGAAATGTACGACTCCACAATGGAGGAATCTCCGTTGAAGTCGTACTCCCATACGTGGTCGAGAATCTGTGCCTTCGAAAGCACGCGGTTTGCGTTGAGCATCAGGTAGTGCAGCAGGTTGAACTCGGTGGGGGAGAGGTCGATTTCCTCGTCTCCCAGGAAAACCTCATGGGTGTCAATGTTCAGGCTCAGGTCGTCCACGCGCAAAATCGCGTCGTCTTCTTCCTGAGCGTTGCGTGACCGGCGCAGAATAGCGCGGATGCGGGCGATCACCTCATCGAGCGAGAACGGCTTGGTGACGTAGTCGTCACCGCCCGCGCCCAGACCGGCAACCTTATCTTCGGTGGCGTCCTTCGCGGTGAGGAACAG
Organism: Rothia sp. HMSC08A08; assembly: GCF_001808385.1. Taxonomy (NCBI): domain Bacteria; kingdom Bacillati; phylum Actinomycetota; class Actinomycetes; order Micrococcales; family Micrococcaceae; genus Rothia; species Rothia sp. HMSC08A08. Next base: position 89,900 of record NZ_KV793061.1, read on the forward strand.
CACCGGGTACGTGCGCCCCGCATCGCGCAGACGGCGAGTGACCTCAAAGCCGTCCATCCCGGGCATCATCACGTCGAGGACGATGAGGTCCGGCTGTTCGTTTTCCGCCTTTTCAATCGCTTCGCGACCGTTACCGGCGGTGACAACCTCAAACCCCGCAAACCGCAGGGATGTAGCCAAAAGCTCTAGAATATTGAACTCGTCATCAACGACGAGCAGTTTAGCTTCTGCAGACATTGTGTACTCTTCTTTCACCAGAAAAATTATCGGAAAATCTTATGTACCGGTATGCGCGTCTTAGCTTGCTCGCCTGCGCAGAACCGCCAGCACAATACTGACCATGAGCGCAAGAAAAGCGACCGGAAGCAGAATCAGCGGAATCTGACTCATGAGCGCTGGCGGATGCGCCCCCGCCCATTTCATGAGGAGCATGACGACGCCGCATATTACGCATACTACGGCTAGAATACCGCCGCCCGCACCTAGCCAGCGAATCGCTCGGGTGTAGGGAAGGGCAGCGGCGGCCTCTACGGGCTCAGAGGAAGATACGCTTTTGCTACTCATGGCATAACCGTATCAGGTTTATGGGCCTGCTCCCGCCGAAAAACGCAATATTGCGCTGTGACGGGCAGTATTCACAGCGTTTGCGCAGGTTAGGGTCTGACATGGGCGCATACGGACGAAAACATCACACGAACTCCTCGCCGTCATCGCGCTGGGAGATGCTTTAATAGGTAGTATGTCTGAACAGGTGAACCAACAGCCCGACGAATCTACCGTGCCCACGCTTGAACATGATGCCGAGACAACGGCAGCTGCGCATGACCCTTTCGTCGTTAAGGAAGATGAACTTCCTACCGGGGAACCCACCCTGGGGCCTGCGCATAGGCGCCGTCGCACCACGAAGGTTGACGATATTCTTGCGGAGGCAAAAGATATTGCACTCACCGGGGTTGAAGCTGTTGCACCGCATAACTCTATCGGTCTGGTGCATCATTTGCGCGGCGAAGAAGAGCGCTTGACTACACATCTTTTTGAGTGCACGCTGCCGGGGTACCGCGGGTGGTTTTGGTTTGCGACTCTGTCGCGGGCACCTCGATCTAAGGTCGCGACTATCTGCGAGGTCGGTCTGATTCCCGGTGATGATGCGCTTCTCGCCCCCGAATGGGTGCCGTGGGCGGATCGCCTGCAGGCCAGTGAACGTGATAACAACGGTGCTGAGGAGGCGGGCGCATCCGCTGAGGATCAGCAGGACGCCGAGGATGCCGAAGAGGTTTAGCGTGAGCTTTTGCTGAGAGCCGCCTTGATAGTTTTGCTTTTCGCGGATGTACTCGGAACGATTTTCGAGATGGATTCTAAGGCGAAAAGTTCGCTTCAAGCGACGCGCCGGGGTAATCCGTGGCAAAACTACTTAAAAAGGTACATAATAGTTACTCAGATATAGGTTCGATATAAGGCTAGGCTACGTTTGCTTGGCTGCAGGTTGTATATAAGGGGAATAAGACGGTATGACCGATCTGATTGATACCACTGAGATGTATCTGCGCACCATCCTCGAACTTGAGGAAGAGGGCATTACCCCCATGCGTGCGCGTATTGCGGAACGCTTAGACCATTCCGGTCCGACCGTCTCACAGACCGTGGCGCGTATGGAAAAGCACGGACTACTCACTGTTGAGCCCGACCGTCACCTCGAATTGACCGATGAAGGTCGCAAGAAGGCCGTTGAGGTTATGCGTAAGCACCGCCTTGCCGAGCGTCTGCTCTCTGATGTGATCGGTCTGGATATCGAGTATGTACATGATGAGGCTTGCCGCTGGGAGCACGTGATGAGCGATCACGTGGAGAGGCGCATTCTGGATATGCTCAATCAGCCTAAGTTCTCTCCTTACGGCAACGCTATTCCCGGTCTTGAAGAACTCGGCATCGACAGCGAAAAGAACGACGAACGTACTGTTCCTATGGCGCTTGCTGCCCGTGATTCCGGACCTGAGGATCGCTTCACGATTTCACGCTTCCCCGAATCTATCCAGACGGATATTGACCTGCTCAAGGTGCTTGCCGACGCCGGTATTACCTTTGGTGCTTCGGTGTCTGTGGTCGGCGGCGACAATAACGATGTAATTGTGCGTGCCGATGGCGAAGACGCCTCTATCTCGCTGGATTTGGATGTTGCGAACGCTATTGTGGTCAAGCGCGCATCTGCACTCTAAAGAATGTATCGTTCGCCAGCCGGGCGGTTGTAGAAGGCGGCTGATAGCGCGCCTTCCCGTATAGATCTCATAATTGACCGTGGGGCTTACCGTAGGGTGAGCTCCACGGTTCTGTTATGTCCTGAAATCTCGGGGGTGAGCGGGTGTGAGCCGCGGTTACTCCTTAATATATAGGGGGTGGCTGCCGGATTATACTCTTCGGGACGGTATATCTGTATCGTCGAGAATTTAGCGTGTCATAGTGCATCCATGCCGGATATGCCTTTTGCAGATGCGATGTTCAAAACCAGGTTTTGGGGGATACATCCCAGATATAGCGCGGAAGCTGCCGTAAAACGACAAAACTTTACGGTGCGACTATCAGGAGAAAATTAACGTTCGCGCAGAAAAAAATTTTAAGAGATGTGGATCAACCTTAAAGAAACCTGGGAATGCTGGATATTTGTGCCGATAAAACCCCTAAAATCCGCGGAACGCTGTATAAAACTACTAGTCAGAGGCTTATTTTAGAAGAACAAGTGTTCTTTTCGTAAAGTATTACTAGCTCGGTGTTACGGACTATTTGACACTATTGGGGTGAAAAAGGTGGCGACAAGAGGTGACAACTGAGAGTTTTCTGTGTATTCTCGTTCTGTGTCCAAATCCTAATCGTAAGAGGACACCTTTGGAGTGAATCCGCCGAGTTCTGCCAGCACTTCAAGGAACGTCTACCCATATACGGCAGAAGCGGGGGAACCACTTTTCGGTTTCTCCTTAGGGGAGAGGCCTAGGGGCTAAGTCGCGCAAGTGACCGAGTGAATCCATGCTCGCGCCCGACAGCTTACCTCGTCAGGCAATGGAGGAATATTACTAATGGCTAAGAAGATTGTTCGTAACGCAGGTATCGTTGCTGTTGCTGGTGCTGCTGTTATCGGTTCCAACATTCCCGCAAACGCATTTGCTGAGGTTCCTGCAGCAACCGACTTGAGCTACGACTACAGCAGCTACGAGTACGATTACAGCAGCTACCAGACCCCCGCAACTTCCTACGTTGCACCTCAGGCTGAGCAGCAGACCGAGTACGTTGCACCTGCACAACAGACCGCACAGGTTGAGACTACTTCTGCACAGGCACCTGCTCCTGCAGCAGATAAGACTCCTGCACCCACTACCAACAACGCAAGCCGCGACGCTATCGTGTCTGCAGCTAAGGCTGCTCAGGGTACCGGTTACGTTTGGGGCGGTCGCTCCTACGGTGCATGGGACTGCTCCGGCTTCGTCTCCTACATCTTTGCTCAGCAGGGCATCAAGCTGACTCCTTACACCTACACCATGTCCACTGAGCTTCGCGCAACCGCGAACCCCCAGCCGGGCGACATCGTGTTCACCAACGGTTACAACCACGTTGGTATCTACGTGGGTAACGGCCAGATGGTCTCCGCTCTGAACCCCTCGCAGGGTACCCAGCTGACCCCCGTTGATGGCAATGGTTACATGCCTGTCGATGGTTACTACACCGCTTTCTAATCTCATCTGAGATAGAGAAGACTTAGACAAAGACGGCACCCGTCCAATCGGATAGGTGCCGTCTTTGCGTGCTCTGGAAGGCGTATACATTCTTCTGCCTCCGGTGTCAGACTTAGTGCACACTCATGGCTTGCGTGCGGATTCTAGACGCTTAAGCCCTCACACTGCGGCTCTATGGAAGAAAAACGCGGGAGAGACCGCATCGTGGTCATGTGAGTATCTCATGATGTGACTATATAAAGATAGGCTTGCCTTATCTTCTAGGCGAGTACAATACTTGAACTATGGAAAATACATCATCATCAACTCCCATCCGCGAAGACTGGACGGGCGAGGCATCTCCAACAGCTGTAGCGACCCTCTCAGGTACCGGCGGCCTGATCGTCGCCCCCACAAAGGTTGGCTATATCCTCATGGCTACTGATGGCGAAGGCCTCGAACGTAAATTTGATGCCAAGCTCCGCAAGCGCGAAAAGCCCGGTGTCGTGCTGTGCGCATCCTTAGAACAACTCGATAAACTCGCCCAGATGACCCCAGAAATCCGCGAATTCTACCGGAAACACTGGGACGACGACATTCTTTTAGGATGCATTCTGCCCTGGCGCGAAGACGCTGAAAAGTACCTGCCGGATGAAACGACGAAGGAACTTGCCCGCGATACGCGCGCAACCAGTTGCTTCGTGGTGCGTTTTGGCACCCCCGCAGAACAGATTGTTCGTGCCCTTTGGGAGAATGAAGGGAAACTGACCTTTGCGAGCTCGGCAAACCCCTCGGGCATCGGGAATAAGGGGCGCGTGACGGGCATTGGCGACCGCATCGAGAACAGCGTAGACGTGATTGTGCGCGGCGATGAATACGTGAAATCCATTCAACCCGATAAGACCGACGAAACACGCCACGAACAGGGCGTGATGGTCTCGATGGTCGATGCCGAGGGCAACCTGGTGCCCGAACAGCACGGTGAACGCGGCGTGACCCCCGCCCCCACCCTGATTCGTAAGGGTCTGGACTATGAAGAGATTATGCGCCATCTGAGCGACTCATTCCCCAGCTGGGATTATCGCCACGGCATGTACTACTAAGCCCGCCTCAGGCTATTTTCGGTAGGTTATACGGGGCGTGCGTCTGATGGTCGATCAGGCACACGCCCCGTATACGTCTCTAGGCGTGAGGCGAAAATGCGTTCTTGCGGGGCAGGATATGCGGGTACCATAGAAGAATGCCAACACAGTTTGAAAGCCCTAAGAACAGCTCCGACCAGGAATTTACGTACCTTGCCGTCGGCATGGTGGCGGGCGCGATTCCGGGTATTGTGATCGGTTTGCTCGTCGCGCTGCCGCTCGGTAACCCGGCCATGTGGGTTTCTGTCGTCGGCGGCATAGGCATTATTATCGGCATGGTAAGTGCCCGCATGATCTACCGCAAGAAAACGAGGGCACGAAAAAATCCCCGCAGTGAGCAGGACTAACTCATCGGTGGGCACAATTTAGTGTGCCTCCTTAATGGGCTGTTCGCTCAACGCTGGGCGGTAGCCCTCCAGCTCGGTACGGAGGTTCAGACGCGCGGGCGCATCCCAGAGAAGATGCGCGGTGTCTGAGGCATAGATCGCCGTGCGGTTCAGAAAACCTTGCAGAATCGCCGCTCGGCCGCGTGTGAAGGCGTCCGGAGCGTAATGGGCGTACTCGGCGCGAACCCCAGCGACATAGCGGGTATAACGCGGGCTATCGGCGGCGAGAATCGCAAGGTCAGCATCAAGGAAGAATGCTGCATCGGCACGGGTAAGCGCGCCAGAGGTATATTCCTCAATACCATCGACTAGTTGGTGAGAAGCCGTGAGCTCTATCAGGTGCGCAATAGCGGTAACCTCGCGGTTCGTGAGAGACCCGGTGCTTGCCAGGGGAGTGAGGGCGGTACGTGCGAGGTCGGCACTAGCCGCCTCATCTTCGCCGGGATTTGCCTCGTAGACGGCATCATGAAACCATGCCGCCAGAAGTACCGCCCGCGGGGTTGCGGTGTGGTGTCGTTCGTAAAGCGTCTTGAGCGCGGTGAGCATTTCCGAAAGATGCACGCTCGTGTGGTATTTCCGATGCGGCTGCTCGTAACGCGCCAGCAGATTTTCGCCCAGTGCTGTGTGTCCGGGCAGCAACGAGTCCCAGACGCGCATGAGACGCGGGCGTATTTTGTTAGGGCGTTCCCGCAATGGCACCCGCAGCCCGCTGTCTATCAGGATGCGTGTCAGCTGCGACCCGCTCACCTCGCGCGCACCTGCACGAACCAGCCCCTCGTACCGATACGCGGGAACGTCGTAGTGGTCGGCATCGAAGGCACGCGGACTTATGCCGGTTTTCGCCGCAAAATCGTGAAGTTCCGCCAAAGAAGTGTCAGAAATCAGGTGCGAAAAGACCGTGCCGTGTGCGGGCCAGACGGGCGGGTCAATAAAAATACTCACTCGTCTATTCTAGGGGCGTGTAAGATGCTAAAACCTGTGTGATGCCCGTATAATGGAACGAGTTGCCCCCGTAGCTCAGGGGATAGAGCACTTCTCTCCTAAAGAAGGTGTCGGACGTTCGAATCGTCTCGGGGGCACGGGTAGCGAACCTGCTTGATGCAGCTTCCTCGCGGAGGAGCATCAAGCGGGTTTTATTTTATCTGCAGGGCGCCGTTGCCCGTGTTGAGGGCGTAGAACATAAAGATTCCATAACATTTTGCCGCAAATCCTGAAGTAGGCAGCCCTATACGCTTATTCTGAAAGTGACCGATAAACACCCATACATATCTATGAGAGGCAATGATGTCTTCTATTTTTACCCGCAGAAATGCATTGTTCGTGTTCGGAACCGGAGCCGGTGCGGCACTATTGAGCGCGTGCGGTGGTAATTCCACCGCTGAAAGCTCCGGGTCGGGGAGCGCATCGTCGTCTGATGTATCGCCGAGTGCCTCTTCAAGTTCAAGCTCTTCATCGTCGAGTTCAGCCTCGGCCAGTTCCTCGTCAGCTTCTGCATCATCAAACTCAGGATCCTCACCATCGCAGTCTGGCGCAACCGACATTGATATGAGCGGCAGCTATGGCGGAAAAATTGATTTTGAGTCCGTTCTGGAATACGAGAAATCCGGTACATATGAGCCCGCTACGAAGGAGCATCCGGCAAAAAATGTTCCTAAACCCAAGAAACCTGCCGGTGCGGATGAGAAGTCGCTCAAAGGCCTCCACCTGAGCATCGCGTTTGCGATTGCCGCAACGCAATACGCCTATAACACGGGGGATTACTCCCTGCTGGAGCAAAGCTCTATGTCGGAACCAGAACGCAATTACTTCTTGAGGGAAGAGAAGGAAAGACTCGATAAAACCCGCGAAGGCACATTCTGGCCGGATAATATTACGATCGAGTATACGCTCACCGAAGAGAGTCCCCGGCTTGAAGGCGATGGCGAATACATATGGGATCGTGAATTTATCGTTGAGTACGGTAAATTCGAGGTTGTTGACGGCAAGGTTGAGTACCCTTCAGACGAAGACCACGACATGATATATCGCGATAAATTTATAGGTAATCTGACGGCGCAGTATATTAACGGAGCTTGGATAACCAGCGCGGTTGCCATTCAGCCGAAGTCTAAGAGCTAAAACGTAAGTGCCCTTGCCTCTGTAGAGGTATTTATCTCCGAAGGACTCTGTTGATCCTTTCGGACTACCTAATGTGCGTGCTGTACTGCTCTATACTCCTGTGCGACGAGTATTGCTGATGATGACGGGAACTTGTGCGCGGTGCCGCGCTAAAAGAGGCAGTGCAAGCCTAAACTTAAACATATACCGATTTGTCCTACACTTCCGATAAGGAGAACTCTACTCATGTCTTCTCTGTTCGATCGTCGAACCGCCTTACTGGTTCTGGGCTCTAGCGCCGGTGCCGTATTTTTATCTGCCTGTGCCCCTAAGGTGAAGGGGATTGAGGCGACGTCGCCCGCATCCTCTAGTTCATCGTCTTCTTCCAGTTCATCGAGCTCTAGTTCCTCGTCAAGTTCTTCAAGCTCCAGTTCGTCAGCATCAAGATCGCCGTCCTCAAGCCCGAGTTCGAGCATCGACATGAGCGGCAGCTACAAGGGCGATATTAACTTTGAATCCGTGCTCGAATACGAGAAGTCGGGTACTTTTGAGCCCGCCACCAAAGAACACGCTCAGAGAAACACCCCCAAACCCAAGAAACCGTCGACTATGAACGAAAAATCCGCTAAAGGACTGAGAGACAGTATTGCCTACGCGGTGGCGGCGGTTGAGTATGCGATTAATACGGGTGATTATTCTCTGATCCAGCAAAGCAACATGGATAAAGTGGAGCAGAACTATTATTTAGACCCAGAGACCAAAGAAAAGCTCGAAAAAGTACGCAACGGTAAACGGTGGGTTGATAACGCTAAATTCACATACACTCTAGATACCGAAGTGCCAGATTCTGAGGGTGAGTACTACTCGTGGGATCGCACTTTTTCTGTTGACTATGGTGCGTTTGAGGTCAATGACGGTAACGCAGAAGAACTTGTGCCCGGCGGCGCTAAAGTTACCAAAAAGTTTACGGGACGTCTGCTTGCCGAGTACAAGCATGGGGTGTGGGAGGTTCTAGGGGTCGTTACCCAGATTAAAGAGGAAGGTGAGGAGAGCACAAGTAGTCCATCAGCTTCGTCAAAAGTTTAGCCAACGCTGATCCCGCCTTCCGTGCGGGGCTCTGCATGAGCCCTCCCATGAAAAAGGAACCCTAATCGTGAAGTAGGGTTCCTTTTTCATACAAGGAGGACGAGGGTGAAAAGTTATTTTTCGGATTTACCATCTGCCTCGACGTTCGGCCCGCCCGCGATAAAGGTGGAGGCCGCATCCTTAATGCTGCGCACCAGCTGGTATGCGATACCCGCCAGAGACAGAAGCAGCAGCGCCCAATCCACAGGTAACAGCACGTTCAGAGCGCCGGGCTGATGCGCGGGGTCGGCGAGCGCCGCATCCAGCATAAAAATCGTGGCAATGTGCGCGAGCAGGTAGCCCACCGGCGCCGCCGTGAACAGTGCCCGCAGCACCTTCGGCAGGCGTGACGTGTACGCCAGAAACGCCAGCGAAAGCCCAAAAAAGAGCGCAAAAACTATGCCCACCGAACGATGCGCATACGTGTAGGCACCCAGATTGTCGCCCAGTCCGGAAGCGAAGGCGGATAGGGCTTCGGTTGAGGTGACGGGGGAGAGATCGGGGACTTGGGCGTTCGCCAGCCTGCCGTAACTGGGCAGCACCCAGAACGCCGCATAGGCGCCCAGCAGCAGGGAGATCGTGACCGCCACGTACAGAAAAGTCTTCGAACGCTGCTGTTCGGCGGGCGCGTTCGCGCGCACGGCACGGTCATTCATGACCTGTTTGAGCTCATGAATTTTATGCTCTTGGGGTTTTCGCCCGGACTGCGGTCGGCTCTGCCCCTGCTGTGCCTGTTCGCCGTACAGGCGCTTCTTCTGACCTTGTGATAGACCCATACCTTCCATTATTGCGCAGAGTGACTGGCCGTGTCAGCGTGGGGCCTTTACCAAAAGAATGGGAGTATATGCGGGGCAGGCTTCTTGGTCTTCTGTCGCGTGATACTCTTATTTGCTACCGGAAACTGACAGCCGCAAAGTTGGTTGTATCCTGACATACCATGCCTAGTTTTCTATTACTCACCCAGACTCGCAATTGTCCTCTCTCCGCTTTCCCAGTCACTACGGATCACCGCATATCCCATGACATCGCACCTGATACCCTGAACGGTAACTCCAGCTTCTCGATAATGCGCCTCGTGAACCCAACCTGCAGAGTTAAAAGCACGACGCATAGCAATATTGTCGCTTCGTGTATTGCCCTCAACGCGGATAATGGAGCTTTTGGATTCAAAAATAAGGTCAGTTAACTTAATGAGCGCAATACTCCCGATCCCTTGATTTCTATATTTCGCTGCAATACGCATATCTATTTCTGCTGTGGAATCTTGCAGTCCGTGCACTATGGCAATACCGACGTGCTCTCCATCGTTGTAAATAAAGGCAACACGGTTATTAGGTTCCGAGAATTCCTGCTCTTCAAACCGGCGTATGAGGCTCTCATGCGATACTTTATGTTCAAGATGGAATGGCCAATCGCTGCCGCAGAAAACATTCTCAAATGGTTCCCATTCGTGCTTTATATCTGCCCAACGAACAACACAGTTCATGTTTTTCCTAACTTATTTTTCAGCTCATATTTTGTGTTTCGAGAACGTATGAATCTCATCTTCAACACTGAGCTCACATAATAAAACATAGGAGGAATCAACCGTAATAATCTGATAGTACAGGGTATTACTTTCGGAACTTATACCACCGATTACGCCAAGGGGTTTCATGGTGGAAATTCCTTTTACTATTTACTGAGGAGTCCTCACAGTGGGGTCAGATGATGTCAGTACCCTATAGCTTGGCCAGGTCGATCTTGCCCATGTGCAGGATCTTATCGCGTGTGGCGGCGTCGGCCATGAGCTCGGCGATATTGTGGGGGACAACCTGCCACGAGACACCCCAGCGGTCGACGCACCAGCCGCAGCGCTCGGCCTCGGGCACAGCAGAGAGCCCCGCCCAGTAGCGGTCGATCTCTTCTTGGTCGCGGCAGGAGACGATCATGGAGACTCCGGGCGTGAAGGTGAAATCGTGGAAGGTCCCAGAGTCCGTGGCTGCTATCCAGGTGCCGCGCAGGGTAAAGTCGGTGAACATGACCGTACCCGCATCCAGCGGTCCGCCTTCCTCGTAACGGTACAGAGCACCGCGGCGGGCGTTATCAAACAGGGCGATCCAAGCGTCTTTGGCTTCCTCGGCATGAGCGTGATTAGTACCGCCGAACATGAAGGATGGGATAACAAAGGGGCGCGGATCGCCGTCCGGGTCGGTGAGCATGAGCTGCCAGGTCATGCCGAAACGGTCACGAACCCAAGCGTAGCGCGGGGAGAAGGGGTACTCACCCAGCTCCATGAGTACGCCGCCGGTGCTGAGCCGCTCATAGAGCTCATCAAGGTAGTCTCGGGCCTGTTCCTCTCCGCCGAATAAGAGCGGATCAAAGTTCAGGATGCAGCTGATCGACGGGTTTGGCGCGTACTGGTTACCGCCGTTGATGAGCGAGAGCCTGAAACCGTGGATGCTGACCGTCGTCACAATCCCGGGCGCCTGCTCGGCAATGGATGTATCGCGGAAAACATCAGTATAGAACTGTGCTGCTTCGTCGGCGGTGCCGTCGCACCAAATAGCGGGAGTGATGACCTGATCCATTCGGTCATCGTAGCATGAGCGCACCGCGCGGTGGGGTACCGCTAAGAGCGAATTATGCGCGGCAAACGAGCGCGACGGGTGGGAGCGAGAGGGCAAATACGGTAGCATGGAATATCGAACGTGTATTCTAGGCAGCGAGGTAGACCATGAGCGAACCCACCAACTCCGCATCCGGCGTTGAGCCTGCCGCAGATACCCTCTTTGCCGATCTCGAAAACACGCAGCCGCCCTACGATCCCGAATATGATGCCCATATTCCGCCGGAAGATAGCTCCGCACCCGAAGAAGACCCCTTCGCCCACGAATCTTTTATGCCCGAGCTCAACCCTGAAGCGGTGAATGCCCAAACCGTCACCGCCCATGAGGATGCGCTCGGCGAGTTCATGCCGCCCGCCTACCGAGTGGGTGGGTACGGAAGCGAGTACAACCCCGAAGACCCTTACGGGGAGCGCACATATTCGCTGAGCACAATCGACCCTGCAACCCTGATCGACGGGCTTAACGACCGGCAGCGCGAAGCTGTTTTACACGCCGGTTCGCCTTTGCTGATCGTCGCCGGGGCCGGGTCTGGCAAAACCCGCGTGCTGACGCACCGCATCGCCCATCTGCTCGCAACCGGGCGGGCAACCCCCGGGCAAATTCTCGCCATCACCTTCACGAACAAGGCCGCAGCGGAAATGCGTGAGCGCATCCAAGCGCTGATCGGTCCGCGCGCACAGCACATGTGGATTTCCACCTTCCACAGCTTCTGCGTGCGCGTGCTGCGCCGAGAAGCCAAGGCACTCGGGCTCAAATCGACCTTCACAATCTATGATTCGGCGGATTCGCAGCGCTTGCTCACGCTCATTATCAAAGAGCTGAACCTTGACACTAAAAAGTTTGCCCCCAAGGCCGTGGGGCACAGGATTTCCGCCCTCAAAAACGAGCTGGTGAGCGCCGAAGAATACAGTGCGGCCGCCGCGAACAACCCGTGGGAAAAAACTATCGCGCAGATTTACACCGTCTACACTCAGCGCCTTCGCGCCGCGAACTCCCTCGACTTTGACGATCTCATTGGCAAAACCGTGTTTTTGCTCAAGAAGTTCCCCGAAATCGCAAACTATTATCGCCGTAAATTCCGGCATATTCTGGTGGACGAATACCAAGACACCAACCACGCCCAGTATGCGCTCGTGCGGGAGTTGGTGGGGGCGCATCCGCAGGGAAACACTCGCGAACAGGGGCCGTACCCGGATGCTCCGCCGCCCGGCGAACTGACCGTCGTGGGCGACTCAGACCAGTCGATTTACGCCTTCCGTGGCGCTGACATTCGCAATATTACGGATTTCGAGAGCGACTACCCCAATGCGCACATTATTCTGCTGGAGCAGAACTACCGTTCCACGCAGAACATTCTCTCTGCCGCGAACGCCGTGATTGAACGCAACCCCAACCGCCGCCCCAAGAAGCTGTGGACGGCATCGGGGGAGGGCACAAAAATCGTGGGGTACGTCGCCGAATCAGAGCATGCGGAGGCGCGCTACATTGCCCAAGAAATAGACCGGCTTGCTGATGAACACGGTATCAAACCCTCGGATGTGGCGATTTTCTACCGCACCAATGCTCAATCCCGCGCCCTTGAAGAACTGCTGATGCGTGCCGGACTGCCGTACCGCGTGGTCGGCGGCACCCGGTTCTACGAGCGCAAAGAAATTAAAGATGCGCTCGCCTACCTGCGCGCCCTCTCAAACCCGGACGACGACGTGAGTGTGCGGCGTATTCTCAACGAACCTAAACGCGGTATCGGTGCGAAATCTGAGACCGTGGTTGCCGATCACGCATCGGCACAGCGAATTTCTTTCTTCGCCGCCGCCCGTGCCGCTGCCGCCGAGCCGGGGAGCGTGCCGGGTTTGGGCGCTGCCGCCGTGAAAAAGTATGCTCAGTTCGTCAAGCTCATGGACGACCTCGCCCAGATTGCGCGCACCGAATCAGCCGCCACAACCCTAGAAGCGGTGCTCGAACAGTCCGGCTATCTCGCCGCCCTGCGCGAATCTAAGGACATTCAGGACGAATCCCGGGTGGAAAACCTCTCGGAGCTGCTGGATGCGATGGTCGAGTTTGAGGCGGAGAACCCCGGCGCGGACTTAGAACAGTTCTTAGAGCATGTCTCGCTAGTGGCAGATGCCGACTCGATCCCCTCCCGAGGCGCCTCCGCTGACGGGCAGACCCCGTCTGCCGCGCAGATTGCCGCCGAGGCCGCAGAGGCGAAGGCACAGGGCATGATCACCCTGATGACCCTGCACACCGCCAAAGGCCTGGAGTTCCCGGTTGTTTTCCTGACTGGGCTGGAACATGGGCTGTTTCCGCATCAGCGGGCGCTGACCGACGAGGGTGAGATGAGCGAGGAACGCCGTCTTGCCTACGTGGGGCTCACGCGCGCGATGCAGCGGCTCTATATCACCCGCTCCGAGACCCGCACGATGTGGGGCAAGAGCCAGTTCAACCCGCCCTCACCCTTCCTGGAAGAGATTCCCGAGGAGCTGATCGAGTGGCGCCGCCTGGGCGGATTTGCCGGGTTTGGTGCCTCCGGGATGGGGGCATACGCCAACGGTGCCAGCGGGTATGGAGGCTACGGGCAGGGCGGCTATCGCGGGGCGAGCGGATACAGCTCCGGCGGTGGGCGCGGGTTAGACGGGCGCAGCACGGGCGGCTACGGCACAGGATACGATGAATCCCGCACCCGAGCGAACCGTGAACCATCAACAGCTGAGGTCAATGGTTCGGCAAGCTACGGTTTGGCGGCCGCAGCCAGCGCATCCGGAGCGGTGCGCAACCGATCACGGGTGCATCAAGGCAAGGAAATTCCGCAGCTGAAGGTGGGCGATACGGTGCGCCACACCAAGTTTGGAGAGGGCCGAGTTCTCGCTCTGGAAGGCACCGGCGATAAGACCGTGGCGAAGGTGCGTTTTGCCTCCGAAGAGAAGCGGCTGCTGCTGCGGTACGCGCCGTTGGAGAAAGTCTCGTAGACCCTCGATCCGTAGGGCGCATCCGAACACGTGATGCCACCCACAAAAACCGGGTTGATGTGCACCCATAAGTGCACACTAACCTATATTTCCGATAAAGTAGAGATGAGAGGATTTCGAAAGCGTTTTCGCGCGCCCGCACGGGTGCCAAGGCGCATCGTATGAACCTCATGAGACCAGGCCGTTGCACACCATGCGGCGGCATCACTTCGACGAAGAAGGACACCTGTGGACCTTTTCGAATACCAGGCGCGCGATCTCTTCGCAAAGCACGGTGTACCCGTGCTCAAGGGTATTGTTGCGACCACTCCCGAAGAAGCAAAGGCAGCAGCTGAGGAAATCGGCGGCCTGACCGTCATTAAGGCTCAGGTTAAGACCGGTGGCCGCGGTAAGGCCGGCGGTGTGAAGCTCGCTAAAAACCCTGACGAGGCATACGAGTACGCTCAGCAGATTCTTGGTATGGATATCAAGGGTCATACCGTTCACCGCGTGCTGGTCGCACAAGGTGCTGATATTGCTGAAGAATACTATTTCTCGATTCTGCTTGACCGTGCAAACCGCTCGTACCTTGCCATGTGCTCGGTCGAGGGCGGCATGGAAATTGAGCAGCTCGCCGCTGAACGCCCCGAGGCTCTCGCTAAGGTTGAGGTGGACCCGCTGGTGGGCATCGACTCCGCTAAGGCACAGGAAATTGTTGAGGCCGCCGGGTTCTCTGCTGAACTGCAGCCCAAGGTGGTTGAGGTTCTCGTGAAGCTGGGCGATGTCTTCAAGAAGGAAGACGCAACCCTCGTTGAGGTTAACCCCCTCGTGCAGACCCCCGAAGGCGATATTCTGGCTCTTGACGGCAAGGTCTCTCTCGACGATAACGCGGAATTCCGCCAGCCCGATCACGTGGCGCTTGTTGATAAATCCGCCGAAAACCCGCTGGAAGCTAAGGCTAAGCAGCACGACCTGAACTATGTGAAGCTCGACGGTGAAGTTGGCGTTGTCGGCAACGGTGCCGGTCTGGTGATGTCTACCCTGGATGTGGTGGCATACGCTGGCGAAAAGCACGGCAACGTGAAGCCCGCCAACTTCCTCGATATTGGTGGCGGCGCATCCGCTGAGGTTATGGCTGCGGGCCTTGAGATTATTCTGGGCGATGAGCAGGTTAAGAGCGTTTTCGTGAACGTCTTCGGCGGTATCACCTCGTGCGATGCCGTGGCTGAGGGCATCGTGAAGGCGCTTGAGATTCTGGGCGATTCCGCAACTAAGCCGCTTGTGGTGCGCCTGGACGGCAACAACGTGGAGGAAGGCCGTCGCATCCTCTCTGAGGCAAACCACCCGCTCGTGGTGCAGGCAACCACCATGGATTCAGGCGCCGACAAGGCAGCAGAGCTCGCTAACAAGGCGTAATCGCCACCGAAGGATTTATAGGAAAAACTATGTCTATCTTTGTGAACAAAGACTCTAAGGTCATCGTTCAGGGCATCACCGGCGGCGAAGGCACCAAGCACACCGCTCGTATGCTCGCAGCCGGCACAAACATTGTGGGCGGCGTGAACGCCCGCAAGGCTGGCACCACCGTTACCCACAAGGCAAAGGACGGCTCCGATGTTGAGCTGAAGGTCTTCGGTACTGTTGCCGAGGCTATTGCCGAAACCGGTGCAAACGTTTCGATCGTTTTCGTGCCGCCCGCCTTCACCAAAGCCGCCGTGCTTGAGGCTATTGAGGCTAAGATCGGTCTGGTCGTCGTCATTACTGAGGGCGTGCCTGTGCAGGATACCGCTGAGTTCTGGGCTGCCGCGAAGGCTTCGGTGGACGAGAACGGCAAGCAGATTACCCGCATTATCGGGCCGAACTGCCCCGGCATTATCACCCCTGAGGAGTGCCTGGTCGGTATTACTCCTGCGAATATCACCGGAAAGGGCAAGATCGGTCTTGTCTCCAAGTCGGGTACCCTCACCTACCAGATGATGTTCGAGCTCGCCGACATTGGGTTCACCACCGCTATCGGTATTGGCGGCGACCCGATTATCGGCACCACCCATATTGACGCTCTGGAGGCTTTCGAGGCTGACCCGGAGACCGAGGGCATTGTGATGATTGGTGAGATTGGTGGCGACGCGGAGGAGCGTGCCGCCGAGTACATCAAGGCGAACGTCACCAAGCCCGTAGTCGGTTATGTGGCTGGCTTTACCGCTCCTGAGGGTAAGACTATGGGCCACGCTGGTGCGATCGTTTCGGGTTCTTCGGGTACCGCTCAGGCGAAGAAAGAGGCCCTGGAGGCTGCTGGCGTGAAGGTCGGCAAGACCCCCTCCGAAGCCGCTAATCTGATGCGCGAAATCTTCGCCAACAAGTAGCATTTTGCCCGGTTCGGGCAGCTAATAAGACCCCCGGCGGTGCGAGCCATTACGCTCGCGCCGCCGGGGATTCATATATAATCAAAGTACTAATTCGCTCCTGTCAACGGCCCTCCACTATCGGGAGAGTGCCAACGGCAGGAGTTTTTCTATTGGGCTTGCGAGGGAGTGTAAAACAAAGAACCAGTCTCTCCATTATGATTACTCTTTGCGCAATGCTGTATAGCCGATGACCTGATATGCAAGTAGCTAAAGCTGAAAGACTGCTTGGATGCGCCAGTTCCGGATGTCACGCTCATGGGCGTGGCATTTCGTGTATTGCAAGGGGGCAAAGCCGATGGCTTAGAGAAAGTATGGGGCGGAATAGACCTACCCCAGCGTGGTGCCGAAGGCTAGGCCCAGCAGGTAGGTGATGCCCGCCGCGCCCAGTCCGATAAGGATTTGACGCAGCCCGCGGCGCATCGGGGAAGACCCCGAGAGCAGACCCACAATACCGCCGGTGAAGCCCAGCGCCATGGCGACGAACAGGAGCGAAAGCGCCATCGCCCAAACGCCGGAAAGCCCGAAAATATAGGGCAGAATCGGCACGAGCGCCCCGGACGCGAAGAAGCTAAACGATGCCGCCGCCGCACCAATATCCGTACCCAGCGCTACATTCTCTTCCTCGCCCTCTTCATCAGCACGATGCGACAGCGACGGGTCGCAATCACAGTCGAGGTACCCGAAACGTTCCAGTGCGCGATGATGCGCCGCCTCCTCATCCATGCCGCGCGCCCGGTAAATGAGCTCAAGCTCGTTCGCATCAATATCAAGGTCACTCGCTACACGCAAGGTCACCTGGGTCGGCTGGGATGCATCCAAAAGTTCACGCTGGGAACGTACCGAAACGAACTCGCCCGCCGCCATAGAAAGCGCACCCGAGAGCAGCCCGGCAATCCCCGAAAGCAGCACCATAGAGCTGGACGCGCCCGAGGCCGTAATACCGATCGTCAGCGCCAGATTCGAGACCAGCCCATCGTTCGCGCCGAACACCGCCGCGCGGAAGTTACCCGAGAGCTTTTCACGCCCGTTAGTGGCCAGGGCACGGATGATTTCTTCGTGAATAGCCTCGTCAGCCGCCATTTCTTCGGTGGCGTCGGGATCTTCGGCGTAGGGGGAGCGGGATTCGGCCCGCTGAGCCATCGCCAGAATAAAAACCGACCCGAAATGCCTCGCAAGGAACTGCAAAATCGCCGAAGAGAGCGAAGGACGTGAAGGTTTACCGGCATGTTCGCCAAGCATATCGCGCCAGTGTTGTTGATGGCGTTTCTCGGCCTCGGCAACCTGCATCAGAATCTCACGCTCTTCGCCTTCGGCGCGCTGGGCCAGATAGCGGTAGATGCGTGCCTCCGACTCTTCATCGGCGAGATAACGCCGCCACCGCCGGATCTGCGCATCACTCGGCTGGGTGACGGGGTGGTGCCGTGCCGGTATGTGCCCGGTCGTCGGGGAAGAATCTTCGGATGCGGTGCGAACCCCCTCAGCCTGTGCGGTGAGAAGATGCTCGCTCTGAGTTTTATGCGGTTCGGCCGATGTCATAGATACCCCGGGTAGATTGGTGTGCAACTCACCAGCATAGGGGGTTCGTCCTCGAAAATCTAGGAAAAGGTGCCGGTGCTTTTATGTTCGCTGCGTCGAAAAATATCTTTCCCAGTACCCTCATTGGTACGTTTCTTCATGCGAACAAGAATTTACAAGTAGCATGAGAAACGGCTGTTAAGAAAACCTGAGGAAAATCAATACAGGGGATAGTTAGGACAATAAAGGTGCCGCCTCCCGCGTAGGGGAGACGGTACCTTTCGTTCTAAAATCCTGTGTGCGGATTACTTGATTTCGCCTGCGCTGTTCTCTAGGAATGCGCGAATGAACCACTGGAACTTCTCAAGCTCAGCGGTCTGACCGATCAGCAGATCCTCGGTAATGGGATCAACTTTACCGGCGAACTCGATAGCCTTGCGATGGTCTTCGATCACGCGGGTGTAGACGTCGTTGAGGGCATGCAGGTGCTCGGTCACGCGAGCGCGGCCTACGGGGTAATCCTCGTGGTTGCGTGCTGCGACCAGTGCACCGGGGAGACCGTTGGGGGCTGCACCCAGGGTTGCCATACGTTCTGCGATGTCGTCCACGAAGTTGCGAACGGTGTCGACCTGCGGGTCAATCATTTCGTGCACGGCGATGAAGTCGGGACCGGTTACGTTCCAGTGTGCGTGCTTTAGGGAAAGATGCAGTTCGTTGAGGTCGTGCAGACGAGCCTGTAGAACCTCGGAAATTTCTTTGCCTTCGTCAAGTGTAAGACCGGGTGCGGTGTATTGTGCGAATGTCATGTGAGACTCCTTCTTAGTGTGTAGATGCTGCTTCAAGGGGTAGACGGCGGGGGATTCTCACCCGCTATTTCCCCGCAAAAGCGTTATCCTTAGTAAATCATTTTTACGCCCCGGAGTCAAGTTTATTTTTAGTAATTCATAATAAGGGTGGCTTTGGATGCGGTTCTGACAACGCTAAAAAATAGCCCAGATAAGGCTTAGCACACCCTGCCACAACCCTGTGCAATCAGCGAACCATCATCGTGAATACGGCGAGAAATGCGAAAATCGGGCGGCTAATCGCCTAAGGCGCGCACCGCATCCAACGTTAACTCGGTATGTAACATGCGGGCATGCCCCAGCTCGGCAGGAACCTCAAGCTCACCCGGCACTACAATTACCTTCATACCCGCCGCCGTTGCGCTGCGCACCCCGGAGGGCGAATCCTCAACCGCCACACACCGACTAGGCTCAACCCCCAAACGCTGCGCCGCCAAAAGGTATGGTTGCGGATCCGGCTTCGGATGCGTCGTCTCATCGTTGCCAATAACAACCGAGAACGTTCCTTCCGGGGCGGCATCGGCTGTACGCTGAGCGATCGACGTAGTCGCATTCGTAACAATTGCCGCTGGAATCTGGGCATCGCGCACTTGGTTCAGGAAACGCTCAATACCGGGCAGAAACTCCACCTGCTGATGCGCCAGCGCCTCACGAACTTTGGCAACCAGGCGCTCGTTAATCTGCTCATCCGGCAGATCAACCCCGCGTTTGCGCAGGCGGTCGAGCGTAAATTTCATGGAAAGCCCCAGACAATCCAGGGTATCTTGCTCGGTCCAGGTGCCGCTGAACTCGGCCGCCAGAGCAACCTTCGCGGCGGCCCACACTGGCTCGGTATCCACAAGCGTGCCGTCATGATCGAAAAGAATTGCTTGAGGAAAATTCCCCTGAATATTAGTGTTCATGCCATTAAGCCTACCGGGCATTTCTATGTAGCCCGTAGGACAACGTCATCAATCGTCACCAAAAAATCTGTCCCCGCGTTCTGTGGGTTTCCCGCAATATTGAGCAGAGCATCAGCAACATCTTCACGAGCAATCGTCGGGATGCCCGGAACCTGTGCAACACTCGTCACATCAACCACCTTCGCCCCGCCCTTACCAGGCTTATCTGTCAGCCTGCCCGGCAGTGCCCGCGAAATATACGGCTGATACTTAGTAACCATAGCGTCGGCCTTCACGCGGTCCCTAAAAATACTGCGCATAATGGTCTTACACACTACACGCATTAAGAAAGATGCGCTCCGTACCGTATCGCCCACTCCGTAGGCGCTCATAATAACGCAGTGCTTCACACCCGCACCCACTACCGAATCCATAATGAGCGGCAGGCGCTTCTGCATGAACGTGGTGGATAGAAACTCTCGCACCGTAGCTTTCTGCCCCAGGATGCTAACCATTACATCCTGTCCGGAAGAAATTGTGGCGAGCCGCTCAGAATCGTTCAGGGCACCGGGGACAATCATGAGGTTCTGGTGTTCCCCCAAAAGCTCCACCGTCTTATCGGGGTTACGCACATAGGCGGTAACCATGTGCCCCTCCTCTAGCGCTTTGCGGGTGAAAATGCTTCCGGTGCGACCGCTTGCTCCTAAAACCAGTATTTTCATGTAGGCTCCTATTATTTACCGCTAGGGGGCATGAGTACCCGCAAGCCCCCAATGTGCTCAGTATAACAATAAAGTTTTTGGTTAAAGTTTAGGTTTATGTGGGATTTACCGCGGAAAGCCCGCTGACATGGTGAGTGCTGTACCAGTCCGGGGCACAAACCGTTTAAGATGGCACAGTGAACGAAAAATCAGAGCACTCCGGATCGCACCCGCATGTAAACTCATTAGCTGCACGCACACCTGCCCTCATACAGGTTGCAACCCTCTACGCCGCCTACCCCATGGCATTCGTCTCTGCTGCTTGGATTACCGTCGGCCGTGCCCTCTTTGGTGCCGCTGGTGATCTCGTGCCCATTTTTGCTATCTCATTCGGTCCCGCGCTAGCCGTGATTCTGTGCCTGGGCGCGTGGTGGATGCTTCGTGATGCGCATCGTCGCGTTGACGGAGGCGAGCACCTGCGGGTTGGTGCATCCTGGGGATTCGTATTTTCCGTGTGGGCCTGCTGGGTGCTCGCTTTTCTCTTTGGGATGTTCATTCCCGATTACCGTGCCGGGGTGCCGGTATCGGGAATTGGTGCGCTCGCGGGTGCCGATTACGTGGGCTACGGTGCAGGATTCGGGAATACCTTCGGAATTTTGACCTTTGCTATGGCTATTACCGCCGCCGTGGTCGCTTTCAATGCTAATAGGCGCTCGGCGCGCATGCAGCAGGGTGTTACCGACGAGGTTTTGGAGGAGCAGGCGCGACAACAAAGCCCGTATGACTTCTTGGACTGAGGCCTATCTGATTCTCGCCCCCGCGCACTAAAAAAGGCTCTTTATGTAAATAAAGCGTATTTTTCACCGCTTTATTTACATAAAGAGCCTTTTTTAGCCCCGAATTTTGGTCCCGAAAACCGTCGGTAACCCCTTGCATCCAAACGTTGAGTGTAGTAGACTCAAGTTAGCTGTAAAAAGAAGGCGCAGGATGCGCCCCGCACAAGACGCGAAAGGATAAGATTTATGGACGCAAAATTCACAACCAAGAGCCAAGAAGCGCTCTCCGCCGCTAATATGAACGCGCAGACAGCGGGTAACCCCAGCATCGAACCTGCGCACATCCTCAAAGCACTGATGGATCAGCGAGAAGGCGTTGCCGTAGCGGTTCTCAAGGCCGCAGGGCTCGACATTGATGCCATTTCGGAAGCCGCATCCGCAGAGATTAAGAAGCTGCCGAAGGCATCTGGCGCATCCGTACAGAACGCAAACTTCAGCCGCAGCGCCCTCGCCGCTATCCAGAGCGCGCAGACCCACGCCCAGAAATTCGGTGACACCTACATATCCACCGAAATGCTGCTGCTGGGCATCGCAAGCGGCGATAGCGATACCGCTCGCGCGCTTGAAAACCTGGGCGCAACTGCCAAAGTTATCGAAGAGACCATTCCCCAAGTACGAGGAGACCGCACCGTGGATACCCCGGACCCCGAAGGCACCTTCCAAGCCCTTGAAAAGTACGGAACCGACCTGACAGCGCTCGCCCGCGAAGGCAAGCTCGACCCCGTGATTGGCCGAGACTCCGAAATTCGCCGCGTGGTGCAGGTGCTTTCCCGGCGCACCAAGAACAACCCCGTGCTTATTGGTGAACCCGGCGTCGGTAAAACCGCTGTGGTCGAAGGGCTGGCTCAGCGCATGGTCTCTGGCGACGTCCCCGAATCCCTGCGCGGTAAAACCCTGATCAGCCTTGACCTTGGATCCATGGTTGCGGGCGCTAAATACCGTGGAGAATTCGAGGAACGCCTCAAGGCCGTGCTCGAAGAAATCAAGAAATCCGAAGGCCAGATCGTCACCTTTATCGACGAGATGCACACCGTGGTTGGTGCGGGCGCATCCGAAGGTTCCATGGACGCGGGCAATATGCTCAAGCCCATGCTGGCACGCGGTGAGCTGCGCATGATTGGCGCTACCACGCTCGACGAGTTCCGCGAGAACATTGAGAAAGACCCTGCCCTGGAACGTCGTTTCCAGCAGGTGTACGTGGGTGAGCCTAGCGTTGATGACACCATCGGTATTCTGCGTGGGCTCAAGGAACGCTACGAGGCACATCATAAGGTGCAGATTTCCGATGCCGCCCTGGTTGCCGCCGCAGCACTTTCAAATAGGTACATTCCCTCACGTCAGCTGCCCGATAAGGCGATCGACCTGGTGGATGAGGCCGCATCGCGCCTGCGCATGGAGATCGACTCGGCCCCCGAGGAAATCGACCAGCTGCGCCGCGCCGTAGACCGCCTGACCATGGAAGAACTGGCCCTCAAGAACGAGACCGACCCGGCGTCGAAGGAACGCTTGGCGGCGCTGCGTAAAGACATGGCTGACAAGAAAGAACAGCTGGATGCGCTCAACGCCCGCTGGGAAGCCGAAAAGGCCGGTCTGAACCGCGTGGGCGATCTCAAGAGCGAAATCGACGAGTTGCGCTCGCGTGCCGAGGTGGCACAGCGTGAGGGTAACCTGGCGGATGCATCCCGCCTGCTCTACGGCGAAATTCCCGCCAAGGAGAAGGAACTGGAAGAAGCTCAGCGCGCCGAAACTGAGGCTCATGGCGAGGCTATGGTCTCTGAAGAGGTCACGGCTGACGACATCGCCGAGGTTATCTCTTCCTGGACGGGCATTCCCGCCGGGCGCATGCTTCAGGGTGAATCCGAGAAGCTGCTGGAGATGGAGAAACGCATCGGTGAACGCCTGATCGGTCAGGAAGCTGCCGTTGTTGCCGTAGCGGATGCGGTTCGCCGCGCCCGCGCCGGAATTTCCGACCCGAACCGCCCGATTGGTTCCTTCCTGTTCCTGGGACCGACCGGCGTGGGTAAGACCGAGCTCGCAAAGGCTCTGGCGGAGTTCCAGTTTGACGACGAGCACGCCCTAGTGCGCATCGACATGAGTGAGTACGGCGAGAAGCACAGCGTTTCCCGTTTGGTGGGTGCGCCTCCCGGATACGTGGGTCACGAAGAGGGCGGTCAGTTGACCGAGGCTGTGCGCCGTCGCCCCTACTCCGTGGTGCTGCTGGATGAGGTTGAGAAGGCCCACCCCGAGGTCTTCGATATCCTGCTGCAGGTGCTTGATGACGGTCGTTTGACTGACGGTCAGGGTCGCACCGTGGACTTCCGCAACGTGATTCTGATTCTGACCTCGAACCTGGGTTCCCAGTACCTGGTCGATCAGGAGATGCCGTTTGAGGAGCGCACCGAGAAGGCGATGCAGGTGGTTCACCAGGCGTTCCGCCCCGAGTTCCTGAACCGTCTGGATGACATCATCATGTTCGAGCCGCTCTCTTCCGAGCATCTGGGACAGATTGTGAACCTGCAGATTCAGGGCATGGGCAAGCGTCTGACCGACCGCCGCCTGACCCTGGATGTTACCCCCGCCGCCCTGGAGTGGCTGGGCTTGGCAGGGTACGATCCGGCCTTCGGCGCCCGCCCGCTGCGCCGCCTGGTACAGCGCGAGATCGGCGACCGTCTGGCGAAGGGTATCCTCTCGGGCGCTATACACGACGGCGATACCGTAGAGGTGGATGTGAACCCGGATGTTGCAATGGATGGTCTGTCAGTGACCTCCAAGCGTGACGACTAAATCATCACGGCGCGAAACAGAATGCTAAGTTGCAGCGGGAGCGTAAAATACGCTCCCGCTGCAACTTTCTTCTACCTTTGCACATAACCGCTCCCGGAAACATAAGGCTGGCGAGGTAGCCGTTATTGCCGACTCAAGAGCGCGGAATCAGCTCTTACTTCTTGCGATTCTGATAGAAATCTTTCTCGAATTTGCGTGCCCAGTCCGCAATGAGTCGGTAGGTATCGGAACACAGCTCTAGGGTTGCCTTCGCCTCTATCTGGTCTTCGATGGATGCGGCAGCCTGCTCCAGCCGATCTGCCCACTCGCTGTAGGTATCGGCGATAGACCGCAACAGCTCGTGCCCCATCTTCTCGTCCACCATGCGGATATTCGCGATGACGGAGACAAAGTTGAAGTCTACGCGCGCCGGGCTGGAGGCAATATCGTAGAGAAGCTCATGAAGACGTTCCTTGCCTTCGAGAGTAATGGAGTAGACCGTGCGCTCAGGCATGGCGCTGTCTTTGACGGTAGTGCTCTCCACATATCCCTGCTTATAAAGCTGCACCAGGTTGCGGTATACGGAGGGTGAGCTGATGCGCGCCCAACCGCGCACTCCGCGCTGGTCCATCATTTTGTTCATTTCGTAGGCGCTCATCGGGTGCTCATGCAGAGCCCCCAGGATCATAGCGTCGATAGTTGGGGTTGCCATAATGCTTCCTTTCACTATTGCTGTTGCTAATAATACTATCATTAATACTAGTCTTGCTTATAGTGGTTTGTGATCAAGAGAACCCGGACAGGGAAGTAGGTTGCCCGTCCCTAACTGGGGAGAGAAACATCCCCGACATACACTAGACACATGGAAAAATGGACCGATACGCAGAACTTTGCAGACGCGGGCGAGAAAAGCACACTCATCGCCTCCGCGCATCGCGCCGCCATTCGCTCCATTGAACGAGTCGTCACCGAAACCGTCACCCCGCACGACCCTCAATACGCTGCCGAGGGCATCGAAAAAATGCTCCGCACCGGTAGCGTTTTGGCGCTTACCGGCGCCGGGGTCAGCACCGAATCCGGCATTCCCGATTATCGCGGACCCTCCGGATCGCTCCTAGACCACCGGCCCATGACCTACCAAGAATTCCGTTACGACGATGCCGCCCGACAACGCTACTGGGCTCGGTCTTACGTCGGGTGGAGGCGCATGCGCCGCGCATCCCCGAATCGAGCCCACTATGCGCTCGCCGAACTTGAGCATGCGGGTGCGGTGAACGGCCTGATTACCCAAAATGTTGATGGTCTGCACGTGAGTGCCGGAAGCAAGAACGTGCTGGCGCTGCACGGCGATTTATCCTCAATTCTGTGCCTGGACTGTGGAATGCGTGAGTCGCGTGAGAGCCTGGACATCCGCCTGGATGCGGCAAATCCGGGGTATCTGGAACGCCTCGAAAGTACTGAACTGCAGGTCAATCCTGACGGCGATGTTGAGATCGATAACGACTATATTCGCAGCTTCCAGATGGTGGGGTGCACGGTCTGCGGCTCGACGAAACTCAAACCGGATGTTGTCTATTTTGGTGAATCCGTGCCCGCCGACCGGAAGGCTCGCCAGCAGCAGATGCTCGCGGATTCTTCGGGTGTGCTGGTGGTGGGTTCTTCGGTCGCGGTTATGAGCAGCTACAAGATTGTGCTTGATGCCCTGCGCGCGGATAAACCCGTGGCGGTTATGAATGGTGGCCCCGGGCGTGCGGATGCGCGCGTCACCTATTTGTGGCGCACGGGCGTGGGGGAAGCACTGGAAGAAATGCTGGATCGTCTCGATATCTAATCTGCTAATGCGCAGGCTGCTCAAAAGAAAAAAGGCGTTGGAAATACCGATTTTCACTATTAAGAGTCTTTTTTGAAAGAAATTAAGGTGTCTGCAATAACATTAAAGTTAAAACCTCAAGATGATATTTAAAGTTTATGGGAATAGTACATCTATCAAAAATACCTGTGTTAATAATTTCTCTTTAAAAAATCCGCTCAAACCGCGTTATAGAGGCGAAGACAGGGTTTTGAGAGAGTAGTATATAAAGCATGAGAACTAAAAAAATTGCTACTTTCGGTGCCGTTGCAGCTCTGAGCTGCGGATTGGTAGGCGGTTTTACTACCATTCCGGCAGCATTTGCCACTAATTCCCTTCCCGGTAATTCTGTATCTACTTCTGTTCCGGGAAATTCGGAACACTCTCACAGTGATAAAGCTAAGATTTCTTTCCCCAATGAATGGAAAGAAGGTCAGGAGTTGACCTTCCAAGGTTCCGGCTATACAACCGAAGATGGTTCTGCTGGGTCCACTCTGGTGCTTAAAGACCATGAAGGTTCCATCGTGGGTACCTATGATGCAGACGCACAGGGCAATGTCTCCGGCAACATCAAGTGGAATGCTGCCTATGCAGAACGTGACTATGTTGAAATTACCGTTCTGACCGGCAAAAAGGCTGGCGATGTGCGGCGCAGCGAGACTGTAAAGGTCAAGGTCGTAGCTTCTGAGAAGAGTGGTTCCCTTCCCGGTGAAGGTGGCCAGGGCGGCATGGGTGCCGTAGGTGGCGGCAGCACTCCCACATCTACGCCGACCGTGACTCCCTCATCGACTCCTGAAGCAACCACTCCTGCTTCAACTCCGAGCGCATCCAGCACTGCGGAGGCTGCAAGCACCCCATCTGCTGCCGCAACCGAAACCGCCCAGGTGACCAACGGTTCCGAAACTCACCAGTTTGCTACCTGTAAAGAGGCTGAAGAAGCAGGTTTCAAGGACATTAAGCGCGGCGACGCTGCATACTCTGAGAAGCTCGACAGCGACCATGATGGCGTAGCTTGCGAAAGCAACGGCGGCAATGGCGAGCAGGGTAGCGCATCCAACGGTAACGGCGGTGCAGGTTACGTTTCGGATAACAACAATAACGGCTCTAATAACGCTTCTTCGAACAGCAATGGCAAGCTGGCGAACACCGGTGCAAACGGTGCTCTGACCGTAGCAGGTCTGGGTATGGTTGCTCTGGGCGTGGGCGGTGCAACCGTAGCTGCTCTGCGTAAGCGCAAGCGTGCCTAAAGATTAGATGATCAAGTCCTCTGGGCGGCCCTAGAAGCTGCCGGAGGCTACATAGAATCCCTCGTTCCTCATGATTGAGGAGCGGGGGATTTTGCTGTTAAAACCTCAAAATCTAGGAAGATAGTTTCCACGAAAAAGCTGCCGATACCGCCCTCTGCAGCAAGACCCCTCACGGCAGTAATAACGCTCGAAAAGCGTACCAATCAGGATTTGCATAGGAGACATTATGTGCCTTTTGTGCATCCTTAAGACCTCTAGATAGGCGCTAACGCTCCGTATATGCAAATTCTGAATTTTTATGAGCATACCACCACATTTTTGTAGTACTGAGTCTCGTTCTTCATCCTTTATTCCCTGCAATCGCGGGGAACTTGTAGATATGCACGAAATACATAACTACAAGTTAAGACAGACACAGGAAGAACACAGGAACGGGCGCGAACCTAGAAATACAAGAACATAACGGCACACAAAACGGAACGGAGAGTCCAATGGATATTTTGATGATGGGACTGGCAGACCTAGTAGCAATTGGCACACTCTGCACCCTGTACATGATTCGTCATAAGACCCGTGAACTCATGATTTCATACGCGGTTATCAACGCCGGTGTCTTCACCGTAACGGTCGCCCTGGCACATGCCGGAAGCACTGCGGGCGCTATGGGTCTAGGACTCTTCGGCGTTCTCTCCATTATCCGCCTGCGGTCTACCTCCCTAAGCCAGCGCGAGGTCGGGTACTACTTCGTATCTCTCGCCCTCGGTTTGATCTCCGGCGTACGGCTTGACCCGCCATATATCGCCTTCATCCTCATGGTGGTACTGGTCGGAATCATCGCACTACTGGATTCACCGATCTTTGAAGCGAAAAACCAGCCACGCACCCAAACCGTCACGGTGGATCGCGCTATCAGCGACGAAGGCACCCTAAAAGCCTATCTGGAATCACGTCTCGGGTACGAGGTCGTCTCCGCTAAGATCCTGGAGCTTGACCTGCTCAACGACACTACACAGGTGACTATCACCTATAAAGAGCTTCCCCAACTCCAAGAACACCTTAACGCGAACTACGAATACTACGCTTCCTAGGCTTTATCTCGCGGATATCGCCTAAAACTACACCTAAAAACTCACACGTTGAAAGGACCTATCATGAGTCCCCAAGTACCTCAGCCGTACACCCCGTTTCAGGGTGGCGCCGCACAGACTTTGGAATCTACGCACACCCCTGCGGTAGATAATACTCCGTCTTCTCACCGAAGCGGGCACCGAGAGGAAAGTACCATGTCTATCGTGCCAACCTATTGGCAGAGCATCAGCCTCGATGAACTCAACGAAAAAGCTGCTATGCAGACCCGTGTGGACCGCAAATACATTGTGGATGCAGACTATGCGGCATCTATCCTAGCTGAACTTCCCGCCGACGAGGCGGCCGTCCTAGAAATCGACGGTCAGCGTGAATTCGCCTATGACTCTGTATACTTCGACACTTCTGACCTGGTGAGCTATAAGGCTTCCGCCATCGGCAGTCGTAACCGGTTCAAGGTACGTACTCGCAGCTATCTGGATTCTGACCTGAGCTTCTTGGAAGTCAAGACTGAAGGGGCTCGTGAATTCACGGTCAAGGAACGTATTCCGTACTCTATCGAAAACCGTGACATGCTCACCGCAGAAGGCAAGGAATATGTAGCTACCGCACTTGAGCAGCTGACGGATGCGTCTGTCGATGACCTGGAGCCGGTTATCCGCACCGGGTACCGTCGTACGACTGTATATTTGCCCCAGTCCGAGCAGAATCCGGTGGATTCTCGCCTCACGATTGATACTTCGCTCACCTGGACTCCGCTTTCAGAAAACGCGCTCATGTACACCGCAGACGGCGGTGAAGGGCCAACCAAGTATCAGGTCGGTACCGAATATACTGCACCCGGTACGGTGATTATCGAAACGAAATCCGGCAGCGCACCTTCGGTCGCCGATAAGTATCTGTGGCGCGCGGGCATCCGACCCGTCAAAATTTCTAAGTTCGCTACGGGTATGGCTGCACTGAATCCTCAGCTGCCGGCGAACAAGTGGAAGCGCACGATTCAACATTGGATGCAGCTTGAACCTGCCGCTTAGATCTAGACCCTGAGCGGGTAACGTCTTAGAACGCGGTACAAGAATAGGGTGGGGTTTTCCAGAGGCTCACCGTGTTAGGGCATTCTGGAAACCCCACCCTCTCGCGTAGGATGGTTGAGGCAATCTTTACCGAGATACTTAATCCCTACAGACAAGGAACCCCGTTCGAGATGTTCAAAAACCGGTTTACATCTGTTCTTACATGCGCCTTTGCGGCATCGCTGGCACTTGCCGGATGCGCCATTAGTGGGAACCCTGATAACTCCAAAGCCACTGTGACCGCACAGGAACAGGGGAAGGAACTTAAATCTGGCGTATACACCTCGAACACCAAAAATGGTGAAAAGATTGACGCGCAAACTCACTTTACGCAAGAAGACGTGACCTGGAACCAGGATGCTGTTCTTCCGCTCAATCTGGCAGATCCCACCACAACCGATGGGGTCAGCGAACAAAACGGAACGATTACGATTACGAAGGGGGGAACCTACCGTATGTCTGGCGACTATACGGGGCAAGTGAAGGTTCAAGCCCCCAAGACAGATAAAGTTCAGCTCATTCTTGACGGCGTTAACATCACGAATGAGACCGGATCTGCTATTAACGTTGCCTCTGCCGACGAAGCCGTCATCTACACGTCTCGGGGCAGCACCAATAACCTCAGCGATGGTCCCGAGTATGCAGTCCAGGGCAAAAAAGAGGCAGATTCTACGATCTATTCAACCGCTAACCTAACCCTTGCGGGCGATGGAACGCTGAACGTCGCCGGCAAATTTGACGAGACGGTGCACACCACCAAAGGACTGGTTGTTGCCGGAGGTGCCCTCAACATTAATTCCTCGAAGACCGGACTTAAAGGCAAGGACTACGTGGATATTCAGGGCGGAACCCTGCGTATTGAAGCCGCAAAAGACGCGATTAAAGCCACCAACACCGAAAAACAAGGCCTTGGATGGGTGCGCGTGGCTGGCGGTGACACTGTTCTTCGTGCTGGTGACGACGGCATCAAGGCGCTGCGCACCCTGGAGATTCTGGACGGGAAGCTCACCATCGAAGGGTCTGAAGAAGGGCTTGAAGGGCAATACGTCAATATTCATGGCGGCAATACGCTCATCAACAGCAATAACGACGGCGTGAATGCCTCGCTCAAGGACCAGCTGCCTAACGATCAAGAGTATGAGGATCAGAAGGAAGACAGCGATCAGCCGGATGCCAGCCCCGTACCCTTGGGTGGTGCCCGCGATACCACAGAGGTTATTGATACCGTGATCAACATGACCGGTGGAAATGTAACCCTCAACGTGGGTGCCGACGGCATGGACTCTAACGGACACGAGTTCTACACAGGAGGTGAGTTGCTAATCAACGGTCCTCAAGACGATGCCAATGATCCTATTGATCCAAATGGTGACATTACTGTAAGTAACGACGCCAGGATCTCATTTGGCGGCGGCGGTGTAGAGCTTTTCAAACGCCCGATCGACGACTCCACAAATGGGTATCTGCGAATTGCAGATAACGATACTTTCCCACAAGGGCAGTCTGTTCAGGCAGTAGATTCTGCCGGACAAGTCGTTGCAAACTACCGGGTGATTACTCCGGGTGTTAAACAAGTATTTTTCTCGAATCCCTCTATCGTGAAGGGTCAAGAATATACTCTTTACCTAGCACCCACGCTGGTGGATCCGAAGACCACCACCCTTGCACCTGGTGCCGTTGAACGTGGAACTTTCACGGCATCAACCCCTGATCTGTAAAACATAACGAGAGGAGAGAATCCTATTCCAACCTTTAGCCTGCGCAGGATAAAACCATCACACAAAACTCCGGCGCGGGTGGCGGTGCACGCCACAAATATGCATCAGAAAATCCAATTTCTATCACACGACACATACATCAGGAGCCTGCAGGAACCCGTGAATTTGATGCGGCTGGTACCCGTTACCCCGTAGAATTCGGATGTAAACCCTGAAAATACTCACAAACTGCTCAAACAGTGTAGATAGAAAGTGATTCTTTCCCCATGAATAAAAAAATACTGACTTCGGCAACCTCGGTAACTTTGCTCGCGACGCTTGCGCTCACCGGATGCTCAACTACAAGCAACGCCCTCGCCTCTGGCACGACGGCGGCGGATAGCTCAGTCGGTACGACTGCGACAACATCCTCGGCAACCGCCACCGATACTGCCGCCAGTAACTCGTCATTCTCGACCAACGTAAAGAGCGGCGAAAAACTCGACGTCGATACTCACTATTCGGAACAGGATCTCAGCTGGGACACTTCCTCCGAAACCGCGATTGACCTGTCAAACCCCACCGCAACGGACGGCGTTACCGTTGAAGATGGCACCTTGACCATCACGAAGGCTGGCACGTACAAACTCTCCGGCGAATACCAGGGGCAGATCAAGGTTGAAACCGCTGACAGCGACGCGGTTCGGCTCGTTCTCGATAACGCAAACATCACGAATTCCAGCGGTGCCGCGCTGAACGTGGTAAACGCTGACGAGGTTATTCTTTACAGCGCATCTGGCACCACCAATACGATAAGCGACGGTGCAGACTACACCGCAACGGGGGAAGATGATCCGGATGCCGTGGTCTATTCCAAGGCCGACCTGACGATTGCGGGTGAAGGCACCCTGAAGGTGAACGGCAACCACGAAGACGGTATTCACACGAGTGACGGCCTTGTGATTGCCAGCGGCACTCTTGAGGTCAATGCGGCGAACACCGGTATCAAGGGCAAGGATTATGTGGATATCCTAGGCGGCACTATTAACGTGACCGCGCAGCAGGACGGCATCAAGTCCACTAACGATACCGACGAAGGTCAGGGCTGGACCCGCCTGAGCAACGGTACCGTGACCGTGAATGCGGGAGATGACGGTTTCAAAGCCTCTCGGGTCGTCGAAATTTCCGGGGGCTCCCTGACGGTTGAACAGTCCGATGAAGGCATTGAGGCACAGTACATCAACGTCTCTGGCGGCGATGTAAACGTCACAAGTGAGGATGACGGCATGAATGCCTCGCTGAAGACGAGCGATTCTGAGAGTACGGATTCATCCGCGAACACCTCTGATACTGCCGATCAGCAGCAGAACAACCAGCAGCAGGGCAGCCTGCCGGGTGGGCAGCAGAACGGAACCTCCAATCAACAACAGCAGGGGACGGGTCAACCTCCGCAAGGACAACCTCCTGCGATGTCTGGGTCCTCGCAGGACGGCACGTCGCAGAATGGAACCACAGGTACCGGTCAGCAGCAGAACAACACCCAGAACCAAGGCAACCAGAACATGGGTCAGCCTCCGGCAATGCCCGGCGGTAACGCCCAGGACGGCACGTCTCAGAACGGAACTACAGGTACCGGCCAGCAGGGGATGGGCCAGCCCCCGCAGGGTGGTATGCCCGGTGGTGGTGGCGGAACCTTTGAGGTTATCGATGCTGCAATCAACGTGAGCGGCGGTCACGTTACCGTCAATGCTGAGGGCGATGGCATTGATTCGAACGGTGTCACAACTCTTTCTGGAGGAACGCTGATAGTGAACGGTCCCAGCCAAGGCGGTAACGCTGCGCTGGATACCAACGGCGACTTGCTCCTCAACGGTGCCACGGTTCTCAGCGGCAGCACGGCAGATATGTTCGAGGCTCCTTCCACCAACTCGACGAGCGGCTACCTGAAACTGACCAATAGTTCCGGATTTGAGCAAGGATCCACGGTTCAAGTAGCGGATTCATCTGGTAAGGTGGTGGCTAACTATAAAGTCACCAAGTCGAATGTGCAGTTGGTTCTCGTCTCTAGCTCATCGATCGTCAAGGGTCAGAGTTACACGGTGTACACTACAACATCGGCTGTGGACTCCAACGCAGCGTCGTTGGCATCCGGTGCGACCGAGCTAGGTAGCTTTACAGCCAGCTAGTGCGGGTTGTTCCCAGGGACTTTGGGATAAAATCTTTGAGTCTCGGGCTTGTAGAGATGGGTTGCTACGCGCGGCTCTTATAGAAGGCTCCTACAAAGGTTTGGGCTCCACATCAGCGTATAATGCGCGAGGTGGAGCCCAAACCTTATGCATAATTCGCCGGGTTTTGGGCGAAGAAACTGAAGATTCGATAGATTTTCTGAGCATGAATCTGTCAATCAACAAGACATTGAGGGGTAAAACAAGGTACCCTAGAACATAGGAAAGACTAGAGAGCGATCCGTGGGTTATGCGCGCCTTGGGTGTGGTGGCTGCGGACATGAGGAAAGAGGGGGTCACGCCATGGGGCGCGGCCGTCAGAAGGCTAAGGCAACACGGCAGGCTCGGGAGATGAAGTACTTCAGCCCCGAGACCGACTACAGTGCACTTGAGCGCGAGCTCAACGCTAAGAACACTAAATCCTCCGAATCATCTTCTCGTCGCTATGATGATGAGGATGATTACTCGGCATACGCGGAGAAATATGCCAAATATGATGATGAGGTGTAGCGGTAGAGCCTAGCGTTACGCTCATACGCGAACCGGCTTAAGCACCCTGCAGGGTGACTTGGGCCGGTTTTTTGTATACTCTGCGGGCGTGCTTGAGCGGTCTACGGGTTTTCATGTTGGTTCGTTTGCGCATCTGCTGATGCTGGCGGGCATCCTGCGGTGTGGATACGATAGTGTCACCTACGAAAATGTACAATACCCGAATAAGGTCCGTGCCCACCCGGATATTCCCGACAATGAAATCGCGCTCGCGGGAATTGTCCTCGGTTACCGCAGTGATGGCAAGGTGAATTCGCATCGCAGCCCCCGCGCCGGCGGTCGTGGGGATTTTAACGATCATATAAGGAGAGAATGATGGGAACCAAAGATGATATTGTGCGCATAGCCACCGACTATATCCAAAGGAACGGCGTCAGCGGTTTCAGTTACGCAGATATAGCGCGCAAAATGAACATCAAAAAACCCAGCATTCACTACTATTTCCCTGTGAAATCAGATCTCGTGCGTGCAGCCTTCGAAAAGTACAGCACAGACTTTTTTGAGACGCTACGCCAGGGCGTGGAGGCGGCACACAGCCTCCGCGAAGAACTCGAAGTCTATATGAGGCCCTACCGCGCGAACCTGGAACAGGGCTATAAACTCTGCCTCTGCTCAATGTTGGCGCTGGAATCCCTGGGGCAGAGCGCATCCGCTCACGATGCTGAAGAGGGCAAGAAGACGGCGAAACGGGGAACGCATATCAATGCCACGTTCGTGCCCTTGCGCGCCCAAGCTGAAAACCGTGAGCCTGCCGAGATTAACACCGCAGACTTTCAGGCTAAGAATATTCGCTGGCTCGCCGAGCGTTTTGAGCATGCCGGGTACGATCCCGAGCACGCGCAGGCAGAGGCGGAGTCCTTATTCTGCACGGTGCAGGGCGCGCAGCTGATAGCACGCTCCGCACAGAGTCTTGATCTTTTCGACTCCGTCACAAAGCGGCACCTCGATAACCTCACCGGCGCGTAAGTGCGTATCACGTAGATTCGACAGGCTTATTTTGCGAGTTATTGTGCATTTTGCGGTTATTTAAGTCGCTCGATGCACGATAACCCGCGAAATAGAAATCGGACTAAAACGCCCTTGCGTCTAATGCATCAAGCTGTGTGAAGTATATGCGCATGGTGAGACAACCCCCGGAAATGAATACTCATACATAGCTAAAACATAGCTTCTTCATGTTTTAAAACGATAAATGCCACGCATTCTAGAATCATGAAGAACGAAAATACTACCGCAACACTGCCAGTCGAACAGGTCGAAGAGACTGCTGAAACATCCCAAAAACCCAAGAAAAGAAAGTAACTAGGCGCGTTCTCTTGGGAGGCGGCCTCGGCACCCTTGCCGTCGCGGGTGTTGGTGCTGGCTGGGCATATAATCGTTATCTTGCCGAGCATACGCAGATTGACGACACCGTAGCCTATGAAAAATCACAACAAGCAAAGAATAATAATTCATCATCTGACGGTGCCTTAAGCCCCAGCGAACTCACCAACGTTAAGGTCACCTCTGATGGTCTGGGCGCCAGTGAAGGCTCTATCACCATTACTAAATCCACCGAAGGAAGCGGCAATAACGCGGTCGTTTCCTTTGCCGCAGAGATCAAACTCAACGCCATGACCCTGCTGCGCGGAGCCTTCGCCAACAACAAATTCGGGCAAAACATTATCGATACGCCCTCCAATATCGCCGCGCAGCACAACGGCATCTGGGCGATTAACGGCGACTACTACGGGTTCCGTGACACCGGCATCGTCATTCGCAACGGTGTGGCATACCGCGATTCCGGCGCCCGTGAAGGGCTCGCGTTCTACCAAGACGGCTCCGTCAAACTCTACGACGAAACCGGCACGAACGCGCAGCAGCTCCTCAACGAAGGGGTCTGGAATACGCTTTCCTTCGGACCTGCGCTCGTGCGGGACTCAGAGGTTGTCAGCGGCATCGATCAGGTTGAGGTCGATACCAACTTCGGCAACCACTCCATCCAAGGCAACCAGCCGCGTACCGGCGTGGGCGTGCTCGGTCAGAACCACCTCGTATTTATCGTGGTCGATGGGCGTTCCGACGGGTATTCGCGCGGAGTTACCATGCCCGAATTTGCCTATATGTTCAAGGAACTCGGATGCGTGAGTGCCTATAACCTAGACGGCGGCGGATCCTCGGTGATGGTCTTCAACAACCAGCTAGTCAATGCTGATGGAGGTTCTCACCGCTCTCGGGGTCATGCTCATCGTGGCGAAGATCCTGACCGAGCTGACCTTGATTCCCCTCAGTTTCGCGGTACAGCGTCGGTGGGTTTTCCTGCCAGCACCGCCTCCGCAGACTACGGAGCAAAACGAGCGCTCACGCGAGCTTGCCACGCATTCTTCGTAACATGATGCGAATTTATGGGTACGGCGAATCGGGTAAAATCCTTGAGCTGTGAAAATACACATATGCCCGTTGGGAAATATTTCCCAACGGGCATATAGCCTAGTCAAAGTTTATATTCCAAGGGCTTTTAGTAGCGGTAGCCTACGTTATAGTAGCCGTAGCCGCGGTAGCTGTTACCCCAGCCGTAGGGGTACGATGCCCACCACGGATGCCCTGAACGGTACATCCACGAAGTGTTGTGCCAGCTTCCACGGTGTCCGCGGTGGTATCCCCAACCGCCCCAAGAACCGTATCCGTAATCCCAGCGATTCCATGCACCGTATCCCGACCAGGGATCGTACCAGGGGCTGGGGGAGTAGTAGCCTTGACCCGGGTAGTCGTACCAGTACCACCATGAAGGAGGCGCTGGCTTATAAGACTCCGAAGGCGCGGGCTCGGGCTTCTTGGTTTCCACAGGAGCCGGGCTCGGCTTAGGAGTCTCAACCGGTGCGGGCTTGGTAGGCTTCGGTGAAGGTTTGGGCTTGATCGGCAGAACCGGCAGCTGTTCCTCATATGGAGGCAGCGTGGGCAGAGGCTTCGACGGCGGGGGTCCAATCGGGCGTGCAGGCTTGCTCGGCGCAGGCGTTGGGGTAGGTGTGGGCGCAGGCGCGGGCTTTGAGGTCTCAGCCGGTGCCGGAGTAGAGCTGTCGGACGGCGCGGGTACAGGCTTAGCGGGTTCGGATGGTGCAGGCTGAGTCGGTGCGGGGCTCGGCTGTTTCTCCGATTCTACGAGCTCATCGACCTTATCCATCGCCTTAGCCGCATCTATAATGCCGGCGCCGCAATAGTCACGATCGCAGGTGATCGGGTTAGCGGTGGATTTCAGAATATCTAGAGCCTTCTCGTAGCTCAGGTTCGGGTATTTTGACCGCATGATGGCAATCGCGCCCGCAACGTGAGGAGCCGCCATCGAGGTACCCTCATATTCGGCGTAATCTTCCTTTTCGGGAACAGTCTTGCCTTTATTCACCAGCGAAAGAACGCCCACACCCGACTGCCTAAAATCGCCGCCGGGGGCGCTGACGGCAACGGTCGAGCCGTAGTTAGAGTAGAGTGCACGTGAATTTCCAGGGTTGCTTGCGCCCACGTTAATCACGCCGTCACAGCTGCCGGGAATTTGAGCCGAAGCATTCTGATTTGAGTTTCCGGCGGAGGTTACGATGATGCTACCGCGCTTGTTCACGGACTCGATGGCACGGTTGTAGGTGCGCGAGCATTTCCCGGCACCGCCCAAAGACATGTTGATAACCTGCGCGGGGTGCTGGTTCGCGGGTACGCCCCTCACGGACCCACCGGATGCCCAGATCATCCCATCAATAATGTCTGAATCGTAGCCGCCGCAGGCACCCAGGACGCGCACCGGCACGATCTTGGCCTTCGGGGCTACCCCGGCAATACCGATGTTGTTGTTGCCGACGGCCGCTATAGTCCCCGCAACATGGGTGCCGTGCCAGGTTGAATTGGTGGCTTTTACCCCAGAGCCGCACTGCCCTTCAGTGGTCCAGTCGCCTTCATCCTGAGGGTTGTTATCGCGTCCGTTGCCATCGCGCGCAGCGGAGGCATCCGACACGAAATCGTAGCCGGGCAGCACATTCTCATCCAGGTCTGAATGCTTGGTAACGCCGGTATCGATCACGGCAACGGTCACCTGGTGATCCCCTGCGTGCTTCAGTGCATAGTCGGCTTTGATGGTGGTGAAACCCCACAGGCGTGACATCTTAGGATCGTTGAAATCGACCTTGTCCGAGCCGGGGAGGGTACCGGTGGGCTGGCGTTTGAGATCCGGCTCGACCGAGTCCACCTGCGGATTCTCGGCGAGCGTCTGCATATACTGCTTTGCCTGCTGCGCATTCAGTGGCTTCGATAGAGAGACCACCGAATCATTCTGCGCGGTATCACGCACATAGGTGGTCTTAACGCCGAGGAGCTCGTCAAGCGAATTTACGCTCTTCTCGATGCCTTGGTAGAGTTCCGGCACAAACTCGGAGTATTCGCCAGATTCCAGCCCCGCGAAATTGAGCTCGTTCTTGGCGTGATCGGCATAGTTGATGATAAAGCGGTCATAGCCCTGTTCCTGCTGCTGCACCGAGGTTGCAGTCAGAATATCCTCAGTCTGTGAGGATGCAGGAATTCCGGTCTTCGTTGATACCGGTGATGCGGGTGCGGCGTGAGCGGACGGTGCGCAGAGCCCTACCATCAGGGATGCGATACCCGCTACGCTCAGCGCCGCCATGCGGGTCCGCTTCACCGTAGGGTGTTCGATGAGTGACATGAAATGTCCTATGTTCAGTTATGTGTGAGTGAATATATGTGATGGCGAATTTGTGATTGAACTCGTCATCAAAAAATAGAATATAGGGCGTTTTGAAAAAGTGCATCTTGAAAGTATTTCAACTCAAAATATTTTTATAGATTTCGCACTAAAATATATTTACACATAAAGTTTTACTATTAAAATATTGGTGAAATCCTTGATTTTGCACGGTAAAATTAGGGTCTAATTTATTCTTTCGGAGAAAATAATAGTGTATTTAATATACATCACACTATCTGGTATACGAGATTTAGGGTCTTGAAATACTTTAAAGTTTTCCGCAAGTATGAATGATAGCTCACCAAGTATTGAGTGAAGATTTAAAGTCTGCACAAAATTAGCTCGTCGTCTTTCAAACTCGCTGAAGCCTTACACAAAACGCGAGCAGATGATTTGTCTCGTCAAAAATCATCCGCTCGCGTTTTATAGATATAGGGCAGGGCGCTACAGCGTAAAACCCTGTCAGAGCGCAGGCTAGACCGCGTAACTGCCGTAAAGCCGCACTGCGCCTCCATCAACGCCCTTGGCACCCTGC
Source organism: Rothia sp. HMSC08A08 (assembly GCF_001808385.1). Lineage (NCBI taxonomy): Bacteria > Bacillati > Actinomycetota > Actinomycetes > Micrococcales > Micrococcaceae > Rothia > Rothia sp. HMSC08A08. The sequence goes on from NZ_KV793061.1 coordinate 128,832, forward strand.
ACATAGTCAGGGTTATTCAACTCGGCGCCGCCAGCCTTCACCACGTCCCCCATAATCCAGGCCGAAATACCGCGCTCATTCAGACGACTCACCGCAGCATCCGCCACCGCAGGATCAACAATCGCAATCATGCCCACGCCCAGGTTCAGGGTGCGCTCCAGATCGGCGAGTGGAACCTGACCGAGCGAACCGATAAGCGAGAAAATCGCCGGAATCTGCCAGGTTGAACGATCCACGCGGCCCTCCAAGCCCCGCGGTAAAACACGCGCCAGATTAGCGGCAAGACCGCCTCCGGTCACATGCGAGAACCCGCGAATACCGTGACCGGTCTGCCCATCAGTACCATTGACCGGGAACGCAGCCGCCAAATCCAGACAATCCGCCGCATACACGCGAGTAGGCTCTAAAAGCTCCTCGCCCAAAGTACGGCCGAGCTCGTCCACCTGACGATCCAAGTCCCAGCCCGCCACATCGATCACCTTACGCACCAGCGAGTACCCGTTCGAGTGAATACCCGAAGATGCCATACCGATCAGCACATCGCCCTCGCGCACGCGGTCTGGACCGAGCAGCTCATCGGCCTCCACCAGACCGGTTGCGGCACCGGCAACATCGTACTCATGTTCAGCCAAAAGCCCCGGATGCTCCGCCGTCTCGCCGCCCACCAGCGCGGTACCGGCAACCTTGCAAGCTCCGGCAATACCCCGCACAATATCGGCGATACGCTCGGGAACGACCTTGCCCGTAGCAATATAATCGGTCATGAAAAGGGGCTTCGCGCCGCACACCACAATATCGTCCACGACCATACCCACCAGGTCGTAGCCAATCGTGTCATGAACATCGAGCGCCTGCGCGATAGCAACCTTCGTGCCCACACCATCCGTAGAAGTCGCCAAATAGGGCTTGCGATATGAGGACAAAGCCGAGAGGTCATACAGCCCGGCAAAACCGCCCACACCGCCGATTACCGAAGCGTTGTGAGTCGCCTTCACCGCATCCTTCATCAACTCGACGGCGCGGTCGCCCGCCTCAACATCAACGCCAGCGCTTGCATAGGTTACAGAGGTGCTGTTTTCGCTCATGGGTTTATTAGTCCTTCGGGGTTATAGGGCGTGAATTAACGTGTGCGGGAACCAAGTCTTCCTCGGTCAAAAGCGCTTCAAGATCGGCGTCGGGACCGGGGTTGCACATGCCCGGTGCCGGTTGTTGAGCTTCCTGAACAGACTCGACGGATGCGGATGCCCCAGAGCCAGCCTGCGCCTGAACCACCGGAAGCGCTGCGGTATCGAACTTGTTCTCCAAGGTATCGGTACCCGTGCGGGTTTCAATGGAGACAGCCTCCGCATGCTCGGGCTTATGAGGAACCGGTCGTTCCACGGTTACCTCCGCCGCCTTACCGGCGAGCGGACCGCCCTTGCCTTCTTCGGCATCGAAGAGCGATTTGCCGCGGCGCTCCTCCGAGGGAAGCTCAATCGGGTATTTGCCGGTGAAGCAGGCCGTGCACATGTTTTTCGCGGGCTGCTCGGTTGCCGCCATCATGCCGTCTTCTGAAATAAAACCGAGCGAATCGGCACCGAGAGAAGCGCAAATTTCGTCCACTGAAAGACCGTTTGCGATCAGCTCTGCGCGTGAGGCAAAGTCGATACCGTAGAAGCAGGGCCATTTCACGGGTGGGGAAGAGATACGCACGTGAACCTCTTTCGCCCCGGCCTCACGAAGCATACGCACTAGGGCTCGCTGGGTGTTGCCGCGCACGATCGAATCGTCAATGACAATCAGGCGTTTGCCCGCAACCACAGATTTGAGCGGATTCAGCTTGAGCCGAATACCCAACTGGCGAATGGTCTGCGAAGGCTGAATGAAGGTACGCCCCACATAGGCGTTCTTGACTAGGCCGTTACCGTAGGGGATGCCGGACTGCTCGGCGTAGCCGATGGCCGCAGGGACGCCGGATTCTGGCGTGGGCATCACCAAATCTGCTTCGACCTGGTGTTCACGGGCGAGTTGGCGCCCCATTTCCACGCGGGATTCGTAGACAGAGCGCCCCGCAATCGTGGTATCCGGGCGAGCCAGGTAGACGTATTCGAAGACGCATCCGGCGGGTTTTGCCTCAGCAAAACGGTGTGAACGCAAGCCATTTTCGTCGATCGTAATAAGTTCGCCGGGTTCAACCTCGCGCACAAAGGATGCACCCACAATATCGAGTGCCGCAGTCTCGGAGGCAACTACCCAGCCCCGCTCTAAGCGCCCCAGCACCAGCGGGCGAACGCCCTGAGGGTCACGCGCTGCATAGAGAGTCTGTTCATCCATGAACGTGAGGCAGAATGCGCCTCGCAGGGTGGGCAGCAGATCGAGAACGGCTTCTTCTAGAGAATCAAAATCGTGCTCGGCTAAAAGCGCGGTTACCAACGCGGTATCGGTCGTATTACCCTGAGCCAGCTCACCAAACGCCGGGGGCTTGCCGCCGTTCTTCTGAAGCAGCTTATCGTAAAGATCAGCCGAGTTCGTCAGGTTGCCGTTATGCGCCAAGCAAAGCGTGCCGTGCGGGGTGGTGCCCAGGGTCGGCTGAGCGTTCGCCCAATGGGATGCGCCGGTCGTGGAGTAGCGTGCATGTCCGATAGCGTGTTCGCCCGGCATAGAGCTGAGCGTGGCCTCATCAAAAACCTGGGACACCAGCCCCATGTCTTTATACACGTGGATGCGCTTGCCGTTGCTCGTTGCGATACCGGCGGATTCCTGCCCGCGATGTTGCAGTGCATACAGGCCGTAGTAGGTTAGTTTTGCCACGTCCTCACCGGGAGCCCAGACACCAAATACGCCGCAGGCGTCCTTGGGTCCGTGGTCTATCGGATCGAGATCGTGGGTGAGTTTTCCGTCAGGACGAATCAATTCACATCTTTTCGACGTTGGGACTGCGGGAAAGTCTTGTCTGCGCGCGGGTGTGTGAGCCGCCGGGCAGCTGTACCCTCGGGGGAGTACACAGACATGTCTAGTCTACCCTCTTTCACGCCACTCTGTGGTGTACACTACGAAATTTAACGCCCGCAGGGGTGATGAATATGTCACGTGTGGCTGCGCCAAGCGTTTTAGGATGCGCCGCTCGCTTCTATTCATCCTCTTCTTTGGACTCTGGCTCAACTCGCGCCGTTACGGACTTTTTGAGGGATCGGCGGTCAAGCCACAGGGCCACGAGGGCACCCAATGCTACGCCGACGGCACCGTAAATAACCGCGATAACGCCGAACACCGATGTTTCAGAATATGACGGATCTCCTGGACCCAGGATCACAGAAATAAACGCCGCAATAAGTCCGATGATGAGCCCCAGCATCATGAAAGCTACTACCGACGGGGCACGGCGAACCCGCACCTGAGAGTACTCAACCTCGGTTTCAGGGGATGCTTCAGCTTCGGGCGTGGGGGATTCCGGTTCCGAAGAATCAGAGTGGGAATTAGAAGGTGTGTGTGCGCTACTCATGTCTTCAAGTCTATCTTTTGGGGTGAATCCTGCCTAATGATTCTTGGTGACGGCGGGGTGCGGACAACGTGGCTGAAGGAATGTTGTCTGCTCTAGGGCGTGCGCGATAAGACTTGAGGTGCCGTTGTCAGGTAGCTCGGCGCCTAGAACAACGGGAAGTAGCGGGATAGATTGCTGCGTTCGCCGCTGGCGGTCAGCAGTCCGGATGCGCTCGCATCGTCCCAAGCCAAGGCACCGGCAGCCAGCGCACACCAGATGAACCCGCTCGTTTCGACTACGCTCGGCGGAGTGCCGCGGGTATGGCGAGGCCCGGCAATACACTGGGTAACCCCGTAGGGCGGAACCCGAACCTCCACACTGTTGCCGGGGGCGAGCGTGGCGAGCTCTTCAAGGGCGTACCGCACGGCGGTAGCGCGCGCGCCACGCGGCAGGCGAGCGAACGCTTGTTCTATATCGGCTCGATTTTCCTGATCGGCAAGCGGTTTTTCTCCGGAAAACACAGTATCAAAAACCTGTCTGACCTGTGCAAAGGCGGCCGCGCCGTCAGCCTCCGAAACTCGACGGCGCACACTCACGCGTTCTCACCCACCAGCGGTTCCAAATCCGCGCCAGGAACCCACCCTCCAACCTCGCGGGGCGCATTATCCTGCACACCGCCAATCACGGGGCGAGTCACCTGCGGAAGAAGCTGCTGCACCTGTTCGGAAGGCAGATGCCCCGTAGCTTCCAGAGCCCACAGCGCTACCGGGTAGGCGGCACGGGTTGCACCGTCGGAAATCTTCACGACCACAGATGCGCCAGAACGCAGACCCACACACAATACCCCGGCGGCGCCGCTCTTGACGACCGCATCCAGTTGCTCACTCAACACCGTATCGGGCATGCCGGGGGCCTGAATCAGCTCGGGGTAATCCACCATCGCAGTCGCTACGGTCGAGGCGCGCGCATCCGCATCCATATTGCGAATCGCTGTGCCGAGCGTCGAATAGGCACGCGCCAGACCTAGAGCTGAGACCGCCGCAACGGGGGCACCGCATCCGTCAATGCCCGATGTGCCCACAGGCTCGCCCGTAAAACTCGCGATCTCCTCAGCAATCATGCGCTGCAGCGGATGCTCAGGGTCGCAGTAATCCTTCATCGTCCACTGGCGCGAATCCGGGTCTACAACCGAGCGGTCCAGCTGCGCGGCACACGCCCACAGAAACCCGGCATGCTTACCCGAACACGGATGCGCAAGCGGAGTCTTCGCCAAATCCGCGCGTACCATCTGTTCGTGCGCGTGTGCATCAGCGGGGTAGGCGGTGGGGCAGAGCAGGGCGGTCGCATCAACACCGGCGCCCTGAAGCACGTCTTGAACCGCGCGCATCTGCTCGAACGTTCCCTGATGCGACCCGCACGCGATCGCTACCTGCGCGCCACGCAGCGGCGCCCCCGACTTGAGCGTGCCGATAGCCTGCAGAGGTTTGAGCGCCGAGCGGGCAAAGAATGGCTGGCTCATGTCTCCGAGGGCAAGATCGGTGGTGCCTTCGGGGGAGAGCACCACCACAATACCGTGGTGGGTCGTCTCGATCAGATCGTTACGAGTCTGAAATACGAGTTCGGCGTCTGTGAGGGAAAGCTGAGGAGAAGTCATATACCCACAATAATAGTGCTAAAAATAGAAATTCTAGCGGATAGAATCACATGAGCGCGGTGAAGGCTGCCGTACCGCCAAAAATAATGCCGGGCACATTCGCAATTGCAACGGGCCAGTCTTTCTTTTCGCGCCACAAGCCGTATGCCACCCACAGCGTGCAGTTAATGCCGGCAACGAGTGGCTGAATCCAGTTGTCCTTATGGCCGTTGATATTGCCGATAATTTGCGGGAAGTAGAAGACGTACATGAGCACCGCGGTTATGGATGCTACGCGCGCTAAAACCGGAAAAAGTCTACGGACCGGCGCTGAAAATCCAGGCACGTATTAAATGCCGTGAGAAAACCTATATTTTCATCTTCCCTCCCGCAGAACAGAAAGCATATGAGGCGTTTGTGGGTGAGGTTCGCTACCGCGCCTCTTGGGGCAGCTAACCTACGAACGCGGGGAGAACCACAAAACGTGGAAAACAGCTGAACGGTTCAAGACACTATTCGGCGGGCAAAACGTTACACGGTAAAAACGTTATGGGGGGGGCAGAGGGTCACTGGGAAAAGCACAGTCATGGGGTGTTACAAACCCAGCCCGGGTAGCATTCGACACGGTACCCTTATGTACATGAAGGTTTTGGTACTGGGCCCCGGCGGCCGCGAACACGCAATTATCCGTGCGCTTGCACGCGATCCACAGGTAACCGAAGTTCACAGCGCACCCGGCAACGCGGGCATCGCTCAGGACGTTCCGGTACACGCCATCGACGCCAATAACCCCAAGCAGGCTGTCGCGCTCGCCCGTGAGCTTGCCGCAGACCTGGTGGTTATTGGCCCTGAGGCACCTCTAGTCGCCGGTGTTTCCGATGCCCTGCGCGAGGCAGGCTTCGCGGTCTTCGGACCCTCTGCGGCTGCGGCACAGCTTGAGGGGTCTAAGGCATTCGCCAAGCAGGTGATGGAGGAGGCAAACGTACCGACCGCCCGCGCCTTCGTCGCCACAACCGAAGCCGAAGCGGCGCAAGCCCTTGACGAATTCGGCGCCCCCTATGTGGTGAAAGACGACGGGCTCGCCGCGGGTAAGGGCGTGGTTGTCACCGAGAACCGGGACGCTGCCTTAGAGCATGCGAACGCCTGCTTTGCCGCTGGCGGTTCCGTGGTGATCGAAGAATTCTTGGACGGTCCCGAAGTATCGCTCTTCGTCATCAGCGACGGAAAGAACGTGCTCCCGCTGTCTCCGGCGCAGGATTTCAAGCGCATCTTTGACAACGATGAAGGCCCAAACACCGGCGGGATGGGCGCCTACACCCCACTTGACTGGCTGCCCGAAGGATTTGTGGACGAAGTGATCGAAAAGATCGCCCGCCCCACCATCACGCGCATGGCAGAACGCGGCACCCCGTTCGTAGGTGTACTCTTCTGCGGGCTCGCCGTTACCAGCCGCGGCGTGCGCGTCATCGAATTCAACGCTCGCTTTGGCGACCCCGAAACCCAGGCGGTGCTGGCACGCCTGCGCACCCCGCTCGGGCAGCTGCTCCTTGCGGCATCCCGCGGCGAGATCGCCGAAGACACCCACCTGGAATGGGACCCCCGCACTGCCGTAGACGTGGTCATGGCGGCAGAAAACTACCCGGGAACCCCGCGTAAGGGCGATGCGATTGCGGGGCTTGAGAGCGCATCCGCTATGCCCAATGTGCATGTGGTGCATGCCGGAACTGCCGTCGCGGGCGAAGAGATTGTGACGGCGGGCGGTCGTGTGCTCGCTGTTGTGGCCCTGGGCGATACCCCTGCCCAGGCTCGCGATGCCGCCTACGAAGGGGTACGAGCCATCACCTGGGAAGGCGCACAATACCGCACCGATATCGCTCTCAAAGCGGTGCAGGGGGCGATTACCGTGCCCGAACTCCGCAACTAACCGCTATATTCCCGCGAGCAGGTCGTTTTTTTTGGCCGAGCCGTACCGGCTCGACCAAAAAACGACCTGCTCGCGGTGTATCCCAGGCGGGCGCCAAGTAACAGAACTTAACAGCCAACCCCGAGAATACCGTGTTACGGTCTCATCAGGATTCACATATCGCGGGATGTGGGCATTGTCCGGTAAGGTAAAGAATAGGTAAACACGCCGCGCACATTCGCCCCACAGGAGAACTCCCCATGAATTCCCGCAACAACCCACCCATGATTCCGGGGTGGACGCACGTCTACTCAGGTAAAGTACGCGACCTTTACGTTCCCGAAGAAAGCCGCTACGACGCCGCCGGGCTAACAGTCAGTGATGATGCTGAAATCCGCGCAGGCTCCGTCATGGTTGTCGCCTCTGACCGCATTAGTGCCTTCGATAAAATTCTTCCCACCGAAATCCCCGATAAAGGCAAAATCCTCACCCAAATGTCGCTGTGGTGGTTTCAACAACTTTCGCATATCCCAAACCATGTGATTTCAATCGATGTGCCCGAATCAGTCGCAGGGCGAGCCATGATATGCAAATCGCTCAATATGTTCCCGGTCGAGTGCATTGTGCGCGGCTATCTGACGGGCTCGGGGCTCACAAGTTACCGCGACACCGGAAGCATAGCAGGCATCGAACTCCCGGCGGGGCTTGTGGACGGGTCACGCCTCGAAACCCCAATTTTCACGCCGACCGGCAAAGCCGAAGTAGGCCAGCACGATGAACCGGTAACCCGCGAAGAACTCTACGCCGAAGTAGGGCACGCAATCGGTAACCGCCTAGAAGAACTCTCACTCGAACTCTACAGCACCGCCGAAAAAATCGCCCGCGAGCAGGGTATTATTTTGGCTGACACCAAAGTCGAATTCGGAACCGACTCTTACCGCGGCGAAATCACCCTTGGCGACGAATTGCTCACCCCCGACTCCTCACGATTCTGGGATGCGAGTGAGTACGAACCCGGAAAATCCCAACCGAGCTTTGATAAGCAGTTTGTGCGCGACTGGCTGCACTCACCGGAATCGGGCTGGGACGGTTCGGATAACGTGCCTCATCTGCCCGAGGATGTGGTTGAGAAGACCCGCGCCCGCTATGTTGAAGCCTACGAGAGGCTGACCGGCACGAAGTTCTAGATAGACTAAATGCGCGAGCAGATAATATTTTGACGAGCAGATAACGGGTTGTTATCTGCTCGTCAAAATATTATCTGCTCGCGGAAATTTTCTACGTCAGATGCTCCTCATGCAGCGTTGCTCTTTTTACCTAGAATATTATG
>NZ_KV793062.1:0-134841 GCF_001808385.1 Rothia sp. HMSC08A08
GTAGCCCTTTACGAGGTTATTTTGGGCATCTTAACGATTATCATCATGACGAATAGTATTAAGAAGACCACCCAACTTTCAGGACAAAAACACTGAGGGTCATTCATTAGGGGTACCTCCCAGATGACAGTAAAAACAATGGCTCTTACCCCTGCTGGTTCGTGACTCTTGTCTACAACGCTGTCCCCCAGTTCTCACAGTGGCTAAGCCAATTTAGAGTTATTTGTACTGCTTTTCTCATTACGCTGGTCACACTTATTCTAAGGTTTATTCACTTTGTGGGTTTGAGCCTTGGTAAAACCACAAGCGGAACAATACCGAGAACACCAGCAAGATTTTCTGAAAACCAAGCCTGCACCTGTTATCGAGTACGCTCCAGACTTTCACATTCCCATCATGGGCGTCCGAAACCGTATTCTGCTGCAGAAGGACTTGATGAAATATTCCGTTTCAAGAGGATCATGGCGCAGCTTCTATACCTTTATGACCACAGCAAAGCCGCCCGGTGCATCCTGAAAGCTCAGAACACACCGGGCGGCTTATCTACACAAAACTGGGTTGAATCCTAGGGGCTACTCCCCCGCAGGGCTACTCCCACTCAATGGTTCCCGGAGGTTTGGAGGTTACATCCAGCACCACGCGGTTTACGTCTTTGACTTCGTTCGTAATCCGGTTCGAGATTTTTGCTAGCAGATCATAGGGCAGACGCGACCAGTCGGCTGTCATCGCGTCCTCCGAAGAAACCGGGCGCAGCACAATCGGATGCCCATAAGTGCGGCCATCGCCCTGAACACCCACCGAACGCACACCGGAAAGAAGTACTACGGGGCACTGCCAAATATGCTCGTCCTGACCGGCGGCAGTCAGCTCTTCACGCACAATCGCATCCGCCGCGCGCAGGGTCTCAAGGTTCTCGCGGGTCACCTCACCCACAATACGAATACCCAGACCTGGGCCGGGGAACGGCTGGCGCGCCACGATCTTCTCGGGAACACCCAGCTGACGGCCAATCGCGCGAACCTCATCCTTAAACAGGGTACGCAACGGCTCGACCAGCTCAAACGCCAAATCCTCAGGCAAACCGCCCACATTGTGGTGCGATTTAATATTCGCTGCGCCCTCGCCACCACCGGATTCAACCACATCCGGGTACAGGGTGCCCTGCACCAGGAACTTGATCTGTGCGCCCTCTTCGCCCGCTTCCTCAATGAGCTTGCGCTCGGCCTGCTCGAAGGAGCGGATGAACTCGCGGCCAATAATCTTACGCTTCTGCTCGGGATCACTCACACCAGCCAGTGCGGTGAGGAAACGCTCTGACTCATCAATGGTAATCACACGGATACCCATTGACGCGGCGTAATCCTGCTCAACCTGTTCACGCTCACCCGCGCGCAGCAGCCCGTGGTCAATAAAGAAGCAAGTCAGCTGATCGCCCACGGCCTTATGCACGAGAGCCGCAGCAACAGAAGAATCCACGCCGCCAGAAAGCGCACAAATCACGCGGTCTTCGCCAACCTGCTCACGAATCTTCGCAACCTGTTCCTCAATGATATTGTCAGTTGACCAGGTGGGTTTAAGTCCGGCGATGTTATACAGGAAGTTCTCAAGCGCAACCTGACCGTAGTCGGAGTGCTTCACCTCGGGGTGCCACTGCACGCCGCCCAGCTTGCGGTGCTCATCCACGAACGCCGCCACGGACGCACCCGGGGTCTGCGCCAGAACCTCAAACCCGGCGGGGGCTTCGGTCACAGAATCGCCGTGCGACATCCACACGTTCTGCGTCTGCGGGGTGCCGGTGAGGAACGAAGAATCAACTGCACACAAAGTTGCATCGGTTGCGCCGTATTCGCGGGAACCGGTCTGCGCCACGGTACCGCCCAAGGTTTGCGCCATCACCTGAAAACCGTAGCAGATGCCGAAGACCGGCACGCCAGCCTCAAATAGTGCCCTATCGCCGCGGGGGGCGCCATCGGCATACACCGATGAAGGCCCGCCCGAAAGCACAATCGCGGCAGGGTTTTTAGCAAGCATCTTTTCGGTGCTCATAGAGTGGGGAACGATTTCAGAGTAGATACCCGCCTCACGCACGCGACGAGCAATAAGCTGCGCATACTGGGCACCGTAATCTACCACCAGAACCGGACGCTCTTCAAGCTGATCCGGGTGTACAGAGTCGGTCACGGATTTTCCTCACGTGTCAGGTCGAAATTCCGCGCGAGCGCGCGAAGTCTTGTATTTCTATTCTACGGGAGAGACAAAAGTTTTATGTGGCACCCATTCAGGGGTACTCGCCGTTAGGCTTTCGCCGATGCTGGGGCTAGTACCGCTTAGTCGCCTGCGGGTTAGCGTCAAGCTGCGCCAAGGTTTCTGCGTGAATGCGCTTCTCAACGATGAATGAGAGGAACGGCACCACGCCGCCGAGCGCCATGACGATGAGCTGGGCGATGCCCCAGCGCATGAGCAGCCAAATACGAATGCAGGAGAACAGATAAATAATGTAGAACCAGCCGTGAATGATAAGCACCCACGTGGAAATGTTTACTCCGCCGGTAAGGTTTCCGGTTTCGCGGTTAAGGATGCCGAGCGACACATCGGAACCGGTTGCGGCGTCTTTTGCACCCGCCACCAGGTCATAGCCCATCCCGTGGTGGGTAATCATCTCAACCACCAGCAGCAGCAGGAAGGTACCGGATATCCAGGCGCACCATTTATAGAAGGTGAGTGCGGAACGAATCTGCGTTTCGGTACCGCCAAATTTTTTGCGCACCGTAAATCCGCCCTGGGGCGCGTGTTCTGCCCCGTCTGCTGATGCTTTTGAGGCATTCTGCGATAGGGTGACTTTGCGCCCGTCGGTACGTTCTACCGGGGTAATTTTTGTGTTCTTCTCGGAATTCTCTGACATGCTGTGCCTCTCGTGTGTGCTGATGAGTTTAGCTTGCGTTAGTCTTTTGTATCTGCAGGTTTCTGAGGATTAACGCTCTCCGGAGCGTTGCATGGTGTATCTTCCATACGCACGGATGCTTCTTCGGGAGCTTCATCAAAGAAATAGTACTGCTCGTCGGCGGGGTCCCAATAGTAGGGGCGTCCGGTGGCTTCGTCCACAAAGTATTCGCCCTCGTACTCGAAATACTGGGTGTATTCGGCGGGTTCGGCGGCACGATGCGCCGCATCCTTAAGCATGCGTCCCCACAGGTAGAGGGCGAAAGCCGCGAAAATCAACCATTCGAGCGAGTAGAAGATGTTGAGCCAGTTGATGTTGGCATCATTGGTAGCCTGGGCTGCGCGAATAGGGCGCAGATTCTCAGACTGTCCAATAATAGTGGCGTTTTCCGCGATTGTGTACTGTTCGGTGAGGGGTACTTTTTTGTTCTCGGGTACTTCGGCGGAAAGCGTGAGCACGCCGTCATAGAGGGGCGCATCCCACAGGTTTGTCAGCTGTGCCGGGGATGCGCTTTCCAGCACCTTCTCGGTCGTGCGCGTGTACGGGGCGGCGCCCTGGGCATTTACTACACGACCGGCAACCTCAACTGTCCCTGTCGGTTCGGCGGGTATGCTCGGCGCATGATCATCCTCGCCCGCTATCCAGGCTCGTGCCACTGTGATGGCACGGGGCTTGGTGCTTCCCAAAGCGGCGGCTTTATCGGTTCCTTCGGGAATGAATTCACTCAGAACCCAGTACCCGTGGTCACCGTTATTGAGGCGACCCGCTACCAGCATGGAGGATCCGAGAACGTACTCCCCCTTCGCCTGCACTACGGTATCAACCGTCAAGTTCGTCACGGGCTGATGCGCCTGCAGAATCTCGGTGTAAGGTCGCACCCGATCTTTCGCAGGATCGGAATGTACCTGCTGTGAGGTGGAGGCGTTGAACTGCCAGCTGGAGAGCGCAACAAACCCCGTCACGAAGACGAGAGCCAGCAAAAGCCCACCCAGCCAGCGGGGAGTAAACGCCAATTTCCACACATATCTAGGGTAGCGCGTCTGCGTGATGTGCCCCTAACGCCGTTGGTAACCTACGCGGGGAAAAGTCCCGGTGAATAGTTGGCAGAGATGCGTCGTTTCCCAGTGTAGAACGCAGTCTAGCCGGTACGGTAAGGACCCAGAACCAAAAACTAGCTGGCAGCAAACCAGCGGCGCACAGCGTTAAAGCTCCCCGCCCTCCGCAAAATACTTCTCTTCAGCTTCAGTAAGATCAGTCATCGCAGGCGATTCAATTGTCGCGGACACGAGTCTTGTACCAACTCCTAAACCAACACTCGCGCGCGACGGCAAATACCAAGACAAAGTTTCTACTTCGCTGCTAGGGCCAGGGGTTGCAGCCCCGTACAGTGATGTAAGTCCAGCAACGTAGCCTGAGCGTGCCGACTGTATCAATGCCTTAATTTCTGGGGTTGGGTCCGGGGATGCGAGACTGGTCAAGCGGAAAGAAATCCCGGATACAAATTTATTGTTGCTGACATCTAGGCTTATGTGGCCATCTTCCTCTCCGTTACTGACGGGTGTAACGAAAAATTTCCCGTCGTCGGGAGCGGGTATCCAGTCGAACTGATCTCGTAGCGAGAATGCCTCTTCAACAGTCATAGGCCACCGGTGCTCAGCTATTGCTTGGATGATAGCCACCGCTTGCTCGACCGGATACGCGCGAAAGCCTGACGGATTAGAGTTTGCTTCATATAACATATGAGAATTCGGTCTCTCTTCTGGGATTTTTAGAGCTTGTCGATAGATTCTTAAGATGCTGAGCAGCCTCGGGCGTGAGAACGCCATAGCCCACCTAGCTATGCGAACTGCGTCAGTCTTCCCCTTCATTGGAGCGTATATCGAGGACAGCGTGGGGAACGCCGTCGGGCTTGGGGCCGAAGTCCTTTCTGAGATCGGCGGTTTCGAGCTTGTTGTACTCCATCATAGACAGGTAATAGTCCAGAAGATCGTCGTAGCGTCCTAGTACTTCACCGCGCACCCACGAGGCAGTCCCCTCCGCCGGGGTACCGGGCCGCCCCATCAGAACGATGTCAATCGACCCCTGTGCGGCGGCAACCATGAAATGGTCAGCAGCGATAACACCGTCTGAAGCCATAGCCTCAATGCACTCCTCCAGCTCCAGCTGAACCCCGCCCAGCCTACGCAGTTCGCCGCCAAGAAGGTCACTAGTGGAGAAGATCGTCATGTCCTGGTAGAAACAGGGCCAGCCGTCGGCTACCTTGAGAAAATCACGATAGGACTTTGGCAAACGAAAACCCAGCTGAGCCTCAGTACGTGCCAGTGTTTCTTCAGAGGCTCCTGCATTGGGCGGTGCGTAGTCCCACAGGCCCTTCCAGTCGGCCTCCATTCGCTCTTGGTTAATCTCCTGCCCCCAGTTCAGGTAGTCCTGCCACGTCCATTCCGACATAGCCCGATTTGTCCCGCTGGGTACACCCATAGCCTCATCTGTCATGCGCCTTAGCCTCTTCCTATCTCCTATCCGGCTCTAAAAACCAGCTCTGCTGCCGCAGCAACCAATCACTACTAGCTTGCCGGTATCGCCATACTCTCAGGATTTACCGTGCCCATATCAGCCTCGCCCCCTTTCACTATGACTACATCATTCACGAGAAGTACTGAGGGTACTCCACATAAGGGTCGTGTTCACGGTGATCTACCCATTGCTCAAGCACCTGCTGGGGTGTAATTCCCGGAGTCAAGACTGTGTGACCATCGAAAGCACTGGATGTAAACCATAGCACCACGTCAGGGTCTGGGTTCAAAGACCGCACCCATGCGGCGATCTCTACGGCCTCCTCAAAATCTGCCCCATCAACAGATATGAGCCGACCATCAGTGAAATGACTAATAATCGTCGATGCCCCATCAGGGGTAATAATGATGTCGGCATCCGTCAAGCGGTCTTCCTCAGCGGTCCACTGCGCCGTCTTACACCCGGGCCATTTTCGCTGCCCTTCGCGTAAGAAAGCTTCGACATCAATGAGGGTATCCTCTGAACTGAGAACGGGATATAGGTAATTAACGCCCACAATTTTTCCTCTCACCTTACCTGCGAAATACCGTAAACCACTGCACGCTACCCGCCTGCCCTATTCATGCTACGGGGTTTAATGCTCCCGTGCCCCGCGTATGGTCATTGTGGTTCTTGCCGCCACAGCATCATTGCATATTTACCGTATTCGACATTCACAGATACCCCTGCTCATGATAATTCACGAGAAGCTACTTTAAGTCTCATTACGAGAGCTAGAATTCCCCTCCCTCTGCGAAATACTTCTCTTCAGCTTCAGTAAGATCAGTCATTGCTGGTGATTCAATTGCTACAGAAATAGATCGGCGAGTAATCCCTATGTCAACGCTTGCGCGCGATGGCAGGTACCACAAAACACCATCTACGTCACTGCTGGATCTGGCTTCACCTGCACCATATCTCATAGTGAGGGCTTCGACGTACCTCGAATATACTGACCGCATTTCTGACTGAATGTCAGGGTTTGCATCTTTAGGAAGTTGGGAGGTTAAGTTGAAGTCAATTCCTGATATGTAAATTCTGTTCTCTCGGTCAATGCTTATAGTTCCATCTTCCTCGCCATTGCTAACGGGGGTAACGAAAAATCTCCCGTCGTCGGGAGCGGGTATCCAGCCGAACTGATCTCGCAACGAGAATGCCTCTTCAACAGTCATGGGCCACCGATGCTCGGCTATTGCTCGAATGATATTCAATGCCTGATCGACTGGGTACGAACGAAAGCCTGACGTTTCCGAGCCTGCATCATTTGACTTACTAGGGTTCATGGTACTTTCCTAGGCTTTCTAAGGCTTGTCGATAGATTGAAGATCTGAGCGACTTTAGGTGTGATCTCGGAAGGTGCGCCAGTAGCTTCTACTCTACCAATTTCGCGTCTCGCTCTCCCCCTGATTGCCATCTTTATGTACCCGTTCCGAACATCTGCCCCGCACCGGGTGGGGTGCGGAGCCATGGTGGTAGGTTGGTGGTTAGACGTCGATTCGGCGCAGCAAGTTGGCCGGTGGTAGGGCGTTGTCCTCGATATAGGTTTGGAAGATGGGGACTGCCTGCTCACCGGTGAAGACCTCCTCGGGGTGAACCTGGATGGTGAAGGGTTCGGGGTTCCCGTTGTCCCAGGACACCGTGGTCCACGCCTCGGGATCGGCCACAGGTTCACGAGCCACCGTGTAGTGAGTGTAGGAGTCACTTCCGTCGGAAACCCGCACCTCAATAGTCATCGCCTCATGAACACCTGCGGCCTGCATGTAGCTGTTGAGGGAGGGGTCGT
Source organism: Rothia sp. HMSC08A08 (assembly GCF_001808385.1). Classification (NCBI taxonomy): domain Bacteria; kingdom Bacillati; phylum Actinomycetota; class Actinomycetes; order Micrococcales; family Micrococcaceae; genus Rothia; species Rothia sp. HMSC08A08. Next base: position 7,278 of record NZ_KV793062.1, read on the forward strand.
TCTTGGGAACGTCCTCCGGCCACAACACCTCCTCCGGAAGCGCACGCACACCAAACGAAAAGAAACCACCAAGTCGTAGGAATTTTGGAGACCCCAGCTGGTCTTTTATCTCGTTGAAAATTATGTTTGGTGTCTGTGGGGTGAGGAAATTGTTCCTTAGGCCGAACCTTGGACTGACGGTCCACGTTGTAAAATGCCTTTCCATTTGTACTCCCCCTCAAGGCTGCTCATATATATCGCTCTGACAACTTCTATGACTTCGTTGCCACTGAGGTTAACTCATGCTGGGTTGTCAGAGGAGACGGCCCGATTGAATTCTCTCTGCCCTTATCTAAGAGAGGCTGTGCCGTGAATGTTCTCGATCCCGGTTCACCTTCTGAGCCAGCCTGTCATAGAACCACCCATGTTTGACCCCGTTTACTTAAACCAACCATCCGCTGAAGAGATTTGCCAGCCTCTTCTCTTAATTGAGAAGATACTTCTCTTCCTTGGTGCTCTTGGCGGTGTTGGCGGAGTTGTCAGGAGAAGTATTCGGGGTACTCCGCATAGGGGTCATGCTCACGATGGTCCACCCACTGATCAATAACCTGCTGGGGTGTGATGCCCGGAGTCAGAACGGTGTGCCCGTCGAAGACGTTCGTAGTGAACCATAACACCAAATTGGGGTCCGGGTTAAGAGATCGCACCCAAACGGCAATGTCGGCCGCCTCCTCAAATTCTGCCCCGCTCACAGATATGAGTCGATTGTCGCTGAAGTGACTGATAACCGTCGATGCTCCATCTGGAGTAAGCAGAATGTCTGCATCGGTATCGTCTTCATCGTCGTTCCAGCGTGTACCCTTGGAGTCTGGCCAATGCCGCTTTCCCTCGCTGAGGAACGTGTCAGTGTCGGCGATAATGCGTCCTGAATTGAGAGTGGTATAGAGGTATCTGACGCCCATTCTATGTCCTCCTTCTAAGTTTATGGTTTCAGTTGTATGTGCAGCTCAACGTCCGGGCCGAGAATCTCTCGGGTTCGGTTATGCTCGCCCCTGCCTTACCACACCCCCTGCTTCAGTAATCAGGTCACTCATCGTGGACTCAATGCGAGAAAACTCGGCAATTGAAGCTACTTTAAGTCTCATTACGAGAGCTAGAATTCCCCTCCCTCTGCGAAATACTTCTCTTCAGCTTCAGTAAGATCAGTCATTGCTGGTGATTCAATTGTTGCGGACACGAATCTTTTACCAACTCCTAAACCGACACCCGCGTGTGACGGCAAACGCCAAACCAAGGTCTCTACTTCGCTGCTCGCGCCATGGGTTACAGGTCGTCGCGGCGGGCCTCCTTGATGACGGGTTCCGTCGGTTTAGCCCCTACTGGACAACGTCATCCTGTCCCCCTCCTAGGGCCGAAACTCACTGAGGACAATTCGGTGGCCATATGAAGAGCATCGAGTCGGTCGCCCACCATGCGGGGCCAGTTCAGGGTAGGGGAAGTGTTATTCCAGTGAGGGCAAAGCGGTGGGGCCAAGTGGGAAGGACGTGGCCCCACCGCTGAGTGGGTTGGTCAGTAAGGTGCCTCAGCCAGGAAACCAACAACGGGCACGGAAGGCAGCCTAGCCGCCGATACGCATCCAGTCAGGAATAGCATTCGGTTCCCGCGGGAAAGCCTCCAGTTCTTGGGCCACATCCTGAGCTGTGTAGGGTGGGTCCAGAACGGGTTCACGGTCGTAGTTGAAGTCGGAGACGAGCTTGTGCTGCTCATGGACAGCCGTGCCCAGGTCCACGCCCCGCCTCCAGGGCGCCCCATAGCCACACGCAGATCCACACCCAAGCGCACTAGCTCCATCGGCAGGGCATTGTTCACCCAATGGCCCTGATGCTGCACCTGACTGCTCACAGCCGCACGGGTACCGACACCCTCAACCTCAACGACGACCTCCTGAACGCCGTTAGCACGCATCCACGCACCCCACTGGTTCGCGATCGCCTGCGCGACCTCCATCTGACCTTCAAAAGACCACTCCATCATTGTCATTCTCCTTCATCATCCAAGAGCTCCACCCCACAAAGACCGGGCGCACAATAAACAAATCTCCTATGCTATCGGTCTGCTTCGACCGAGTCAGCTACTCGCCTTCTCCGCCGCCTCACTGGCAGTACTCGACGTATTCGTCTCGGCCTCCTGCGCAGCCTGGGCAGCTTCAGCCTTCTTGCGTTCCCGGCGGGCTCGGTCGCGTTCGCGACGTCCTGCTCGGGCCTCCTCCTTCTTGTGGAAGGCGGCTGCCTTGGTCGCCATCCACTCCGGGATGAACTCAGGATCCCTGGGGTGCAACCTCAGCTCCACCGCCGCGCCCTGCTCCGACACCGGCTCGCCGTTAATGACTGGCTCACGCATCCAGTCCGACTCCTGATGCAGCACACCGTCCGAGGCCTCCATCCACAGGTGCGAGTATGTCCACGCACCCCGACGAGGATCCACCTGCGCCGGACGAAGGTCATCCATGGTGAAGTCCAGCTTCGCGGGAAACAGGACGCCCTTGCGCTGACCGTCAATGGTCAGCCAGTTGATGACATGCCCGGTGCGGTGGATGGCGTGATAGTCGATGTCGATGCGAGTCCCGCCGCTGTCACGCAGCCAGTCCCGCAGCATGGACTCGAACCGCTCGAAGGCCTTCTCTGCGTCCATCTCTTGCGCACTCATAACTATGCATTCCCCATATCAACTCGCCCGACCGGTTTCTTCGGTGCAGCACCACGCTCACCCACGCATTACCCACCTAACCCTATTCATGCTACGGGATTCTGCTCGCTTGTGCCCCGCGTATGATCATATACCCAGCTTCCGCGCCTGACTCGGAATAGCACAATGCGCCCCCACCGGATATTTTCACCGGTGAGGGCGCAATACGTTTCGGCAAAGAGAATGTTCACTCGGTTCCTGCGCACTCAACAGAACGCGAGACTGACCGCAATTATCCCCGATATTCAGGCACAAGCGTCATCTCTGCCTTCTGGAACTTCTTCAAGTCCAGATAACCGCAGGTTGCCATAGCGCGTTTGAGCGCCCCCACAATATTGCTCGTGCCGTCCACATGGTGTGAAGGCCCATACAGCACTTCTTCGAGGGTTCCAACGACACCCAGCGGGGTACGCACGCCGCGCGGGAAATCCACCGAATGCGCCTCATTACCCCAGTACCAGCCCTGACCCGGCGCCTCGGATGCGCGTGCCAGAGGAGCGCCGATCATTACCGCATCCGCGCCCAGAGCCAGTGCCTTCACCAGGTCACCGGAACGGCTAAGCCCGCCGTCGGCAATCACATGAACATACCGTCCACCGGATTCGTCCAGGTAGTCCGAACGAGCCGCAGCAACATCGGCAATAGCGGTTGCCATCGGCGCAGAAATGCCCAGCCCCTTACGGGTGGTCATCGCGGAACCGCCGCCGAAGCCCACCAGAACACCGGCGGCACCGGTGCGCATCAAGTGCTTCGCCTGGGTATACCCTGCCACGCCGCCGACCATAACAGGTACATCCAGCTCGTAAATGAATTTCTTGAGGTTCAGCGGTTCATGCGAAGTTGAGATATGCTCCGCAGAGACCGACGCGCCGCGAATCACGAAAAGATCGGCCCCGGCCTGCACCACGGTCTCGTAATGTTCTTGGGTGTTCTGCGGGGTAAGCGAGCCCGCCACAATAACACCCGAATCACGAATTTCTTCCAGGCGCGCGGTAATCAGCTCGGGCTTAATCGGCTCAGCGTAAATCTGCTGCATGCGCGTGGTAGCAGAGGCGGGATCAGCTTCGGGAAGCTCAGTAATTTCGTCTAGAAGCGGCTGCGGGTCCTCATAGCGAGTCCACAAGCCTTCTAGGTTGAGCACGCCTAGCCCACCGAGCTTTCCGAGCGCAATCGCGGTCGCTGGAGACATCACAGAGTCCATCGGTGCGCCCACAATTGGGGTGTCAAATTTGAAGGCGTCAATCTGCCATGACGTATCGACATCGCGACGGTCACGGGTGCGGCGCGTTGGTACCAGCGCCACATCGTCAAGCGCATAGGTGCGGCGGGCACTCTTAGAGAGCCCAATCTGAATATCGGACATGTATGTTTCCCTTCGGAAGGTATCTGACCGGTGTTTCTTGGCGCACGGCTGCCCCGCAAGACTACGCGCCTGATGCAGTATCTACTCTACTCGGTGTATAGCCCGTTCAGCCGCAGATTATTTAGAAATATCACAAAATGCACGACGGAATAGATTCTCTAATGTTCGAGCCATACACACCACTAAGCCGGTCAGCGGTGGTTAACGGCGGTAGTTAGGTGCCTCGACAGTCATCGTAATATCGTGCGGGTGAGATTCTTTCAGACCCGCCGGGGTGATGCGCACAAACTTACCCTTGGTCTTAAGCTCCTCAATGGTGCGTGAACCCACGTAGAACATGGTCTGACGCAGACCGCCCTCAAGCTGATGCAGCACGGCAGAAAGCGGTCCGCGGAACGGAACCTGCCCTTCAATTCCCTCGGGAATCAGCTTCTCTTCGCTGGAAACGTCTGCCTGGAAATAACGGTCTTTCGAGTAGGACTTGTGGCGACCGCGGGTCTGCATAGCGCCCAGCGAACCCATGCCGCGGTAGGCTTTGAACTGCTTACCGTTCATGAAAATCAGATCGCCGGGAGCCTCGGCGGTTCCCGCTAGAAGCGAGCCAAGCATCACGGAATCGGCGCCAGCAACCAGAGCCTTGCCGATCTCACCGGAGTGCTGCATACCACCATCGGCGATGAGCGGAACACCGGCGGGAATAGCTGCCTTCGCGGATTCGTTAATCGCGGTTACCTGAGGTACGCCCACACCCGCGATAATACGAGTGGTGCAAATTGATCCGGGACCCACGCCGACTTTCACGGCATCTGCGCCCGCATCAATAATGGCCTGAGCACCTTCACGGGTTGCCGCCTGACCGCCGATCACATCGACATGTGCGGCTGCGGAATCTTTCTTCAAGCGGGAAATCATATCGAGCACGCCCTGGGAATGTCCGTTGGCGGTATCGACGAAGAGCGCATCCACCCCGGCCTCGACCAGGGCCATAGCGCGTTCGTAGCCGTCGCCGAAGAAACCGATAGCAGCGCCAACGCGCAGGCGACCATCGTCATCCTTGGTGGCACGCGGGTACTGTTCGGTCTTCACAAAGTCTTTGAGGGTAATCAGCCCGGCAAGTTTACCGGCCTCGTCAATAAGGGGCAAACGCTCGATTTTGTTCTTCGAGAGCAGGGCGAAGGCTTCATCCTTCGTGAGGTTCGGCGAACCGGTAATGAGCGGCATCGGGGTCATGACATCGCGCACGAGAGTGCTTTCGTAGTCCGAGCGCGAGAGGTAGCGAATATCGCGGTTGGTAATAATACCTTCAAGTTTGCCGTCTTCGGTGACCACCGGCAGACCCGAAACCTTGTAGTAGCCGCACAGATTATCGTATTCGCTGATAGTCGCACCAGCCCCGATAGTGACGGGATTGATAATCATACCCGATTCGGAGCGTTTCACGCGATCAACATGCGCCGCCTGGTCCTCGATCGAAAGGTTGCGGTGAATCACACCCATACCGCCTAGACGCGCCATTGCGATCGCCATTTGAGAGTCGGTGACGGTATCCATCGCCGCGGAGATAATGGGGGTGCCCAGGGTAATACGCTTGGAAAGTCGAGTGCTGGTATCGGCATCGGAGGGAATAACATCGGTGTTGCCGGGTAGAAGCAACACGTCATCATAGGTCAGACCAGTGAAACCGAAGGGATCGTCGGTCAGGGCGGTGGGGACAGTCATGTTTAGCCTTTCAAATGCTGTACCGGATGTATAGATGTTGTGTAGCGAGTGGTGCCACCGGGTGTAAAACGTCGTACCTCTATGGTAAACGCTTACGTCTGCTTCGGGGTACACGGAGTGGTTTGGATGCGCGCCTTTCCTGTAAGCAGTATCCGGTTCAAGGCTGCGCTTGCGTTTATTTCAGGCCAGTCTGCATCAAGCCCCTACAGATAGTTGTTGCCCGGTTCAACGAGATTTTCTCTCCTCGAACCGGGCAACCCATCAATTATTCGTCTTCGTCCTCTTCTTCGGGCTTGGTAACCACCAGAGTCTCGGTCGTGAGTACCAAAGCCGCGATAGATGATGCATTCTGCAGCGCAGAGCGGGTGACCTTCACGGGGTCAATTACGCCCGCTTCGAACAGATCAACATACTCACCGGTTTTGGCGTTGTAACCGTGACCAACGGGCTGTTCGGCGACCTTTGCCGCCACCACATAGCCGTCGTCGCCAGCGTTTTCGGCAATCCAGCGCAGCGGCTGTACCAGGGCGCGGCGTACAATCTGCACACCTACGTTTGCGTCGTGGCTATCGAGTTCAAAACCGTCGAGCGCCTTGCTGGCGTGGATCAGTGCCGAACCGCCACCGGATACGATGCCTTCTTCAAGAGCCGCGCGGGTAGAAGACACAGCGTCTTCGATGCGGTGCTTACGTTCCTTAGCCTCAACCTCGGTTGCCGCACCCACCTTGATCACGCCCACGCCACCGGCGAGCTTCGCCAGGCGTTCCTTGAGCTTTTCGCGATCCCACTCGGAATCGACGGCCTCGATCTCTCGGCGCAACTGCTGCACACGGTCTTCAACCGCTTCCTTGCTGCCACCGCCGTCCACAATCGTGGTGGTGTTCTTGGTGACGGTCACGCGGCGCGCCGAACCGGTTTCTTCGAGAGTTGCCTGAGCCAGGTCGATACCCAGTTCGGGGGTAATCACGATGCTGCCGGTCAGAATGGCGAGATCCTGCATAATAGCCTTGCGGCGATCGCCGAACCCGGGAGCCTTAAGCGCCACAACGTCGAGAGTTCCGCGGAGCTTATTCACCACGAGGGTGGACAGTGCTTCACCATCAACGTCTTCGGCGATAATGGTCAGCGGTTTTTTCGCCTGTACGACCTTCTCCAGCAGAGGCATAATCTCGGCAACAGTGGAGATCTTACCCTGGTAGAGCAGAATGAGGCTATCTTCAAGAACCGCTTCGCCACGCTCGGCATCGGTCACGAACGAAGGCGAAAGGTAGCCCTTGTCGAACTGCATACCCTCGGTAATGTCAAGCTCAATCTCAGTGGAGGAGCCGTCCTCGATAGTAATGACGCCGTCCTGACCGACCTTCTCAAAAGCAGATGCCAAAAGCTCGCCGATCTGGTCGGACTGAGCCGAAATAGCGGCAACATGCGCAACTTCCGGACCCTGTACCTCGCGGGCATCGTGAAGCAGACGCTCGGAGACCTTCTCAACGGCGGCCTCAATGCCACGTTTCACCTCCGCAGGTGCCGCACCGCTTGTTACGTTGCGCAGCCCCTCATTCACGAGTGCCTGCGCCAGCACGGTTGCGGTAGTCGTACCGTCACCAGCAACGTCGTTAGTCTTGGTGGCTACCTCTTTAGCGAGCTGCGCGCCCAAGTTTTCATAGGGGTCTTCAAGCTCAACTTCGCGGGCGATCGAGACACCATCATTCGTGATAACCGGTGCACCCCACTGTTTATCGAGCACAACATTGCGCCCGCGTGGGCCGAGGGTAACCTTGACCGCATCGGCGAGTTTATCGACGCCAGCCTGCAGGGACTTACGGGCGGCATCGTTGAATTCAAGCTGTTTAGCCATGAATATTCGCTACTCCTTGAGGGTTGTGAGCGTTCGATATCGTAGAAGGCGCACGTGCGCCAAATCCAGGTCAGGTATAGCGGATGCGCCGCGCGAGAAACCGGCGGCGCATCCTGCATATATGCGAAATTAGTCGACGATCGCCAGAACGTCACGAGCGGAGAGAATCAGGTATTCCTCGCCCTGGTATTTGACCTCGGTGCCGCCGTAGCGGGAGAACACGACTACGTCGCCTTCAGCGATATCGACGGGAACACGGTTGCCCTTATCATCCACGCGACCGGGTCCCACAGCTACTACGCGGGCCTCCTGCGGCTTCTCCTTTGCAGTTTCGGGAATAACCAGACCGGATGCGGTGGTCTGCTCAGCCTGCTCTAGTTTGACAACTACTCGGTCTTCGAGGGGCTTAATAGCCATAGGTATGCTCCTTGTTAGTCAGTTTTTAAGAATTTGTGAAGCGGTTTAGCCCTAGTGCCTGGGCATTTAGCACTGCACCGCTTCGAGTGCTAAATTCAACTTTAGAATCCCAGCGGCACCCGGTCAAGAATGCGCGCCGTTTCGAGGGCGGCGTTTCGCGCACAGGATAATACGCGAGCGCCTCGTGAACCTGCTGCAGCCTCCAAGCCTTCTGCATATGCTCATGCCACTACACTTAAGCCTATGGTTGATTTTGTGCCCCCGCCGCCGTTTGCCTTGCCGCCCGAGCTGCCTTTTACCCGGCAGGCGTTAGATGCCGCGGATGCGCTTTTCCCCTATAGTCAAGAGCACTCGCTCGAACAGGTTACGCAGCTGCGGGCGCAGGGGTTTACGCCCGATGAGACCGCCAATATTCTCGGCCTTGTTAAGGCGCGCACTCGGGCGCTGTCAAAGTTCGGCGATAGGGCGCGCACTATGTTTTTGACCGAGCACGGCGCGCAGCAGGCGACTCGACCGGTTGTTGCTGCCGAGCACGCGGCCGTGTTTGCCCGTGCCGGGGTTCGCTCGGTTGCCGATCTGGGATGCGGTATTGGCGCGGATTCGTTGGAGTTCGCGCGCGCATCCTTAGCGACTGTTTCTGTGGAGCTTGACCCGTTGACGGCATCTTTTGCTGCCGCAAATCTGGCGGATTTTTCGGGTTCACGGGTTGTGGTCGGTGATGTGACGAACTTTGATCCGGAGAGTTTTCGTGATAGCACCGGCGAGGCGGTGCAGGGCATATGGCTTGATCCGGCCAGACGTGATCTGACCGGAGTTATAAAATCCCGTACAGAACGTATTTTTGATCCAGAAGCCTATTCTCCACCGCTTTCGTTCGTAGTGGATCTGGCCAGAACTGGCATGCCGATGGGTGTCAAACTTGGTCCGGGGATGCCGCATGAGGCTATTGCGCGCCCTGAGGATATTCGTAGTGAGGCGAACCCGCATCCGCGTGTCACGGCGCAGTGGGTTGAGCATGAGGGTTCTCTCGTGGAGTTGGTGCTTTGGTTTAATGCTTTGGCTCAGGAGGGCGTTGCACGCACGGTCACGGTGCTGCGGCAGGGGGCGACGGGACAAGCTGAAGACGAAGGCCTGCGCATTCACAAAACCACGCTGAGTAGTCCCTATCCCGCGGGACAAGTAACCCCTGTTGATGAAAAGCAAACCCGGCTCCCCTCCCCCGGTGAGTACCTCTATGAGCCTTCCGGCGCGGTAGTGCGGGCGCATCTGGTGCAGGAGTTAGCCCAAGAGCTTGGGGCGAACCTGATTGATCCGCACCTGGCGTACCTCACGGCGGCAAAAGCTGTTCAGAGTCCGCTGGCACAGTGTTATGAGGTTCTTGAGGAAATCCCGGTGCATGAGAAACAGCTCAAAAAGTGGGTGCGCGAGCGCGGTTTTACGGCTTTGACGATCAAGAAACGCGGCGTTGATCTGGTGCCCGAGAAAATGCGTGCGACCCTGCTGGCAGGCGGTGCGGGCAAGAAATCAGGTAAGAAGGCCGCGAAGAATCAGGGCTATAACCCGGCGACTTTAGTGTTTACGCGAGTGGGGTCTGGGCAGCAGGCACGGCGCATCGGGTGGCATGTGCGGCCTGTAGATTTTTCTGATTCAGCGCACGTCTCTAGCTCGGACACTAAGATTTCTGTGGTCTAGCGGGTTTATGTGGGTGGCGCATCTGCAAAATTGTAATGCCGGTGTGTGACGTTTTATGTCAGATACTTCATGTTCGTGTCGTATTTAGTTCATACACACTCTGAAAAGCGCTGTTGTGGTCACCAACACCGTAAAATAAATGCAGTCACCCTAAGAAGGAGAGAGTTTTGATTCCGTTCGCTTCCTCGGCGCAATCCACTCTTGGCGTAGAGTGGGAGATCGCGCTGATTGACCAGCATACCGGAGAGCTGGTAGCGCGTGCTCAAGAGGTACTTGCCCGTGTGGGCGAACGTTACCCCGAGCTTTTGGAACCTTCCCTGGATCATGCTCATGTGACGGGCGAATTTTTGGAGAATACGCTTGAGATTATTACCGGCGTGTGTACTACGGTGCCGCAGGCGTGCCAGCAGTTGATCTCGGTGACCGATAAAATCCGTGAGGTTACTGATGAGCTGGGGCTTGATTTCTATGCGGCGGGCACGCACCCTACGGCGCACTGGCAGGATCAGCAGGTTTCCGCAAAGAAGCGGTACCAGCGTGTGGTAGGTCGCGGCCAGTACTGGGGCAGGCACATGGTTATTTTTGGCGTGCATGTGCATGTGGGTGTCGATTCACGCGATAAGGTATTACCGCTTGTGGATGCGCTCACCAACTATTGCGCGCATCTGCTGGGGCTTTCGGTGTCTTCGCCCTACTGGGACAGCGTGGATACCGGTTATGGTTCGCACCGCACGATGCTGTATCAGCAACTGCCTTCAAATGGTCTGCCTTTTCATTTTGAAAACTGGCAGGAGTACAGTGACTATTTGCATGCTTTGGTGAAGACGGGCGCTATTTTAGAGGTCAGCGAGGACCGTTGGGATGTGCGCCCGGTTCCCCGCTATGGCACCTTAGAGATGCGTTATTGCGATGGTCTTCCGTCGATTCGGGATGTTGCGGCGGTTACGGCGCTCACCCAGTGTTTAGTGGAGTTTTTCTCGCGCAAAATTGAGGCTGGCGAGAAGATTGAGGTGTTAAACCCTTGGCATGCGCAGGAGAATAAATGGCGTGCTGCCCGCTATGGTTTAGACACCGAGATCATTGTGTCTAACGAGCCGCAGGTGCGCCCGCTGCGCGAGGACATTGAGCTTCTTGTTACTCAGCTAGAGGATGTTGCCCGGGATTTGGATTGTTTGCCGGAGCTGCAGCATGTAAGGAATATGCTGGCGGAGGGCACCGGTGCCGACCGGCAGCGCGCTATCTATGAGAAAACTGGCTCTTTCCACGAGGTTATTCGGGATGTCGCGCTCCAGTCACGGGCGCGTCCCATCCGCTAGGGGCCGATAAAGTTCCAGCCCGCTCCCCCGAGTTTTCTCAGGAGGCGGGCTGACGGATCCTTCTAGTCTAAGCAAATGCTCTAGAAACACACCGTCGTGACCGGTAGCGAAGAGTCGGTCGTAAAATCGATTCCCGAAGGTTCATACCCAGCATCGACAAGGCGTGCCCCGAGCGCTGCCACCATTGCGCCATTATCGGTGCACAGCGTAAATTTCGGGATAATGAGGCGCACCCCAGCTGAAGTGCATCGTGCCGAAAGCAGCTCACGCAGACGCGAATTTGCCGCAACACCCCCGCCGAGTAAGAGGGTGTGCAGTCCCTGTTCCTGGCAGGCCAGCACGGCCTTCTTCGTGATAACATCGACAACCGCTTCCTGGAAAGATGCCGCAATATCGGCGACCGGAACCTCTTCACCGCGTGCTTCAAAGCCTTCAATCACGCGCGCTACGGCGGTCTTGAGCCCTGAAAACGAGAAATTATACCGGTGTGCCCCCGGGGCTTCGGCAGTACCCATGAACTTACGGTTTGACAACCCGCGCGGGAAAACAAACGCCTTAGCATTCCCCGTGCGCGCGGCGCGGTCAATAGCGGGGCCTCCCGGGTAATCGAGTCCCAGTAAGCGAGCGACTTTATCGTAGGCCTCACCGGCGGCATCATCAAGGGTGGCTCCGAGCAGGCGCACGTCCTGAGTAATATCGCGCACCTGCAGAATTTCGGTGTGACCACCAGAAACCAGCAGTGCCCCGAGCCCGCCATCTCGTGCGTGTTCAAGCAACTGCGCCCCATCCTCGGTACCGTTATCGTCGAGTAGCCCCACGCCCACATGCGCCACCAGGTGGTTAATGCCGTAGAGCGGCTTTCCGGTAGCGGTAGCTAGCGCCTTCGCGGCAGAAACACCGACCATGAGTGCCCCGGCGAGCCCAGGGCCGGCGGTGACGGCAATCGCATCTATATCGTCGAGGGTCACGTGAGCATCAGCGAGTGCGGCTTCGAGAGCCGGAATCATGGCATCAAGATGCGCCCGCGAAGCAATTTCGGGGATCACCCCACCGAACCGCACGTGCTCTTCCATAGAGGATGAAACCGTGTTGGTGAGCAGACGGGTGCCGCGTACAATGCCGATCCCGGTCTCATCGCAGGATGATTCGATACCTAATACAAGCGGTTCGGCTGCGGCAGAAAGTGTTTGTTCAGTCATCATTTCTTAGGTAGTTTCCGTTGTTATGGAGGCATCGGCGGCGAAGTCCTTGAGCATGATCAGCGCATCCGTGCCGTCGTCATAATAGCCGGGCCGTGTGTGAATACGCGTGTATCCGGTGCGCAGGTAGAGGTTCTGGGCTCGGGGATTATCGGCCCGCACCTCCAGAAGGATGCGCTGCGCCCCTAAATCCTGTGCCCGGCGGTGCATTGTGGCGAGCATGGCTCTTCCGTATCCGTTGCCTTCGTACTCGGGCAGCACAGCGATGGTCTGCACGTCGGCGGTGTCTGCTACCGTCATAACCCCGCAGTACCCGATAATATTCGGGGCGTTCTTTTTATCGGGGTTTTCCTGGAAATTTTCGCTGGCATGCGCCCGCTCAAGTACGTAATAGGTGCGGGTGGGGTGGGTTATTTCGGCGAGGAACATATCAAGGTTCCAGGCATCGAGGGGGAAGAGCTCTTGTTCGAGGGTGAACAGATGCGGTACATCGTCGATATCGGCGCGGCGCAGGCGGGCACCGTGGGCGAGCGCACCGGGAAGTTCTGGATGCTGAAGTTTCGAGTGCATATTTACGCCCCCCCTATCCCTTAGACGATGCGGGATCGCTCGGAGCGCTCTGGCTCTGCCGCGCAAGCATAGCGGCTGGAACCTTCGCGTCCGAGTCACGCAGGTAGAGGGCGCGGGTGTCGGTGCTAAGATTTTTTACGCCCAAGCGCGCGGCGGCGCGCACGAGGTCGCTTGCGTTGGGGTGCAGCTGCGATAACTCGGGAGAAATTTGCACTCCCAACTGTTCCAGCTGTTCGCGGTAAAGCTCGGCACCGTAACCGTAGGCACGGTAACCTGCGGTATTCTGTCCAGAAACGCTGCCGGGTGCAGGCGTACTTTCGCTTGCGGGTGCCACCTGCGGACCGGTTTTTATCGTGTATCCGTTCTCGGTGACGGTGAAGATCGCGGAGTAGATTTCGCGGCGGCGCGCATCGGAGGCTACCAGAATATCGGTCTTCTGCGCGGCTTTGCCCTGGAAATCCTGAACGAATGCTCGTTCTGCCAAGGCTGTTAGACTCATAAGTCCATAGACAGGTTTGTTCCAGGCAAATCCAAGAGTTCGGGCGGTGACGATTCCGGCGCGCAGCCCGGTGAAAGGGCCCGGCCCGGTTCCGGTGAGAATCGCATCCACGTTCCGCCCATTTACCTGTGCTTCGTCGAGTACCTGGGATACGAAGGGCGACATCACTTCGGCGTGTGAACGTGTATCGGCGCTTTCGCGGGCAGCGAGAATAGTTGCGGTCGAACCGGGATTTTCGCCGTCGAGGCGCGCCAAAGCCACGGATGCGGTGGCTGATGAATCTAGAGCAAGTATGAGCACCCTATCATTCTAACGTGCTGCCGTATACCCGTTATTGTGACGGGTTCTCGCTTCATAAATGCCCCAAGGCAAGCTCATGAGGTGCGCTTCCGTTCACTTCCGGAAACTCTTAGAACAGGTTACTCGACGCCGAGTTTGAGCATGGCGGCTTCAAGACTTCGATACGCTTCGCCTTCCCATCGTGGGCCGTAAGCGGTAATGCGCAGCAGCCGCGGTTCTGAGGCATCAGCGCTCTCCTCCTCACGATCGTCAAGCGCATCCCAGTCGAATTCCCCCTCCCCTGTGGGCGAGTAATTCTCGGCGGCGTAGGCGATGGAGGCGTCCGCGCCGGTGAGTCGCGTGAAGTCTAGTTCCAGGCGGGAATCGCTCAGATGCTCGGCTTTACCGCGTCCCCATTCGATGACGGTCACGGATTTTTCCAGCGAGAATTCTAGATCGAGGTCGTCTAATTCTTCGGCGCTAGAGAGCCGGTATGCGTCCACGTGCACGAGATCGGGCCCGCCTGGGCGGGTGCCGTCCAGTAGATTAGGATGCACCCGCGAGAGCACAAAAGTTGGCGAAATAACACCTTCACGTACTCCAAGCCCCTCGCCTAGGGCGCGGGTGAAGGTGGTCTTCCCGGCACCAAGCTCTCCCGAGAGCAAGAGCAGGTCCCCAGCGATGAGCAACGGCGCAAGCGCATGGGCCGCCGCGCGTGTATGCGCAAGATCGGCAAGATCAACTTCTAAAACGGGATGTGCGTGCATGGGCTTCTTTCCGGGGAACGGTACGGGTTAAACAGGGGTGCGAAGACTCGACCTCATATATCGATTAGACGGTTTCCGGTGTCTGTTCCTCGTCGAGACCGAAGAGGGATCCCAGAGCGTGCAGACCATCTACTTCGCGTTCCACCCAGGCGCCACCGCGGTAGATGCGTATCACGCGCGGGGAAATACGAGTCACAATCTCGTAGTTAATGGTCTGCGCTGCAGCGGCCCATTCTTCAACGGGAGGGTTATCTCCCGAGCCGAAAAGCACGGCAGAACCACCGAGAACACCGCGCGCAGGATCGGCGAGTCCGGGCTCTTCCAGATCAACTACAAACTGGTCCATAGCAATCCTACCCACGGCACGGTACGTGCGCGGTTCCACGGGGTTCGCGGCATCAGCTCGCGGGTAAATACGCACCGGAGCCCCATCAGCGATGCGCGGCACGCCATCGGCGTATCCGAGTGGAATAAGGGCCAGCGTGGTGGGCTTATCGGTGCTGTACCGCAACCCGTATGAGACCCCCTGCCCGGCGGGTACCTCTTTGACATTGCACACATGGGTTCCCAGGGTCATAACGGGTCGCAGATTAAGGTCTTTGGAGCTCACACCCGCGAGCGGGGACAGACCGTAAAGGGCGATTCCGCAGCGTACTGCATCGGCGAGAACCGCCTCGTTCGTGTTATACCGGGGGCTCGCACCGGTGATCGTTCCCGGGGAGTTCGCCAGGTGAACAAGCTCGGGGGTAAGACCCGCACTGCGGGCAACGGTCACAAATTCATTGAGTCGGGCGATCTGCCGTGCGGTCTCGGGGCGTTCGGGTTCATCGGCAACCGCCAGATGCGAGAAAATGCCCTCAATGCGCACCAGCCCTGCGGCTTCAAGTTCAAGGGCGCGCGCCACTAGCGCGGGCCAATCCTCAAAGGTAGAACCGTTACGCCCAAGCCCCGTGTCTACTTTCAGATGTACACGAGCACGCTTCTTGGTGCGATTAGCGGCTTCTGCTATTGCTTCTAAGTCCCAGCCGGAGGCACCCAGGATAATATCTGCTTCGAGTGCTTCGTCGAAGTCCGTCTGCGGGGTGTGCAGCCAAGCTATAATCGGGGCGGTAATACCCTCTGAGCGCAATTCCAGGGCTTCGGTCACATGCACAACACCCAGAATATCTGCACCGGCTTCGAGTACTGACCGTGCCACGGGGTAGGCGCCGTGACCGTAGGCATCCGCTTTCACCACGGCAATGAGTTTACGTTCACCGATCATATCTTTGAGCACGCGCGTATTGTGCTCAAGAGCATTAAGGTCGATGATAGCGGTTCGCTCCGCCTCACCGGGCTGCAGGTTCGGGGTGTAGAGGGGACGTGTGGGAACAGTCATTTCTATATACCTCCGGTACTCGGTGAACGCGGGGAGCGTCTAGTTACACTCATTCTAGCCCGTCTTTTCATGTATTTTCGCTCTTCTTATCCCGATTTAGGGAGCGTTCATCAACAGTTCATGTTCTTACTGTGCGAATGCGCCCCTTCGATGCCGTCGAGGCTTACACGTTCACCCTTAGACTCACTCAGCTTGCAGAACGCGCTGTCTCATAAAACCGCGCGTTAGACTAGGAAGGTGAAGATTCCCGAGAGCTCGCAGTCCCGCTTGCCCCAGCCTGTTGTGCATGTCTATTCTCTGCATACCGATCCTTTTGCGCAGCCCGGTCGCGGCGATGCCGGGGGCATGAACGTTTATATTGCGCGTTCGATTGCGGCTATGCTGGCGGCAGACGATACTTTGCGCGTCGAGGTTTTCACACTTCTTACCGATCCCGATTGTGAGCATGCAAAACCCAGCGTGCAGGTTCCAGCTCTTCTCAATTCGTATCGTGATCGGGTGCGGGTGCATCAGGTATTGATTCCGCAGGCTTTAGGTGCCCGTAAAAATCAGCTTGCCGAGTTTACAGCCGAATTTGCGGCGCAATGCGTCTCATTAGCGTGCTGGCATCCGCAGGTTATTCATGCACATTATTGGCTTTCGGGCGTTGCTGCGCTGGGGGCTGCCCAAACTTATGCTGCCGAAGGAACGGCTGTTCCCGTAGTATTTACCCCTCATACGACTGCCGCTGCGAAGGATGCGCGCCGCTCCCCCGACGAGCCCGAAGAACCACACGCACGTTATGAAAGCGAGCATCGAGTTCTTGAACATGCCGCTTTGACGATCGTCAATACTTCTCTTGAAGGGCAGCAGCTGCAGGACTACTATGGGGCAGATCCCGCACGCATGCGTGTGATTGCGCCGGGGGTTGATACCGGTATTTTTCACCCACTGCCGGGGGTGCACGCCGAACATGAGGGTTCGGATACGCACGCTCGGGTGGTTTTTGCTGGGCGTCCTCAGCCGTTAAAGGGACCCCATATTTTGGTAGAGGCCCTTGCGCTTCTTCCCGCGGATCTGCATGTTGAACTGGATATTATCGGCAAGTCTTCTTCCGGGTACGAATTAGATCTTCTTGCCCGTGCCCGCGATTTAGGCATCGCCGATCGGGTGCATCTGCGCAGTCCGGTTCCTGCCGATATTCTTGCCGATATTTTTCGCCGCGCCGATATTGTGGCTTCTCCTTCCTCGTCTGAATCTTTTGGGCTCGTGGCTTTGGAGGCGCAGGCTTCGGGGGCTGCGGTACTTGCCACCGATGCAGATGGGCTGCGTTTCGCTATCGAGAACCATAAAACGGGGTTGCTTGTGGCGCCACGCACCCCGCAGCGTTGGGCAGTTGCGATCGAGCGGCTGGTGCGTGCCCCACGTCTGCGCTTAACACTGGGGGCGAATGCGGCAGCTCGTGCACTTTCTTTCAGTTGGGAAGCGACCGCCCGAAAAACCTTGTGCGTCTATTCCGAGGCGATAACCGGTCGTCATTTAGCACAAGAGCGGACCGAGGGCTCCGCATAGTTCTTTACTTTACGAATGCTCTGCTCACTCAAAAACCTGTAGAACGCACCACAGCACGGTCTCGAAAGTTGTTCAAGCGGCTACACTTGACGTATGAGTTTTGCAATGACGCGCGACGAGTTTGCCGCTTATCTTGATTCTGCCCGCATCACGGGTGATATTGCTACACCGCGCGAGAATAACCTTTCGCATATTCAAGGGTTTCTCGATCATAATGAGCACCTCGAGTTCGGGGTTACATGGTCGAAGGATTGGACCTATGACGAAGTTTTTGAGGTCATGGTACGCCGTGCTGGTCTGAACCCTGACCGTTCGCATGTCCAGGGGCAAGATACGATTGGTGCCGCCCAGTGCATTGATGCTCTCGAAGAGTATGCCCGTATTTTTGGCGATGCGGTGCGCGCCCACCAAAAGATCCTGTTCGCCACCGGTCACCCTGCCGGACTTTTCCCCATTTATGCTGAGCTGGCGCGCATCGCCGAACGCGCCGGAGCCACGGTGCTGCGTATTGAGCAGGGCGAGCGGTTCTTGGATGGCGATATTCGCCAGATCATGGGTGTGGTGATGTTTGAGCAGTACGGGAATCTGCAGCATACGCATTTCCCGGGGCCGATGCGCATCGCCCTCGCCCAGCTTCGTGAGCGCGGTGAGATACCCGATCTTGTGGTTTCCGATCACGGGATGGCGGGGTATGCGGCATCGCAACAGAAGCTGCTGACGCTCGGTATTGCCGACTGTAACGACCCGGGATTGTTTATTGCCGCAGAGCAGGGTGATTTACCGGTGTGTGTTCCGATGGATGATAATGTTCCGCCGAATCGTTACGAACCGCTGATTGATTTTTTGGTGAATCGCGCCTCATTGAAACAATTTCGGTAAAACTTTTAGGCTATAGTTTTTTATTCTTTCAAGGTATTTTATTAGTTTACGGGTATTGAAGCTCTCTGACTAGGATATTTATTAAAGCTATTTACAAAAGTAAACATCCACAATAGCCTTTAATAATCGTGTCTTCAGCACCTTTATAGCACATTAAGGTGATTGAATTCACTCTTTATCCTTGAAGTTTAGACCACCATTCAGAAGGACTGAACTCCTGGTTTAACCGTAAAATATAAGGACTGAGTAGTTTTGAAGAACTATCGTGAGAATCAGTTAAAGGCCAGGTTTCTCTTCCGGACTACCTCGGGGCCTCAAATCTGGTTCTCGTTCTCTCTACTTCTCGCTCACACACTGCACACATCATTCATCTGTATTCCGACTGACCACCGGGCTGCGGGTCTCAAACTCGAGCATTCCGCGCATACGCCGATATGCGCGCTCACCACGACCGGGGAAGATAACTTCATTGAAAGCAAAAGAAAGACTCAAAAAAGTTTGGGGCACCACATATGTCGCCAAACGTGAGTGGCATCCACAGGTTTTGAAATCTCTTTACCTGGGCGACTTGATTGCCATTGCCATCTCTATTTTTGCTGCGCACTTTATTCGCTTCGGCTTCGTAAACGCGGATTTACCACCTGTGAATGTCTGGCCGCTTAACCTGCTCGATCCTTCCGTCGCACCCATCGACTATATCTTCCTCGATATCGGCATGATCATAATCTGGTGGCTGACTCTGCAAGTCAACGGCTCACGGAATATTCGCGTTCTAGGAATGGGAACCGACGAATACCGTATGGTCACACGCGGCAGCACTTACTTTTTCTGCACACTCGTGATAGTGGCGTTCTTTCTCAAAATCGACCTGACCCGCATGTACCTGCTCATCGCCTACCCGTTGGGTTTAGGACTCATCATGATAGAGCGATGGCTACTACGCCAAAGACTAGTACAGAAACGTTTGCAAGGGTATTCGCTAACCCGCGTCATGATTATTTCCGACGTTCCCACCGGTAAACATCTGTATAAGAGCCTCTCCGGCGCCGTCGCATCGGGGCTTTCACCAGCTGCGTTTTACCTGCCGGGAATCTACGCCGGTACCACGATTGCAGATGTCGATCTGCCCATTCTGGGTTACTCCACGAACCCTGACGATATTATGCAGGCCGTGCAGGAAAACAATATTCAGATGGTCGCCATCTCGAACGGACATCAGCTGACCCCGGAACAGATGCGGATGCTCGGCTGGCGTCTCGCGGATGCGCATATCGCCCTTATTATGGCTCCCGCAACCACCGATATTGCAGGGCCTCGCATGCATATTCAGCCGCTCAACGGGCTACCGCTTGTGCATGTTTCTACCCCGCATATCACGGGTATTGCCGCGCTGGCAAAACGCGCCCTGGATGTGCTCGCCTCCGGACTGGGACTTCTCGTGCTTTCCCCTGTTTTCTTGGTGGTGGGTATCCTTATCAGACGCGACGGCGGACCTGCATTCTTCTTCCAAGAGCGCGTAGGAATGAACGGCGATGTTTTTCGCATGGTCAAATTCCGGTCGATGCGCACCGACGCCGAAGAGATAAAAGCACAGCTTATGGAACAGAACGAAGGCAACGGGGTGCTCTTTAAGATGGTGAATGACCCACGCATCACCCCAATCGGCCGGTTTATTCGCAAGTTCTCCATTGATGAGCTACCGCAGCTCTGGAATGTTTTTATTGGCGACATGTCCCTGGTGGGCCCTCGGCCCCCGCTGGCGGAAGAGGTAGACCTATATGAGGATATTATGTACCGCCGCCTGCTCGTCAAACCCGGGATTACCGGGCTCTGGCAGGTCTCTGGCAGAAGCGATCTCTCCTGGGATGAATCGGTACGTCTTGACCTGTACTACGTCGAAAACTGGTCTATGACAACCGACTTTATTATCCTGCTGCGCACGGTACGAGCAGTCTTCGCCAAGGAAGGCGCCTACTAATTTTCGTGCCCGACTATGCCAAGGTCGGTATAGTCCAATACAGCGGTGGGGCGTGACATGATGTCGCGCCCCACCATACTATGTGTCTCGTTCAGGTTTTAATCGTCGAGAACGGCTTTCTCATCAAGAAGTCCCGCAATCGCCTGCGGTAAATACGCGGCCACTCGGCTGGGAGGAACCGGCCCTTTGCGTCCTTCCAACGATGCCAGCGCCGCACGATTATGCAGGTAAACCGCCAGTGCCGCAATACTTGCATACGTGCATCCCTCGACCTGCTCATGACGTTCCTGCGCAACCGCCATATATTGTGCCAAGAGAGCACCCAGAATACCGGTGAGGGTATCGCCGCTTCCGGCGGTAGCAAGCCACCCGGTAGCCCCGTGCACGCTATAGGTGGCACCCACGGGGGCGGCGATAAGCGTCGTCGAGCCCTTAAGCATCACAGTTGCACCGCTGAGCTCGCATGCGGCACGGACCCACCGGAACGGCTCGGCGTTAATATCTTCCCAGCTGGGCACGAGAGCGCCGTCAAGCATTTCTTCCCAACGCTGCGGCGAATGCTCATGAATGCGCCGCAGAAAACGTTCCAATTCTCCCGCATGCGGAGTCAGAATTTTATGTTCGCCTAGGCTGTGCCCCGCCATTAAATAATCTGCGGCAAGGTCTACTGCACCAGCATCCAGAATTGCAGGTTCAGGGGCATTGAGCAGGTACCTGTTATGGTCCAGAGTTTCGGGACCGGTACCGCTGCCACCAGCCCAGGCGTGCACATGCTCGTGGGCGGGAGGTCCTGTGAAACACACCGTTTCCGGGTTTTGCCCAAGCATGAGAGTGCGCAAGGTATCATCTTTCCCATTGAAACGCACCATCCCCACCCCGGTATTGAGGGCAGCACGCACACTCATCAGGGCAGCACCGGGATAATCGCGACTTCCCGTGAGCATACCAAGCACACCGCGATTGTACTTATGTGAGAATACCGAAGGCTTTTCGAGCAGATCCCGATAGTCCTCACGTTCCATAACGCGCAGCATCGGCTTATACCCCTTGAGAGCTTCGGGAACCCCTAAATCGTAGAGTTTAATAGTTCCGCAGTGCTCCGCAATATGGGTTCCTGCCGGTAGTTTACGCCCAATAAACGTGACCGTTCGCGCAGCCGCGAGTGAGGGTTCGTGCAGGGTGCCGCGTTCACTATCGAGCCCGGTCGGGGCATCACAAGCGAGCACTGGGGGTAATTTACCGTCCATCTGCACGGCACGGAGTTTAGCCAGGTACTCCCCCGCTTCCCCACGTGCTGCTCCCTTCGCGCCGGTTCCCAAAATACCATCGATAATCAGGGAGTAGGAGGCAATATCGCGCAGACTTTGGGCGGTGTCAAGCACGCGGGTTCCTTCACCGCTTTCGCGGGCGAGCAGCTCCAGGTTATTACCGGTTGGGTCGAAGAGAACGGCCTCAATGCGGTACCCCTGCTGATGCAGCCGGGTGCCTGCATACACGGTATCCGCACCGTTATTCCCCGGCCCAACCAATAAGAGGATGCGCGTATACTGGCTGTGCTGCCCCGCATCAGCAAGCATATCGTGAGCTTCGGCGGCGAGCGCATCCGCCGCGCGCTGCATCAAATACCCGTCGTAGTCCGGTGCCTCAAGGTAAGGACGTTCAGCGTTGCGAATTTGTGTACCCGTGTAGACGAGCTTCATAACTCCTCCTGATCAAATGCTCGCGTCGATGCGGCAGGGGCTAGTCGGTGGGGTCTTCGGCGAGAACCGTCATACTGTAGCTTTCAGGATCGAACCTTTTCAGATGGGCAAGCTCTGTAGCGCTCAGATATTCCGCCGTGGCGATGGCAACGGCTACGGGTTCATCATGGGTTAGGCTCAGGTGCAGACGATTGATGCCGAGGGTACGGGCACGTTCGGCGATCGTTCCCGTAAGAATCAGGTATGGCTGCCCACTCTCGCTGCTGGCGACTTCGCAATCTTGCCAGTTGAGCCCATCGGGTGCCCCTAAGACTTTGGCGACCGCTTCTTTGGCGGCAAAACGTACGGCTTGAGAACGGATATTACGAGTGCGCTCATTCGGTGTGAATACCCTGCGCACAAAAGCTGGTGTTTCGGTGACGATTCGTTCAAAGCGCTCAATGTTGACGGTATCTACGCCGATTCCGATAATCATTTTTCGCCTTTCCTGCCAAAATGCGAGTTTTGTTTTAAGTTTAGCGAGGTTGGTACAGGGAAGACAGCACAGCGAACAATGTTAACACATCATGAAACTTCCTCAGCCTCGCACTGTGGTGCGGGTTAACGAGGCGTGGACGGTGCCGTCCCCTGAAGGGTAACGACACCGCCCACGCGAACGCATATGCGGGATAAGGATTACTCCACGGTCACCGACTTGGCGAGGTTACGGGGCTGGTCAACGTCCAGTCCTTTCGCTTCAGCAAGTGCGCACGCGAAAATCTGCAGCGGCACGGTGGCAAGCAAAGGCTGCAGCAGAGAAGGCGCGGCAGGAACGGTGATCAGACGATCCGCATATTCCTTGACAGCCTCATCGCCCTCTTCGGCAATGACAATGGTGAAGGCGCCGCGAGCGCGCACCTCCTGAATATTGGAAACAACCTTGCCGTGCAAAGATTCACGCCCGTGTGCGGAGGGCACAATGATGATAACGGGCTGACCCTCTTCGATCAGGGCGATAGGACCGTGCTTCAGCTCGCCGGCGGCAAAACCTTCGGCGTGGATGTAGCTAATCTCTTTGAGTTTAAGCGCGCCTTCAAGGGCAACAGGGAACCCAACGTGGCGACCTAGGAAGATCACCGAAGAGGTATCTTTCATCTCGGCGCCAAGTTCTTTCACAAGGGTATCGTTGTCGATAACCTTCTGGATCTTAGCGGGCATCTTCTGCAACTCACCGAGGATGGCAGAGATTTCATCCTTGTACTTGTTGCCGCGAAGCTGCGCAAGATACAGACCCAGCAGATATGCTGCAGTAATCTGCGCCAGAAACGCCTTGGTAGATGCGACCGCAATCTCGGGACCAGCGTGGGTGTACAGCGCCGCATCGGATTCACGCGGCAGGGTTGAACCGTGGGTGTTGCAGATGGATATGACCTTAGCGCCCTGCTCGCGGGCGTGACGCACCGCCATGAGGGTATCCATGGTCTCACCGGACTGCGAAAGAGCCACAATCAGGGTCTTCTCGTTCACGATGGGGTCGCGGTATCGGAACTCATGGGCAAGCTCGACCTCGGTGGGGATACGGCACCAGTGCTCGATAGCGTAGCGTGCAACCTGACCCGCGTACGCTGCGGTACCGCAGGCCACCACGATGATCTTATCGATCGAGCGCAGCACGGAATCATCAATATTAAGCTCGTCCAGAACGAGGTTACCTTTTTCATCCATGCGTCCCATGAGGGTCTGCTCAACAGCGGTGGGCTGCTCGTGGATTTCCTTCTCCATGAACGAGTTGTAGCCGCCCTTTTCCGCCGCTGCGGCATCCCATTCGATGTGGAAGGGCTTGCCTTCGGCGGGGTTGCCCGCAAAATCAATAATGGAATAGTCAGTACCGGTGATGGTGACAATCTGGTCCTGCCCCATCTCTACGGCTTCTTTGGTGTGGTCGATAAACGCCGAAACGTCGGATCCTAAGAAATTCTCGTTCTCTCCCAGTCCAATCACCAGCGGAGAGTTGCGGCGGGTTGCCACCACACGGTCAGGGTGGTCTGCGTGAACCGCAAGAATCGTGAAAGCACCTTCCATACGGTTTGATGCTTCACGCACAGCCTCGGTCAGGTCTTTAGTACCCAGTTTGTTATAGATACTTGCGATAAGTGCCGCAGCTACCTCGGTATCGGTCTGAGACTGAAACCCCACCCCTTCGGCAAGCAGCTCGGCGCGTAGCTCGGCGAAGTTCTCAATAATACCGTTGTGCACAACCGCTAGACGACCGTGATCGACCACGTGCGGATGCGCGTTATTATCGGTGGGGCCACCGTGGGTAGCCCAACGGGTATGGCCAATACCAATCTGTGATTCGGTGAGCGGCGCGTCCTCGACCTCATGTTCTAGGTTGATAAGTTTGCCCGCCTTCTTGCGGAATTCGATGCCGTCAGGGCATACGAGCGCAACACCGGCCGAGTCATAGCCGCGGTACTCCTGGCGGCGCAGACCTTCAATGACCACTTTGTATGCATCGTGGTCGAATTTATTACCGTCCGGAGCTGCGTCCAGACCTACATATCCTACAATTCCACACATAGCTCAAGTTTATCTTATTCACGCCCCAGGGCAGCTAACCCGGCGCCCTTTACACCTGTGGGCAGAATAACCCCTAGTCAAAAGGCATTTCTTTCAAGGTATAGCCCCAGCCTTTGTGCATTCTTAACCTAAAGGATGCCACGCCTTGTTCGCATCTGACGCGCAAAATTCGTACACTTAGGGGAATGAGCTCCTCAAATTTTTCTGCCGCCAGCTCGCGTTTTGTCGAGCTGGAACGCTCACGATGGTCGCGTCTAGCGACTGAAATTTCGGTACCCCTCAGCGAAGAGGAACTCGAAGCGCTCCGCGGCTTAGGAGAACCGGTAGACTTCGATGAGGTGCGCCAGATCTATTTGCCAATCTCCCGACTTTTAAATCTGTATGTCAACGCGGCATCCTCACTCAACCACATGACGAATGACTTCCTTCAGGCATCCCACCGGCGAGTTCCCTTTATTATCGGTGTAGCCGGGTCCGTAGCGGTCGGCAAATCGACGACGGCACGCCTGCTTCAGGCACTCCTGAGGCGCTGGCCCTCAACCCCGAAGGTTCAGCTTGTCACCACCGATGGTTTTCTGTACCCAAATGCTGAGTTACAACGCCGCGGCATTATGCACCGCAAAGGCTTTCCCGAATCATACGACAGGCGGGCACTGCTGCAATTTGTCTCCGATATAAAATCGGGGGTCCCTGTGGTCAGAGCTCCCAAATACTCGCATCTGTACTATGACATTCTTCCCGATGAACAGATTGAGGTCACGACCCCTGATGTGCTGATTCTTGAGGGACTTAACGTACTCGCTCCTGCTGGCACTGAAGGCCCCGAAACCTCAGACCTGACGCTCAGTGACTTTTTTGATTTCTCCATCTACGTCGATGCAAATACCAAAGATATTCAGCGATGGTACGTTAACCGGTTCCTCACCCTGCGCTCCTCCGCGTTCACGAACCCGGATTCTTACTTTAAGCGCTATGCTGAGTTAAGCGATGCCCAAGCGATTGAGCTTGCCACCGGTATCTGGAAAACCGTCAACGAGCCTAACCTCGTACAGAACGTTCTTCCTACTCGCGCTCGCGCGCACCTGATCTTGCAGAAAGGTTCCGACCATAAGGTGGCGCAGGTTCTCTTGCGCAAAAATTAGCGCATTGCCGTTGACATATTCCAGAATAAAGACCAGTTTCCCAAGGAGGTTCCCTATGGGTACATCAGTTTTTTCACGCCGAGCGCTGCTGACTGCAGCCTCTGCAGCATCTGGGTCTTGGGTCTTGTCTGCATGCGGCTCTCAGGAACCTCAGACTAGCGGGAATACATCAGCTACTGCTTCCACTACACCAAGCGCGACAGGCACGACTTCCCCGGCAAGTGTGTCATCTTCACCCACCGCCACCCCGAAGGTTACGAAGAGTTCCACCCCATCGAACCCTACGATAAAACCTAGTGCGTCCCCGACGGCAAACGAGAAAATCCCAGAGACGAAACCGTCTGAAAAAGCTACCCCAGAGATTACGGCCTCAGAGTCTTCACAGCCCAAAGACCAGAAGTCACAACCAGAAGGCGGCCCTACAGAAGAACCTTCCGCGCCCGAGAGCAAAAAACCTGCTGAGCACACATCGGTCGAGTCGCACCCGGAATCGTTACGGTGCATCGTCAATAAAACTCGCCCATTCTCACCGCAAGATTGGGCCCCGCAGGATTTGGTGCCGTTTTATGGGCAGCAGTTACGTGCTGAGGCGGCTGCGGCGGCACAGTCCATGATGGATGCGGCAGCACGGGATGGGGTAACCCTCACGGTCAGTAGCGCTTACCGTTCCTTCGCGGCGCAGAAACAGACCTACCAGCATTGGGTGAAGGTTAACGGGCAGAAGACCGCAGATACGCTTTCTGCACGACCCGGATATTCGGAGCATCAGACCGGGCTGGCTATCGATTTCGGTTCCCCCGAAGGGTGCCTTCTACAAGAATGCTACCAAGATACTCGTGCAGGTCAATGGTTGGCGAAAAACGCTCCCGACTTTGGTTTTATCCTGCGTTTCCCGAAGAACCAGCAGCATGTGACGGGCTATATCTTTGAGCCCTGGCATTACCGTTATTTAGGTGTTGGTCTGACTCAGGAGTATCGAGCATCCGGAGCAAAGACTTTGGAGGAGTTTTTTGGCACCGGTGCGGCACCGGATTATCTTGGGTAGACTCAGCTACCTCTCATAGGTTTATCAACAGCTTACACCCTAACTGTTCTTTAGACAGGGTTCTAAAACCACAGAAACAAATATCTAAAATCAACCTTTAAAGATTGATATACGATGTGATAGTGAAGAAAGTCACTTTATTTGGAACGGTTTTTGTTGGTTTTCCCTGAAAATTTGCTGGGAAACACGATACCCTGGGTACATGCTTAAAGGTTTTAAAGATTTCTTGATTCGTGGCAACGTTATCGACCTTGCAGTCGGTATCATCATGGGTACTGCGTTCACCGCAGTTGTGACTGCACTGGTTCAGTCGGTGCTCATGCCCGCAATTTCCATGCTCTTCCAGTTTCCGAACTTTGATTCTTTCCTCGTCTTCGGTCAGATTAAAATCGGTGTCTTTCTGACCGCTGTCGTAAACTTCCTGCTTATTGCGGCTGCCGTGTACTTCGCCGTTGTTCTTCCAGTTCAAAAGCTCAACGAAAGGGTTACCCGCAACAAGGTTGAAGAAATAGAAGAAACTGAACTTACTCTTCTCAAGGAAATCCGCGATTCCCTCGCTAAGAAGTAATCTACGGATCACTCCGATTCAAACATAACTAGTCATTCAACAAAAGCCGTGGGGCGCATCCGATTTTGGATGTGCCCCACGGTATTTTTCAACTCGAATAAATCTGCCGATATGAGCTGAACCTGCGCTATAAACAAAATGCGTATCGTTGGCGAAATATTTCTATTCCGCCAACGATACGCATCACAATTTTCTAGAAAGCTTGTAAGACTAGAGAGCCAGTTCTTTCGCCACCACATCCGCAAGATGCTGAGCAACAGAATCGGCTTGCTCCTGCGTAGCGGCCTCAACCATAACGCGTACCAGCGGTTCGGTTCCAGAAGCACGCAGAAGAACACGCCCGCTCTCCCCCAGCCCCTTCTCAGCATCGGCCACAGCAGCATTTAGAGCAGCATTGGTTGAAACTCCGGCACGATCTACGCCCTTCACGTTGATCAAACGCTGCGGGGTGGGTTGCATCCGTGAGGCCAGCACAGAAAGTTTCTCTCCGCTACGCGCCACCTCAGCGGCAAGCTGAATCCCGGTGAGCACACCGTCACCCGTGGTCGCATAGTCACTCATAATCACATGCCCGGACTGCTCACCGCCTAGGTTATACCCGTGCTCACGCATCTCTTCGAGTACATAACGATCTCCCACGGCGGTGCGCACCAGCGAAATGCCATGCTCACGCAGATAGAGTTCAAGCCCTAGGCTGCTCATCACGGTTGCCACCAGAGTGTTCTGGCTCAGGTGCCCAGCACGATGCGCCGCCAAGGCAAGAATAGCCATAATCTGATCGCCGTCTACCAGGTTCCCCTGCTCATCAACTGCCTGACATCGGTCGGAGTCACCATCGTGTGCAATCCCCAAGGTTGCGCCGTGTTCAACGACGGCAGCTTGAAGGGACTGTGGATGCGTAGAACCTACGCCATCGTTGATATTGGTGCCGTTCGGTTCAGCAGCAAGCGCTATAACCTCGGCTCCTAGCCGGGTGAAGGCCGCAGGAGAAGCTGCATAAGCCGCACCATTTGCGCAGTCCAGCACAACCTTAAGACCTGCGAGAGGCTTCTCGTCTTCTAGCGTGGAAACTAGGTGCTTAACGTATGCCTCGGTACCGTTCTCTAGGGCGCAGATAGAGCCGACCTCACCCCCGGTAGGGTACCTAAAGTTCTTTTCCCGGTACACGCGCTCAATGGCATCTTCGGTGGCGTCTTCAAGCTTTTGTCCACCACGCGCCAAGAATTTAATGCCGTTATCGGCGGCGGGGTTATGCGATGCTGAGATCATCACACCAAAGTCTGCATCCGTGTAAGCCACTAAGTAGGCGGCGGCCGGAGTGGGGACGATTCCCGCGTCCAACACGTCCACACCAGCGCTGGTAAACCCGGCTTTCATGGCAGAGACAATAAAATCTGCGGATGCGCGTGAATCGTTAGCGATTACGGCGCGGGGGCGGGTGCCTTCGGCGACCTGCTCGTGTCCAAGTACAAGGGCGGCTGCCTGCGCGAGCTCAAGAGCGAGTGCCGGAGTGATAATCTCATTCGCGAGGCCGCGCACGCCATCAGTTCCAAAAAGTCGTTCAGTCACCTTACTATCTTACGCCGGAACCGCCCCCGCTTTGGTAGGCAGGGGCGGTTCTTAGTTATTTTCTTAGCAGGTTTATTGAATAAACCAACCAAAAGTTTTATTTATTGGATGACAGGGAAACCTTCGGGGTCACTGCCGCCTTCTTCTTCAAAAACATCCGTTGCAGAACGTACAATCAAAGGATCGCAAGTTCCCACGACTTCACGGTCTTTTGAGGTGTACTCGAACTGTGAGAGCACGTAACGCATGGCTTCCAGACGAGCACGCTTCTTATCATTTGACTTGATAACGGTCCACGGAGCATCGCCGGTATGGGTGTAGAAGAACATGGCTTCTTTCGCAGCAGTGTAATCATCCCACTTATCGAGCGAAGCTAGGTCAGTAGGTGATAGCTTCCACTGACGAACAGGATCGGTGCGGCGTGAGGTAAAGCGTGCCAGCTGCTCCTGCTTGGTGACTGAGAACCAGAACTTAATGAGCTTAATGCCCGAGTTCACGAGCATACGCTCCAGGTCGGGTACTTCGCGCATAAACTCGAAGTACTGGGCCTGCGTGCAATAGCCCATCACACGCTCAACCCCGGCGCGGTTGTACCAGGAACGGTCCATCATGACGATCTCGCCACCAGAGGGTAAGTGCTTGATATAGCGCTGGAAATACCACTGAGTCTGTTCAATATCGGTTGGCTTTTCAAGAGCCACCACGCGAGCCCCACGGGGGTTCAGGTGTTCCGTAAAGCGTTTGATGGAACCACCCTTACCCGCAGCATCGCGTCCCTCAAAAATAATGAGGATTTTCTGCCCGGTCGATTTTGCCCATAGCTGGAGCTTCAGAAGCTCAATCTGCAATGCGCGTTTTTCTTTTTCGTATGCTTTACGACCGAGTTTTTCATCGTAGGGGTAGCCAATCTTCCAGGCATCGCTCCTTGAGCTTTTCTTATTTCCGCTCAGAGCATGGGTGAGAGATGCCATTTCATCCAGTTCTGCCGCATAGTCTTCAACCACCGAGGTGCGACGAACTTGAGGCTTGAGAGCTTCTTTAATCGCGTGCTTTTTCTCTGATACAGCTGGATCTGCAACATCGGAAGACTGAGGAGCGGTTTCGGGTACGGTGCTCTCGACCTGCTCCGTTGCGGGCTGAAGGTTCTTTTCTGTCATGAATTCTCTTTCCGTTCGTGTCTGCTTTGACACTTTAACTGTACCGAGAGTGAGAATGAGTGACAAATGTAACAGTTATCGCAACCTTATGCAGGTAAACCCCTTATAACGCACAAAGCCCCCGCGCTTCTTTGGGAAGTGCGGGGGCTTTGTGCAGCAGAACCAGCGATTAACGCTTGGAGAACTGCGAAGCCTTGCGTGCTTTCTTGAGACCGGCCTTCTTACGCTCGATAACACGTGCGTCGCGAGTCAAGAAGCCTGCCTTCTTCAGCGCGGGACGATTGTTCTCACGATCAATCTCGTTGAGGGCACGAGCGATACCGAGGCGCAGCGCGCCTGCCTGACCGGAGGGACCACCACCGCTGATGCGTGCAATCACATCGTAAGCACCTTCAAGTTCCAGGATCTTGAACGGCTGGTTCACATCCTGCTGATGCAATTTATTGGGGAAGTAGCTATCCAGGCTACGGCCGTTAATGGTCCAGTTACCGGAACCGGGAACCACGCGAACACGTGCCACTGCTTCCTTACGACGACCGACTGCAGCACCTGCAACAGTCAGTGCCGGACGGCTTGTCTGTGCAGCCGCCGCGACGGGGGCTGCGGATTCCGAGGTGTAGCTAGTGAGCTCTTCCTCGACTACGATCTGCTCTTCGTTCTGAGCCACGATTTCTCCTAATAGTTTCTTCGTAGGCCCGAATTACTGGGCGACCTGGTTGAATTCGTAGGTCTTGGGCTGCTGTGCCGCGTGCGGGTGCTCGGGACCAGCGTAGACCTTCAGCTTCTTGATCTGCTGTGCAGCTAGCTTGTTCTTAGGCAGCATGCCCTTCACAGCCTTCTCAACTGCACGAACAGGGTTGGTTTCAAGAAGCTCTGCATAATTGACGGACTTCAGACCGCCAGGGTAACCCGAGTGGCGGTATGCACGCTTCTGCTCAAGCTTTGCACCGGTCAGAGCGACCTTCTCGGCATTCACGATGATCACGAAATCGCCGGTGTCCACGTTCGGGGTAAAAGTCGGCTTGTGCTTACCGCGCAGCAGGATAGCGGTCTGGCTTGCGAGGCGACCGAGCACCACATCGGTGGCATCAATGATGTGCCACTGGCGCTCAACTTCGCCGGGCTTAGGAGTATAAGTGCGCAAAATATTGGCCTTTGTCTCGAAATGTACATTCGGCGCTTAGTTGGGTATCACGCCTATTACTACGTGCATGACGAATCCGGGTGAGGACCGAATGCTCGCCCGTTCTGACCCGTACTCTGCGGCACCTTGACGTCCTGCAACTAGACAGTGCCGAGAGCGTGCTCGGGCAGAACACGCACAACTAGCAAAACTATACAGCAATTTAGGTGCTTAATCCACACCAAAACCCTTAAATGGCGCGGATTCCCCGTTAAAAATGTTGCTCTGCCGCATCGCCCGAGTAGCTCGTGCCTGCAGACCGTACTCTTCAGGCGCTGGATAATCAATGTGTGCAAGAGCTAATCCATGCGGGGGTGCCATAATGAGTGAGGCATCCCGCTGCGGGTTTTCTAGGCGTTCCCGCAGCCATGCTTGGGTCCGTTTTCCGGTGCCGTAGAGAACTAGTGCCCCTATAAGCGAGCGCACCATATGGTGACAAAAAGCGTCTGCCTCAACTGTCGCTTCAATAACTCCGTCATCATGGCGTGTTAGGTATATACGGCGGAGTTCACGAATCGTCGTAGCTCCCTCACGCGGCTTACAGAACGAGAGAAAATCATGTAGCCCCGTAAGTTCATGAGCTGCCTTGTTAAGATCTTCAAGGTCTAGGCTTTCGGGAATGCACCAGGCATACGCGCGGCGCAGCGGATCGGGGCTACTCCCCTGTCCATCCAGGATGCGGTACGTATACCGCCTGCCGGTCGCTGAAAACCGCGCATCAAAGTCCTGCGGCACGGGCTGTACCTGGTGAAGCACAAGAGATCCTTGAAGAAGCCCGCGCATACGCTCAGGGATTCCTAGCGTATGTTCTGCCTGCGCCAGGGTTCGTTTCAGGGCACCAGAAACCTTACGCTTGAGCGACTCAGCTGGATCTGCCAGCCCGTCACGCCCGGTAAGTTTCTGCCAGGTTTCGGCGGCAATATCAAGGTGAATAGTTTGCGCCTGTGCATGTACTCCGGCATCGGTACGACCGGCGACCGTCACTCGGTGATGCGTGCGAAGCACCAGCTCCAGCGCATCCTCTAATACACCCTGCACAGTTACCAGATTAGGCTGCCTTGCCCACCCGCTAAACAACGTGCCGTCATAGGCGCAGTCGATACGTACCCGCTGCGTGCCCAGCACGTCCCCATCGCCAGATGATGACTGTGAGTCCAGGTTGATCTGTGATGCCTGAGGACCAGGTTCTTGTAACTGATCAGACACAGTAGCTTTCCCCCTTTCGCCCTTCAACAATACCTGGTGAATTGCCCAAGAATGTACGTCTGAAACACGCAAAATCCGTCGCCTATGAACCTAGGCGACGGATTTTGACGATACACTAACGCGCGTGTTAGCTGTGCTTACTCAGCAGAAACCTTCTGAGCTGCTGCACCACCGGCGGGTGCGTAACCTGCCGCCTCAGCCGACTCAGCGGAGGCAAACCAGATTTCGGCGATGGTGTTTGCATACCAGCGGGAGCCAGGCACGTGGTACTTCATCGAGTCAGCGTTACCCTTGACCTCGAAGCCTTCGGGAGCCTCACCAGATTCTAACGGAGCGTGTGCACCTGCGGGCAGACCCTCGGTACCTTCAGACTTAGCGGGCTTAGCTTCTTCCTTAGGTTCAGCCTTTTCAGCTTTTGTCTTCTTTGCTTCAGCCTTGGGAGCTTCGGCAGCCTTCTCAGTAACCTTGGTAGCTTCTGCAACAGCACCCTTAGTTTCTACAGGCTCCATTACGAGTTCGATAACGGCCATAGGTGCGTTATCGCCCTTACGGTTACCGATCTTGGTGATGCGAGTGTAGCCACCGGGACGCTCGGCCATTGCCGGTGCGATTACAGTAAAAAGCTCGTGTACTACGGACTTGTCGGTAATGGATCGCAGCACGCGACGGCGAGCCGCCAAATCGCCCTTCTTACCGAAGGTGATGAAACGTTCAGCCACCGGGCGCATACGCTTTGCCTTAGTCAAGGTGGTGGTGATGCGCTTGTGCTGGAAGAGCTGCGCCGACAGGTTATTGAGCATTAGGCGCTCATGGGTCGGGGAACCGCCGAGGCGGGGACCCTTAGTGGGAGTAGGCATAGTTATTTCTCCATGATTTACGTTCCACCGCCCCAACAACGGGACTTAGGAACCACGATTACTGATCCCGGAACAACCGGGTGAACTATTCGATCGAAATTTATTCGCCGGAACCGTCTTCGTCATCGTATGCACGAGCAACGGGTTCAAAGCCCGGAGGGGAATCCTTGAGAGCCAGACCAAGCTCATGCAGCTTATCCTTGACCTCATCAATGGATTTAGCACCGAAGTTACGAATATCCATCAGATCCGCCTCGCTACGAGTCACGAGCTCGCCCACGGTGTGGATGCCCTCGCGCTTGAGGCAGTTGTAGGATCGAACGGACATGTTAAGGTCCTCAATCGGCAGAGCCAAATCGGCAGCCATGGACTCGTCGGCAGGCGACGGACCAACCTCGATACCCTCGGCAGCAACGTTGAGCTCACGTGCAAGTCCGAAGAGCTCAACCAGGGTGCTGCCTGCGGATGCGACGGCATCGCGCGGTGCAATGGCTTCCTTGGTTTCGACGTCCAAAGTCAGGCTGTCGAAGTCGGTGCGCTGTTCAACACGGGTTGCGTTAACGCTGAAGGTAACCTTCAGAACCGGGGAGTAAATAGAATCAACCGGAATACGGCCGATCTCTGCATCACCGGTCTTGTTCTGAGCTGCAGACACATAACCGCGACCGCGCTCAATAATCAGTTCGGCATTGAAGTTTGCCTTCGCATTGAGGGTTGCGATGTGCAGTTCCGGGTTGTGAATCTCAACACCGGCAGGTACTTCAATGTCGGCTGCAGTAAGTTCACCCTCGCCCTGCTTACGCAGGTATGCAACTACGGGCTCGTCATTTTCCGAAGAAATCGAGAGCTTCTTGACGTTCAAGATAATCTCGGTGACATCTTCGGTAACTCCGGGAACAGTGCTGAACTCGTGCAAAACACCGTCGATACGAACGCTGGTAACAGCGGCGCCGGGAATGGAGGACAGCAGGGTGCGGCGGAGGGAGTTACCCATGGTGTAGCCGAAGCCCGGCTCAAGGGGCTCGATGGTGAAGCGCGAACGGTTCGGCGCTACGACCTCTTCAGTCAGAGTGGGGCGCTGTGCAATAAGCACTTTGTTTCCTTTCGGTGAGCTCCGCTATATGAGCCCACAAGTTTGGGAAAACAGATTTTAGGAAGCAGACGGGTGTCTGGACTCTTTGGTGTTATCTGTGAAGACGACAGCCGCAGAGGGATTAGGCATTCGCCTAATTAGACGCGGCGGCGCTTCGGCGGACGGCAACCGTTGTGAGCTACGGGGGTTACGTCCTGAATCGAACCAACCTCTAGGCCTGCTGCCTGCAGAGAGCGGATTGCGGTCTCACGGCCAGAACCGGGGCCCTTTACGAAAACATCAACCTTACGGACGCCGTGTTCCTTAGCACGGTTTGCGGCAGTCTCAGCAGCTAGCTGTGCGGCGTAGGGGGTGGACTTACGAGAGCCCTTGAAACCCATGTCGCCTGCAGAGGACCACGAGATTACTGCACCAGTGGGATCGGTAATGGAGACGATAGTGTTGTTGAAGGTCGACTTGATGTGAGCCTGACCAGCAACGATATTCTTGCTGACCTTGCGGCGGGTCTTGCGAGCAGCCGCGGCGCGAGTCTTGGGAGGCATTATTGATTCTCCTACAAAGGTTTTCTAATACGTTGGTCGATACTGATAGTTCGACAGAGCAACGTTGCTTACTTCTTCTTACCTGCGACGGTACGCTTTGGGCCCTTACGGGTACGTGCGTTGGTCTTGGTGCGCTGACCGTGAACCGGCAGGCCGCGACGGTGACGCAGACCCTGGTAGCTGCCGATTTCAACCTTGCGGCGAATATCGGCTGCAACCTCGCGGCGAAGATCACCTTCAACCTTGTAGTTGCCTTCGATGAAGTCACGAAGTGCCACGAGCTCCTGGTCGGTGAGATCCTTGACGCGGGTGTCAGGGTTCACGCCGGTAGCAGCGAGGGTTTCGTGAGCACGGGTCTTGCCCACGCCGTAAATGTAAGTGAGAGCAACTTCCACGCGCTTTTCGCGGGGAATATCAACTCCAGCGAGACGTGCCATACTGGCTTCTCCTTGTTGTTTTCCAGAGGTCTGTAGCATCACTGCCCGGGTATTTGCCCGGTCCCCGGCCTCTGAGTCCGGAGGTATCCACATCCTTTATCACTCGATAAAAAATGCGGAGCGGTGCCTATGACGATTCCGCCCGCAGGCGGTGTTACGCAGCTACCGTGGGCTTAGCCCTGGCGCTGTTTGTGGCGCGGGTTTTCGCAGATCACCATGACTACGCCATGACGGCGAATCACTTTGCACTTATCGCAGATCGGCTTAACGCTCGGCTTGACCTTCATCGCATTCCTTTTGATTGCAACTTGATAACTGGCGAGATAAGAGGTTCTTACTGGGCAACCAGAAGAACTATTTATCCCTATGAACACGACTTAAACGCCGCCGAAGCGACGTTTAATGATCGGGTTTTACTTATAACGGTAGACGATACGACCACGGGACAGGTCGTAGGGGCTCAGTTCCACTACCACGCGATCCTCAGGCAGGATTCGAATGTAGTGCTGACGCATCTTACCCGAGATGTGCGCGAGAACCTTGTGACCATTGTCTAGCTCAACACGGAACATCGCATTGGGCAAAGCCTCAACCACAGAGCCCTCGATCTCGATGACGCCGTCTTTCTTTGCCATATCCTCCGCTAACGTCGGTGCCCAGAGTTTACGCTCTGAACAGTTCTATCTTCTGATGCTGTATATCTTCACACACTGGTGAAGAGCGTTTTACACCTGCAAAAGGGCGCACTTAACGCTGGTACAAACAGCCAACTATCAACTATACGACATAGTTGCCTTTTAAACAACTGCAGAATAAGGACTATTATCCGGTATGAGGCGCCCCTACTCTTCTTCTTTGGCAGCGAGCTGGCCACATGCACCATCAATATCAGAACCGCGAGTATCGCGAATTGTCGTTGGGATACCGTGTGCCCGCAGACGCTCCACAAAATTCTGCTCCACGCCCTTACGCGATGCTGTCCATTTTGAGCCAGGAGTCGGATTCAACGGAATAGGGTTTACATGCACCCATCCGCGACCGCGCTGCGCGAGCTTTTTCCCCAGCAAATCGGCGCGCCATCCCTGGTCGTTAATATCGCGAATAAGCGCATATTCAATTGAGATGCGCCGCCCGGTCGTGCGGTAATAATCGTATGCGGCATCCAGAGTCTCATCAACCTTCCACCGCTGGTTGATGGGAATAAGCTCATCGCGCAGTTCATCATCCGGCGCGTGCAGCGATAGGGCAAGCGTAATCGGCAGTTTCTCCAGCTCAAACTTGCGGATACCGGGCACCAAACCCACGGTAGACATCGTAAGTCCGCGCGCGGAGATACCCAGTCCCTCGGGAGCGGGATCGATCAGACGGTGCACCGCGCCCATCGTTGATTTATAGTTTGCGAGCGCCTCGCCCATTCCCATAAATACAATATTGGAGACGCGTAGCGGGCGGGTATCTTCCGACCCTCCATCGGCCTTGTCAAGACCCTTCATCTGTTTCAGATATCGTGCCCCAGCAACTACTTGCTCCACGATTTCTGCGGTCGAGAGATTGCGGGTGAGCCCCTGCTGCCCGGTGGCACAAAAGGGGCAGTTCATACCGCATCCAGCCTGCGAGGAAATACACATGGTGACGCGGTTGTCATACCGCATAATGACCGATTCAATAAGCGCCCCATCGAAAAGACGATGTACGACTTTGAGGGTATCCCCGCCGTCAGCTTCTAGGGTTCGCACGGGAGTTAGCAGCTGCGGCATTGCACGGGATACTATCTCGTCACGATCCTGAGCAGGCAGGTCTGTCATCTGCGCCGGATCGTTAACCAGTCGTTCGAAATAGTGCTTTGAGAGCTGCGATGCACGGAAGGGCTGGTATCCCAGTTCCTTGAGGAATTCACGGCGCCCTGCCATATCAAAATCGGCAATATGCTTGGGCGGTTTTGTTCGCCGGGGTGCTTTGAGCGCAATTTTTCCCGGTTCAGGGCGCACGCTTGAAATCTCCACGGGTACTTTGGTGGAGCGCGACGTGGAATCGGTTGAAGCTGCGGCGCAGCCTGTCAGAGTTTCGCTCATATTTTTCCTTCGGGCGTTATAGATGCTCGATGATTGTCAAGGATGCACACCCCAAAATGGGCAGATGCTACTTAGGAATCGGTACGGGGATAATGCCGAAGCGTGCCAGTTCAGAGGCTCCCCCATCTTCTGCGGTTAGAACCCACAGGCCATCTCGATGCACGGCAACCGAGTGCTCCCATTGGCAGGCATCCGATCCATCGGTTGTAATGACTGTCCAGTCATCCTCAAGTACGGTGGTATCGGTATTCCCCGTTACAAGCATGGGTTCGATTGCAAATGCCATGCCAGGTTTAATTTTTGGGCCGAGATCACGGGCGGCGTAGTTCAGCACGTCGGGCGCCATATGCATGTGGGTACCGATGCCGTGGCCTACATAGTCTTCGATGATACCGTATGTATTCCCGGTTTCGCTGCGCACGAATTCTTCGATTGCAATCCCAACCTCGCCGATTTTCTTTGCGTGTGCCAGTGCTGCGATACCGTGCCAGAGGGCTTCCCGGGTTATATCGGATAGGTCTCGGCGGGCCTGTGAAGTATTTCCAACCAATACAGTTCGTGCAGAATCGCCGTGCCACTGCTTCTTAGTAGCCGGGTCAATAATATAGGCGCCTCCATCAATGGAGATAATATCGCCGTCTTGAAGGATACAGTCACCGGGTATGCCATGTACCACCTCATGATTCACAGAGGTGCAGATACTTGCAGGGTAGTCATAATAACCATAAAAGTTCGAGGTTCCGCCTTGTTCTTCTAGACTGCGCTCGAAAACTTTATTGAGCTCTGCGGTACTCACTCCGGGCTTTGCAGCCGCAACTGCCTCATCCAACGCACGGCTGGTTATAATGCCTGCGCGCGACATGTGGTGTAATTCGGTATTAGTTTTGACCTCTACACGTGCCATAGGGTTCCTTCTCGTTCTGAGTCCTAAGAGCATTGCCGTATCACCATTACTGCGGCAGTGCGTTCATGCAGCTGCGCCCCCGCACGATGACGGAGGCGCAGCTTATAATGTATATCCCTAAGATAGGGCTTTAAGAATACGTTCGGTCACGTCGGCAATCTCGCCTAAACCGTTAACCTCTTTGACGATACCGCGTTCACGATAAATCGCGATCAGCGGTGCGGTTTCTTCTTCATACACCTTCAAGCGATGGCGAATGACCTCTTCATTATCGTCGGTGCGCCCCTGCTCGGCAGCTCGGTTGAGCAGTCGGGCAACAAGCTCATCATTATCTGCAACGAGCAAAAGTACACGATCAATCTGCTGGTTTTTATCCGCAAGGATAGCATCAAGCTCGTGAACCTGAGCGATGTTGCGGGGGTATCCGTCGAGAAGGAAACCGTGTGCCGCATCGGCTTCGTCAAGGCGAGCACGCACCATATTGTTCGTAACAGAATCGGGCACGAGGTTGCCGGAGTCAATATACGACTTCGCTTCCTTACCGAGCTCGGTCTCTTCCTTAATGTTCTTCCGGAAAATATCGCCGGTCGAAATCGCGGGAATCTTCAGCTCCTCAGCAATCTTGACGGCCTGAGTGCCTTTACCGGCACCGGGAGGGCCTATGATCAGAAGACGGTTCATCGAAGCAATCCTTCATAGTTTCGTTGTTGAAGCTGGGCGCTGACCTGCTTGAGAGTATCAAGACCAACACCCACCACGATCAGCAGCGATGCACCGCCGAACGGGAAGTTCTGGTTTGCGTTGAAGAGAACCAACGCAACAAGCGGAATCATGGAAACCACAGCGAGGTAAAGCGAACCCGGCAGTGTAATGCGGGTTAGCACATAGCTGAGGTAACGTTCAGTGGGCTTACCCGCGCGAACACCCGGAATAAAGCCGCCATATTTCTTCATATTGTCTGCAACCTCGACCGGATCGAAAGTCACCGCAACATAGAAATACGTGAATCCAAGAATCAGCAGGAAGTACAGAGCGATGTACAGCGGATGATCGCCCCTCGTAAGGTAAGTATTTACCCAGTTCACCCATTCGGGGGGTGCTGCACCGCCCTGTGGTGTATTGAACTGCGCGATAATACCAGGCAAAGTCAGCAGTGAGGAGGCAAAGATGATGGGAATAACGCCCGCCATATTGACTTTGAGCGGAATATAGGTGCTGGTACCGCCAATAGTACGGCGACCAATCATGCGTTTAGCGTATTGCACGGGAACGCGGCGTACAGACTGCTCCACGTAGACCACAGCAAGCATCACGGCAAGGCCCACAAGGCACACGGACCAGAAGACGAACGGACCCTGCTGTTCCAGGATTGAGCCCAGAGCATTCGGGAATGAGGAAGCAATTGAGGTGAAGATAAGCAAAGACATGCCATTGCCCACGCCGCGCTCAGTAATTTGCTCTCCCATCCACATGATGACGCCGGTACCGGCACACAGAGTAATGATAATAACCAGGATGTGCAGCACATCGTCTTGCGGGATAATACCGGGGCAGTTCCCCAGAAGCACGCCAGAGCGTGCCATAGACACAATCGTGGTAGCGTTGAGAAGCGCAAGAGCGATAGTGAGATAACGGGTGTATTGAGTGAGTTTGGCCTGTCCCTGAGCCCCTTCATCGTGCAGCTCTTGGAAACGAGGAATGACCACGCGCAACAGCTGAATAATAATGCTTGCCGTAATGTAGGGCATCACACCCAGCGCGAAGATAGAAAGCTGTAGGAGTGCACCACCGCTGAACAGGTTGATGATGTCGTAGGCGCCACCGTGAGTTTGGTTGGCGTTAAGACACTGCTGAACCGTGCCGTAGGAAATACCAGGGGCGGGAATGAAGGTGCCCATACGGTACAGCACAATCATGCCTAGGGTAAACAGCAGCTTACGTCGCAGGTCGGCGGTCTTAATGACTCGCCCGAACGCGCTAAGCACATGTCCTCCTGAAGATCTTGGGGTATGTATTCGCTAACACAGATGTTAGGAACACGCTAAACACATACCTTCCAGTCTAGCCTGTTCACCGGTGTTGTCGATAACCACGGCGCGAGATATGTGTATTTTGTATTCTGTGAGCGTTATTTAAGATGAATTTTCTAGAATTTCTGAGACGTTAAATACATCATAAAAGCTTTAATGCAGACTCTTGCTGCTCAAAGAAGATGGCCCCCGCCTCATGTGCGGGAGCCATCTAGTGAGTCTGAAGACTACTTAACGGTTACAGAACCGCCTGCCGCCTCAATCTTAGAGATTGCGGATGCAGAAGCCTTATCAACCACAACGTTCACCTTGACGGTGATGTCGCCGTCGCCCAGAACCTTCACAAGCTCGTTCTTACGAACGGCGCCCTTAGCGACTAGGGCCTCGACGGTGACCTCGCCACCTTCGGGGAACAGTTCCTGAATGCGCTTCAGGTTAACAACCTGGTACTCGGTACGGAACGGGTTCTTGAATCCGCGCAGCTTCGGCAGGCGCATGTGCAACGGAAGCTGACCGCCCTCGAAGCCGGGACGAACCTGGTAACGAGCCTTGGTACCTTTGGTACCGCGACCTGCGGTCTTACCCTTGGAGCCTTCACCGCGGCCTACGCGGGTCTTTGCCTTGTGGGCACCCGGTGCCGGGCGCAGATCGTGAATCTTGATAGCGTCTGCCATCTTACTTGACCTCCTCAACCTTCACCAGGTGAGCAACGGTGTTAACCATGCCAACGGTGACGGGGTCGGCAGTGCGCACTACCTTGTTGCCCGGGCGCTTAAGGCCGAGGGAACGTAGGGTGTCGCGCATGTTCTGCTTCTGACCAACATAGGATTTAACCTGGGTAATTTCCAGCTTTGCGTCGCTGGGCTGAATACGCTTAGCCATTACGCACCTGCCTTATCGGACTTGGTGTTGCGCAGGTAGCTGGGGATAACCTCATCGTTGGGCAGACCACGACGGGCTGCAACTGCCAGAGGCTCTTCCAGTTGCTTGAGTGCTGCAACGGTTGCGTGAACAATGTTGATCTGGTTCGAGGAACCGAGAGACTTCGACAGCACATCATGGATACCTGCTGCTTCGAGCACTGCACGCACGGGGCCACCAGCGATCACACCGGTACCAGCGGTTGCCGGGCGGAGCATCACAACGCCTGCTGCTTCCTCACCCTGTACGCGGTGGGGAATGGTGCGGTTCTCGATGCGGGGTACACGGAAGAAGTTCTTCTTAGCTTCCTCAACACCTTTGGCAATAGCTGCTGGAACTTCCTTAGCCTTGCCATAGCCAACGCCGACCATACCATTGCCGTCACCAACAACGACCAGAGCGGTGAAGCTGAAGCGACGACCGCCCTTGACGACCTTGGACACGCGGTTGATGGTTACCACGCGCTCGATGTACTTGTCTTTTTCCTCCTCGCGTGCGCGGTTCTTACGATCACCGCGACCGCGACGCTCGCCGCGGTTGTTGCGGCGCTCTTCGCGCTGCTTGGAAGTCTCAGCGGTTTCAGCTGCTACTGCTTCGCTCACCTGAGTTTCCTTTACGTTCTGTTCGCTCATTAGAGTGCCAGACCTCCTTCACGTGCGCCATCAGCAACTGCTGCAACACGACCGTGGTATTTGTTGCCGCCGCGGTCAAACACGACAGTTTCAATACCGGCTGCCTTAGCGCGCTCTGCTACAAGCTCACCAACGCGCTTTGCTTTAGCGGTCTTGTCCAGATCGGTTGCGGCACGAAGCTCTGCTTCCATAGTGGAGGCGGATGCCAGGGTTACGCCCTTGACATCGTCGATAACCTGAACGAACATGTGACGGCTCGAACGGGTGACGCACAGGCGCGGACGCGCAGCGGTACCCGAAACATACTTGCGGATGCGAGCGTGACGGCGTGCACGCTGCGATGCCTTCGACTTGATAGCCATGTTTACTTACCAGCCTTTCCGACCTTGCGGCGGATGTGCTCACCTGCGTAGCGAACACCCTTGCCCTTATAGGGATCGGGCTTACGCAGACCACGAATGTTTGCTGCAACCTGACCGACGAGCTGCTTATCGATACCCGAAATGGTCAGCTTGTTAGCGCCTTCCACGGCGAAGGAAACACCTTCGGGTGCAGAAACGCTAATCGGGTGGGAGTAACCTAGAGCGAATTCCAGGTCGTTACCCTTCGCGGTCACACGGTAACCGGTACCAACAATTTCCAGCTTCTTCTCATAGCCGTTGGTCACACCGATAATCATGTTCTGAATCAGGGTACGAGTCAGACCATGCAGCGAGCGAGAAACACGCTCGTCGTTCGGGCGCGATACCGCGATTTCATTGTCGTTTAGAGCAACAGTAATGGGGGAAGCCACCTGGTGGCTCAGCTCACCCTTGGAACCTTTAACGGTCACCAGGTTGCCATCGACCTTTACCTCAACGCCGGCTGGAACCGAGATGGGGAGACGTCCAATACGTGACATTCTTCTCTTCCTTTCTCTTCTAACCGACTACCAGATGTAGGCGAGAACTTCGCCGCCCACACCCTTCTTCGCAGCCTGCTTATCAGTGAGCAGGCCCGAGGAGGTGGACAGAATAGCGGTACCGAGACCACCCAGAACCCGAGGCAGGTTCGTGGACTTTGCGTAGGTACGCAGGCCCGGCTTGGAAATACGACGCACGCCAGCGATGGAACGCTCGCGGGACGGACCGTACTTAAGAACGAGGGTCAGGGTCTTGCCAACCTTTGCTTCCTCTTCCTTAACATCGGCAATGTAGCCCTCAGCCTTCAGGATCTCGGCGATGCGAGCCTTGAGCTTCGAGTAGGGCATAGATACGGTGTCGTGGTATGCGGAGTTTGCGTTGCGCAAACGGGTCAGCATATCTGCGACCGGATCAGTCATAGTCATTTTGGGCTGTAGCCCTTCCTCGTTGTGGTTTCCCTAATCTGCGGTAACAGACTCTGGACCTGCAACGTAGTCGTTAGTTGGTCTTGAACGGGAAGCCCAGTGCCTTCAGCATGGCACGGCCTTCATCGTCGGTCTCGGCGCTGGTCACCACGGTGATGTCCATACCACGCACGCGGTCAATCGAATCCTGATCGATTTCGTGGAACATGGACTGCTCGGTGAGG
This sequence comes from Rothia sp. HMSC08A08, assembly GCF_001808385.1. Classification (NCBI taxonomy): domain Bacteria; kingdom Bacillati; phylum Actinomycetota; class Actinomycetes; order Micrococcales; family Micrococcaceae; genus Rothia; species Rothia sp. HMSC08A08. The sequence goes on from NZ_KV793062.1 coordinate 50,632, forward strand.
CCGAAGGTGTAGTTGCCGTTACCGTCGAACTGGCGATCGGAAAGACCGCGGAAATCGCGGATACGGGGCAGGGCCAGGGTAACCAGGCGGTCCAGGAACTCCCACATGCGGTCGCCACGCAGGGTAACGTGTGCGCCGATTGGCATGCCTTCACGCAGTTTGAACTGTGCGATGGATTTCTTGGCACGGGTTACAACCGGCTTCTGACCGGTAATAGCGGTGAGATCGCGGATAGCGCCGTCCATGAGCTTTGCATCGCGAGCTGCCTCGCCAACACCCATGTTTACAACGACCTTAACGAACTTCGGGGTCTGCATGACGTTCTGGTATTTGAACTCTTCCTGCAGCGCGGGGACGACAACCTCAGCGTACTTGGTCTTAAAGCGGGGGGTAATCTTGGTCTCGCTCATTAGATATCCTTCCCCGAACGCTTAGCAACGCGCACGCGAACGGTACGCTGCTTGCCATTACGCTCTACAGTCTCTTCGCGGAAACCAACACGGGTCGGCTTCTCGGTCTCAGGATCAACGATTGCCACGTTCGAAACGTGAATCGGTGCCTCCACCTTCTGAATACCGCCTGCTGCGCCGGTTACGGGGTTTGCCTTGGTGTGCTTGGTGACGACCTTAACGCCCTCAACAATCACGCGGTTTTCCCTGGGGATAACCTTCAGAACTTTACCCTGCTTACCCTTGTCTGCACCGGAAATAACCTGAACCAGGTCGCCGGACTTGATCTTAGCCATGAGTTAGAGCACCTCCGGAGCCAGCGAAACAATCTTCATGAACTTCTTATCGCGAAGTTCACGACCAACGGGACCAAAGATACGGGTACCACGGGGATCACCATCAGTGTTCTTCAGAATAACTGCTGAGTTCTCGTCGAACTTGATGTAGGATCCGTCTGCGCGACGGGTTGCCTTCTTGGTACGGACGACGACTGCTTTCACAACGTCACCCTTTTTAACAGTGCCGCCAGGAATTGCATCCTTGACGGTTGCGACGATAATATCGCCGATGCCTGCGTAGCGACGCGAGGAACCACCAAGCACACGGATGGTCAGGATTTCCTTCGCACCAGTGTTATCGGCGACCTTCAGTCGCGACTCCTGCTGAATCATATTTCTCCTGTCGTCTCGCCGGTTCCGACTCGCCTTCAGGCGCGAGCCAGCCTTGCGGAACATTTTTACGGGATTGATTGACGCCCCGGGCCCACAGCATCATAAAAATGTGCGGGTTAGCGGAAACGCCTGGGGTAACCCATGCCAGGAGCATTTGGACCCGCGTAAGCGGGCGTATCCACCCGTTATAGCGGCATTATGCACTGGCACGAGAAACCCGTGGTTATGAGACTATATCTGGGTATAGCCACACAGTCTTAAAACTTTACCGGAATTTTCCTGATATTTCAAAGGATTTATCGTGAGGCATAGCGCATCATACCGGGCTTCAATGCACACATTCTCAGATTATTAGAAAAAACAGTGCGGGGGCATCCGCTGCATGGCACCATCTTGCGGGTTACCGCAACCGTCGCAGCGAGAGTATCACTGTCAGACCCTTCAGGTTCCCCTTAGGTAAGTTCCTACCAGCACCATAACGCAACATAATCTATAAAACACCCGCAGCTCTGTACTTCCTGAATGAAACTGGCTCATGACGCTTAAGACTCGTGTACCTGCATATTAGACACATTACGGATATAAAGGTAGATAACTTCATGAATTAACAAGATTTTTTCTCTTTTACTCGCGAACATGATGCAAAATCTAACAGTTTGCATCATAATGGTTAAGACGCTTGCGTCATTTTACAGGTTCGGCTCTTATCAGACAGATTTCTTGGGTCCCATATTCCTTGCTAGTCCGTCTGCAGGAGCCGAACCGCTTTTAACTGTCAAATAACGCCGCCACCGTCGAAGGTCGCGGCGTTATTCTCTACTATTTAGGCAAAATAGCAGCGGTACTCACTCAAGATCATGGTTTTCTCATGCCCACATTCACTTAAGCAATGAATCCATCTCAAGTACTCCAAATAACAGTAACAAGACGGCGCCCACCCCACGACCATGGGGTAAGCACCGCCTCAGTAACCACGTATTCGCTTGTGTCGCCTCTTATTTATTTGACGGCGAATCGGTGGATGAAAGCTGCCATCGCAGCACGCTGGATAGGCTCGTTCGGACGGAAAGTGCCGTCACCCCAGCCAGTCGTGATGTGCTGGTCTTTAAACCAGGAAATCTCGCGGTAGAACGGATTATTGCGATCGACATCCTTGAACTGAGGAGTCTGCGGTGCCTCATAGTTTGTCACCTTCGCATAACGGAAGAAGAAAGCCGCCATCGCTCCACGATTTACCGATGCATTGGGACGGTAGGATCCATCCTCATATCCGGTTGTAATGCCCTGTTGAGACATCCACACAATCTCTTTATAGAAAGGATGTGACGAATCGACATCTTTAAAAGGTGAGGTCTCAGGAAGTGCTACCTCAGGAGAGCCCGCCATGCGGTAAAAATATGCTGCCATAGCCCCACGATCTACCGGCTGCTGGGGGTGATAGGTACCATCAGCCCACCCAAAAGAAAGCCGCTGATGCGCCAACCACTGAATATCGGCGTAAAAGGGATACCCTTCAGGAACATCCGAGAAAACGGGGGTATCACCATTAGAGGTTTGTGAGGGAGCAGTGCTGGTGCCCCTAGGATATACAACGCCTGCTGTTGAAGTCGTGGCGACAACCTGCTGAGTCTGCACGGGATCACACTGAGGGATGTTTGGAACAGGAGTAAACGTCGGAGTAATCTTGACAAGGGAATTTACCACGATCGGAGTATCTGCCCCGTTCTCACCCTTGGGTTCAGTGCTTGCCGCCTCTTTAAATTTACCCGTGGTGGGATCCAGCGTGTACCCGGTCGTCACGTTATCGGCAAACTTGTCTCTGACAACCGCGTAGACTTCGCCTTCGGGGGTTACGAGAACGTCGTTAGCTCCACCTTCTGCACCCGTGCTCACTTCATGCGTGATGGAACCAGTACGGCCGTCAATAACTCCAATCTTTCCGGTGGCAAAATCGGTAGCGTAAACCACGTCATGCTCTTCGTCGGCAGTAACCGCAAGCGTCTGCTTCCCGAAGTTAATGCTCTTCTTATATTCGCCCGTCTTCAAATCGTAAACCGTGACACCGGAGTTTCCCTTAGAAACTTTCGTCTCACGGTCCATATCCCCCTGGGACGACACATAGATTTCACCCAGAGACTTATCAATCGTTACGTCGGAGGGACGCAGCTGCGCGTCCGCCACTTCTTTATGCAGCTCGATAGTCTGCTCTACGGCGAGAGTTTCGGTATTAATAACCTTCAACGTTCCCGAATTCAGCGAAGGTACGTAGAGGCGACCGCCTTCGGAATCCAGCTCCATATTCATACCCGTATCAGCAGAGCCATCGGACCTAGTAAAGTTAATCTTCTGAATAACCTGGTGGCTCTTCAGGTCAAACACAGTAACGCCGCCAGAACCAGATACGAATGCTTTCCCTGACTTCGCATCAACCTTAACCTCACGAGGACGCGATACAGCCCCGTTTTCCGGATTCTGCGCATCGTAGCTGGTCCACAGTTCCTTCTTGGTGTACAGATCGTACACGGTTACCGAGTTGGTACGAGTCTGGGTTACCCAGATGGTGCCGTGTGCATCATCAATCGCAATACCGTCAGGAGAAGCAAGCTGCTTACTTGTCGCTTCGGTCTGCCCGCTGGGTACAAAATCTACGGTTCCCGGCAGCATAACTTCATCGAGGGTTGGGATTTCGCCGTAGGTTGTCCACACCCCAACGCCGCCGGTGTAAACGGGCGGACGTCCATTTGAGAATGTTGTATAAAGGTTCCGGGTGTAGTTGGAATATGCCAGCTGATATTCGCCCGGAAGCCCCTGGTATCGATCAGCGGTGATCGCAATATTACGGCAACCAGAACTGGTGTCGTGGGGAGCGGGCTGTTGCTCATTAGCAAACGATGCAGGTATCGCGCTTAACGATGCCACCACAAGCGATACGGTTCCAGCAGATGCTAGTGCTCTCTGCGTGGGTCGAGATACGCCGTGATTAGATGAAGGAGTCATGTCTGTGTTCCTCAGTATGCAGTGTGTCGGAGGGCATAACGCCCTAGAGGCTCACTAATCAGCGAAACCACGTCAAATATAGGTTTTACTTAGTAAGCGTACCTTAGATAGTAAGCAATACTAGAGCGGATTTTCAACCATATTCAAAAAGTAAAGTTTTCATAAAGTACTGTGAACATATTTCGTTTCATCATCTGTACATCTTTCATATAAGAGACGTATAGAACATAGAGGTAGGGCCTCTCCCCCACGGAATTATGGGGAAGAGGCCCTACCTCATATAGTGCTCAAGCAGAGTCCCAGGTGCTTACTTAGCTTTCTCTAGGATCTCCACGACACGCCAACGCTTGGTAGCGGACAGCGGACGGGTCTCTGCCAACAGAACATAGTCACCAACACCGCAGACATTCTGCTCGTCGTGTGCCTTGATCTTAGAGCTACGGCGCATAACCTTGCCGTAGAGTGCGTGCTTCACGCGATCCTCGACCTCGACGACAACGGTCTTGTCCATCTTGTCGGAGACAACGTAGCCGCGGCGGGACTTACGGTAGCCGCGCTCTTCGTTCTTTACTTCACTCACTTGGACTCACCTTCGGTTGCGGGACGAATACCGAGCTCGCGCTCACGCAGCACGGTGTAGATACGTGCGATATCACGCTTGATGGTGCGGCGACGACCAGCGTTAGCCTGACCGGTGACTTCCTGGAAACGGATGTTGAAGAGTTCCTTCTTCGATTCGCTCAGCTTTGCAGCCAGCTCTTCGTTGGAGAGCTCTGCGAGCTTATCGATGCTCAGATCCTTGGATCCAACTGCCATCTCGCTTATTCACCACCTTCGCGACGCACAACACGTGCCTTCATCGGGAGTTTGTGGATTGCCAGGCGCAGCGCCTCGCGAGCCACCTCTTCGGATACACCGGCGATCTCAAACATGACTCGACCGGGCTTAACATTAGCGACCCACCACTCGGGTGAACCCTTACCGGAACCCATACGAGTTTCGGCAGGCTTCTTGGTCAACGGACGGTCCGGGTAAATGTTGATCCAGACCTTACCGCCACGCTTGATGTGACGGGTCATTGCGATACGTGCAGCCTCAATCTGACGGTTGGTCACATATGCGGGCGAAAGAGCCTGAATGCCCCATTCACCGAAGCTAACCTCGGTGCCGCCCTTTGCGAGACCATGACGCTTGGGGTGGTGCTGCTTACGGAACTTTACTCGACGGGGAATAAGCATTTATGCCTCACCGTTCTCTGCAGTCTTGGCTTCGGTGTTTGCCGAAGCATTCTCGTTGCGGCGTTCACGACGGGGACCACGGCCACCGGAGCGGCGGCGATCACCATCACGGCGGTTGCCGCGACGGTTGTTGGCTGCCTGCTGAGCTGCCAGTTCCTTGTCGGTCAAATCGCCCTTGTAGATCCAGACCTTCACACCAATACGACCGAAGGTAGTCTTGGCTTCGAAGAAACCGTAATCGATGTTCGCACGCAGGGTGTGCAGGGGCACACGACCTTCACGGTAGAACTCGGAACGGGACATTTCAGCGCCGCCCAAGCGACCGGAGCACTGGATACGAATACCCTTTGCGCCTGCACGCTGTGCGGACTGAATTGCCTTCTTCATAGCACGGCGGAATGCAACACGCGCTGCAAGCTGTTCTGCAATACTCTGGGCAACCAGCTGAGCTGACAGATCGGGGTTAGAAACCTCAAGAATGTTCAGCTGAATCTGCTTGCCGGTCAGTTTCTCAAGCTCGCCACGGATGCGGTCTGCTTCAGCGCCACGGCGGCCGATGACGATACCGGGACGAGCGGTGTGGATATCCACACGCACACGGTCACGAGTACGCTCAATCTCAACCTTTGCAACGCCCGCACGATCCAGGTTCTTTGCCAAAAGCTCGCGGATCTTCACATCTTCGCGAACGAAGTCTGCGTAACGCTCGCCGGGCTTGTTGGAATCAGCGAACCACTTGGAGACGTGCTCGGTGGTAATGCCCAGTCGGAAACCGTTCGGGTGAATTTTCTGACCCATTTAGCGGTCCTCCTCCTTCTCCGGGGTAGCAACTACCACGGTGATGTGGCTGGTGCGCTTATTGATACGGTATGCACGACCCTGCGCGCGGGGCTGAATGCGCTTCATGGTCGGACCTTCATTCACGAATGCTTCGCTGATGAACAGCTCTTCCTCGCGGAACGGCAGACCTTCCTGGGTCGCCTTCTGGCGAGCGTTTGCTACTGCCGAAGCAACGATTTTATATACCGGTTCTGAAGCACCCTGGGGTGCGAATTTCAGAATCGCCAGAGCCTCTTCCGCTTGCTTACCACGGATCAGGTTGACGACACGGCGGGCCTTCATAGGCGTAACGCGAACAAAACGCGCTGATGCCTTGGCTTCCATTGCCTATCTCTCTTTCGTCTTATGCCGAAAAGGAAACGTAACTGATCGGATTATCCGATTAGCGACGCTTACCCTTACGGTCGTCCTTCACATGGCTGCGGAAAGTGCGGGTGGGTGCAAACTCGCCGAGCTTGTGCCCAACCATCGACTCGGTAATGAATACCGGTACGTGCTTGCGTCCGTCGTACACTGCGATGGTGTGCCCGAGCATATCGGGAATAATCATCGAGCGACGGGACCAAGTCTTAATAACATTCTTGGTGCCCTTCTCGTTCTGAGCCGCTACCTTCAGGTAGAGGTGCTGATCAACGAAAGGGCCCTTCTTCAAACTACGAGGCATGTGTCAGGCTCCTTAGCGCTTCTTGCCAGTACGACGGCGACGAACGATGAGCTTGTCGCTTTCCTTATTGGGACGACGAGTACGACCCTCGGGCTTACCATTGGGGTTAACCGGGTGACGACCACCGGAGGTCTTACCCTCACCACCACCATGCGGGTGGTCAACCGGGTTCATAACCACACCGCGAACGGTCGGACGGATGCCCTTCCAGCGGTTGCGGCCTGCCTTACCCCAGTTGATGTTGGACTGCTCTGCGTTGCCAACCTCGCCCACGGTTGCACGGCAGCGAACATCCACGTTACGGATTTCGCCGGAGGGCAGACGGAGCTGACCGTACTTGCCTTCCTTAGCAACCAGCTGAACCGAAGCACCAGCGGAACGTGCCAGCTTTGCGCCACCACCGGGACGGAGCTCAACACAGTGGAGCACGGTACCTACGGGGATGTTACGCAGGGGCAGGTTGTTGCCGGGCTTGATGTCGGCTGAAGGGCCAGACTCGACGATGTCGCCCTGAGAGAGCCTGTTCGGAGCGATAATGTAGCGCTTAGAACCATCGAAGTAGTGCAGAAGTGCGATGCGTGCGGTACGGTTTGGATCGTACTCGATGTGCGCAACGCGTGCATTCACCCCGTCTTTATCGTGACGGCGGAAGTCGATCAGACGGTACTGACGCTTGTGTCCGCCACCCTTATGACGAGTGGTGATACGACCGGTGTTGTTACGGCCGCCGGTCTTGTGAAGCGGACGAAGCAGGGACTTTTCCGGGGTGGAGCGGGTGATTTCAACGAAATCAGCAACGCTCGAACCGCGGCGACCCGGGGTCGTCGGCTTATACTTACGAATACCCATGTGAGATATTTCTTTCCTTCGTTAAAGTGGTCTCCGCAAGCCTTATGCCTGCGGACCGCCGAAGATGTCGATACGGCCTTCCTTGAGGGTCACGATGGCACGCTTGGTGTCCTTACGAGAGCCCCAACCGAAACGGGTGCGCTTCCGCTTGCCCTTACGGTTCATAGTATTGATGGAAGCAACCTTGACGTCCCAGATTGTTTCGATAGCCTGCTTGATTTCAAGCTTATTTGAGTCCGGAGCGACCTCGAAAGTGTATTTGTCTTCGTCGATCTGTCCATAGCTCTTTTCAGAAACAACAGGAGCGATAATTACGTCGTACACAGACTTGGTGGAAACGCTCATTACTTAGCGCCCTCCTTCTTCTGATTAGCAGCTACGAATGCGTCGTATGCCGCCTTGGTGAAGACTACGTCATCCGAAACCAGCACATCGTAGGTGTTGAGCTGATCTGCGTAGAGCACGTGAACTTTCTGCAGGTTACGTGCGGACAGTGCCAGCACATCCTCTGCACGATCGATAACGAACAGAACATTCTTGCGATCGGTAAGCTCTGCGAATGCAGCCTTAGCAGCCTTAGTTGAGGGAGTCTCACCAGAGATGAAGTTCTCCACCACGTGGATGCGGTCGTGACGAGCGCGGTCAGAGAGAGCGCCACGCAGTGCTGCGGCGATCATCTTCTTGGGGGTGCGCTGTGCGTAGTTACGCGGGGTCGGACCGTGCACCACGCCACCACCGGTCATATGCGGAGCGCGGATGGAGCCCTGACGTGCATTACCGGTACCCTTCTGTTTGAAGGGCTTGCGGCCTGCACCGGAAACTTCACCACGGTTCTTGGTTTTGTGGGTACCCTGACGTGCGGCAGCAAGCTGTGCAACGACAACCTGGTGCAGCAGGGGTACGGATGCCTGCGCGTCGAAAATCTCTGCGGGCAGATCTACCTTAAGGGTTTTGACAGCCATGATGTACTAGGCTCCCTTCACAGCGGTACGAACCAGAACAACGCCGCCCTTAGGACCGGGGATTGCACCCTTGATCAGCAGGACATTGTTCTCTGCGTCCACACCCTGGATAGTCAGGTTCAAAGTGGTGTGACGAGCTGCGCCCATACGGCCAGCCATGCTCATACCCTTGAACACGCGTGCGGGATAGGATGCACCACCAATGGAACCGGGCTTACGGTGGTTCTTGTGCTGACCGTGCGATGCGCCAACACCCTTGAAGCCGTGACGCTTCATAACACCTGCGAAACCCTTACCCTTGGTCTTGCCAACGACGTCTACCTTCTGACCGGGCTCGAACATCTCAACGGTCAATTCCTGACCGAGGGAATACTCAGCAGCGTCTGCGGTGCGCAGTTCGACGAGGTGACGACGGGGAGTAACACCGGCCTTCTCGAAGTGACCAGCCAGAGGCTTGGTAACCTTGCGAGAATCGATGGAACCGAAACCGATCTGCACAGCGTGGTAGCCGTCAGTTTCCTGGTTACGGATCTGAGTAATAACGTTAGAATCGGCCTTGACGACGGTCACCGGCACAACTTTGCCGTCCTCGTCCCAGACCTGAGTCATGCCAAGTTTAGTACCCAGCAGACCCTTCACCTGGCGCTCGAATTTGTTAGTCATGAGATGCGATCCTCTACAGCTTGATCTCGATGTTCACGTCTGCCGGCAGGTCAAGACGCATGAGGGCATCAACAGCCTTAGGGGTCGGATCAACAACGTCGATCAGACGCTTGTGCGTACGCATCTCGAAGTGCTCGCGGCTGTCCTTGTACTTATGGGGAGAACGAATAACGCAGTATACGTTCTTCTCGGTCGGCAACGGCACGGGGCCAACCACAGTTGCGCCTGCACCCTTTACCGTTTCGACGATTTTCCGTGCCGAAGAATCAATGACCTCGTGATCATAGGACTTCAGACGGATGCGGATTTTCTGTCCCGCCATCTGTCGGACTCTCTTTCTTGATGTATTCCCTGTATCGGAGCTTGTGCCCCTTATCATGGCGCTTAAGGAACGCGATATATTCATCACGTGCGCCGCCCACCACGGACTGAATCCGGTGAAACCGGGTTCCTCCCCCCGCATGGGCACCGACCCCCGAACTCGGGCGTGTCGCCTGCCGTAAGACAGACTCGTCCCTTCATTCCTCGGACCGGGTCATATGTGGGCTTATCTAGAACAGATAAACGCTTTTACAACGTCGTCCATTCTCTCAAAACTCACCATCTCACGCAAGCAGATTCAAAGGTTGTTGTTAAAAACACAATTACTGGCAAGGATACATGCCTTTGCTTCGCAGTCCTGCCTGACTCTCATGCTGAGGTTCATTATTTTATTTTTTCATATCGTTTGAGTGTCCAGAGAATTTATCAAGAGGAAATCTCGAAAACCAGAATTACTCCTTAAAAATGCGGTTATTTCACATTCAGGATTCTCTCATTCTTTTTCCAGAAACCTCTATGCCGAATAAAGCATCAAATCAAAGAATCTATGCTCCGCATTCGTCTATGGTGAAAATAGGTAAATCATTAAAGGAGTAAATATCATGTCTACCCCCAACCACGAATTCCCCTCCGGCACTCAGCCACAGGGTTCAGGGCAGTCTCCTCAGACACCAGCCGGGTATTCATACCCTCAGGCACAGATGCCTTGGCAGGGCCAAAACCCACAAACAACGTGGTATTCTGATCCATCACAGGCAACGATGCAGGCTCCCCAGCAGACCACCCGTTCTTTGACACGCCGCCGTGCCGAAGACCTTTTCCTTAATGTTCTGCTTTACTTGGGCTCATTGCTCCTCATCGGTTCTGCGGCGCTGTTCATCACTTCGATCACCTCGCAGGATAGGACCAGCGTTATTCTTCGTGTAGCTGGTCTAGGATTAGGTAGTTTACTTTTCTACAGCGCAGGTCTTATTACCTACAAAACCGTGGCACGTTTGCGCATCGCATCCTACTCATTCACCGCCACAGGTTTAGCACTTTTACCTCTTACCGGTATCGCAACCTATGTTCTGGGGCTTTGGAATGATGGAAGCCTCATCTGGCTGCTGGTCTCACTCATAGGTACAGCCGCAATTATTCTGGCCTGCTCTTTTATGCGCAACAGGGTGATGGCTTATGTTCTTATTTCATTCTTCGTCTCGGATGCGCTTGCCGCCACGAACGTGGCTGCTCTCCCCTTTGTGTGGTACTTCGTCGCGCTCACAGTACTCGCCATTATCCTGGGCCTGCTCATACGCCTGAATTCGCGCCTTGTACCTATTGGTTTGCGTGAGGGTCTTTTAGAATCCTCCCGTATTTTCGTTCCCGTCACAGCGATCGTGGTGCTCTTCTTTATACCGCAGATGAGTAGCTCTGATATGGGCATAGTCTTCTCCGTTATGTCGGCTCATGCTTTCGTCTTTACCGCTCTGGAACGCAAGCTTGACTACTACATTCAGGCTCGCCTCTACCCATTCATCGCCCTGATCAGTTTCGGCTGGGGTTTAGAGAGGCCTATTACCGTCACAATAGTCCTTATGGGCCTATATGCGCTGCACCTTCTCGCAGTCTTGGTAGGGTACCCCCTTATGCAGCGTGAAATGAAGGCGAATCTACCTAAGCATCCCATCATGCGCTGGGATGTTCGGATTGATACCTATATAAGCATTATTTTTGCTGCATTCGTCACTTTTATCGAAATGCCACATGCACTTCTGACCAATATAGATTCTTTCCCAACTGGGCTAGAATTTATGCTGCTTGTACATCTAGACGGTGTTACCTTTCCGCGTGCATGGGTATTTGCTGTGCTTTGCGTGGGTATTATTACTGCATACCGTAAATACCTCTCCGCGCAAGAATACGTATACCTGATCGCTGGAATAAGCAGTGGGTTAAGCCTGATGTTGCTAGGCCAGCACGAATCCGCTTTCTACCTGTACTTCGTAACAGCGGGCATTCTCATGCTTACCGCCCGCAAGCTTCAGCTGCCTCAACTCCTTGTATCGAGTACAACGAAGATATTCCTCTTTCTAGGTACCATGCACCTGCTCTTCACGCTTCAGCTCGGATGGGGCGTACGAGGTATCCTCCTAGCAGGTGCTCTCACCATTACCGCTCTTGGGTTGTTCGCTGCGCTCCGTTACGAGATGCTGCCCCAGAAACGTTCTCAGACGGCCTTCTGGGAAATTCTGGTGTACCTTGTCATGGCAGTTGTATTCTTTCTGCTGCGTTCGATCTTCACGTGGACTCCCCGCGAGATTGTTGACCCAACCCTTGATACCTCGCTCTATGTTGTCGCTCTTCTCGCGGTTCTGGCTCTTGGCTTCTTGACGCTCCGAGCATCGAGTGCGTATAAAGATCAAAAGATTGTGCCTCTCATCTGCATCTATCTCACGTTATGCGGTTTAGGCGTTGCAGCAACATCGATGAACTACCTCTTCCCCACTGGGGACTGGTGGGCAGTCGGGGTTCTGGTTCTGACCAGCATCTATATGTTTGGAATGTCTTACATTATTCCTCAAGAAACCTCGGAACGTCATATTATGTTTATGACGTCTAGGTTCCCGATGTTGTGGTCAGTCATTGTGCTGTGGGCTTCCAATAGCATTGCCTCTGATCAGGTGTTCCTCACTGCCTCTGGGCTGCTCCTTATTCAAGGTCTGCTGAGTGGAATTCTGTACATGACTCGCCGCCAGCCACGCGAACGAACTGTGTTTTACATTATCTTCTACACAGCGTGCCTGCCCGGTTTCATTGCTCCCTTTGTGTACTCAGACAACGCTCTGTTCACCGCCATCTTCTGCCCCCTTGCTGTTCTAGTGCTGTGGGGGCTCGGGGAAGCAGCAAACCTGGCTATGCTCCGAGTATGCGCCTCTATCGCGTTGCTTTTGACAGGTTATACCGTTACCAATCATATGCTGAACCTCAATCATGCACGGTTCTCTGAATATGTTATCTACCAGGGTCTTGCCGCTACCCTATGCGGTGCGGTCCTCTACGGTCTAACAACCCTGCTGAAGCGCGAGATCCCCGGCAAGTATGATTCGCTTCAGCCTCTCAACGTGCAGTTGGAGAACTCAGCAAAGGTTATTCAACTTCCGCTCCACGGGCCTACCCGATCCTCGAAAAACTATTTGGTTTCTCAGCGCAATGACAGCACCCGATTCTACGGCCCGCACAACACCTTTTTGATGGTTCCGGCGATCATAGCTATCGCCTTCTGGACTTTTGCTTCGATTGCTTCCGAAGATATGGTACAGAGCGCTCTGCTGTGGGGTCTTACAGCTTTGAGCTTTGCTTCCGTCAGCACTAAGCGCATGCTGCCAACAGCCATCGTTGCCGCGCCGGTGGCATTTACTACACGAATTCTTCTGGATTTCTCGGTGACAGGGTTCTTCCAGAGCCTTTTGGAAGCTGCGATCCTCATTCTGCTTGCTGTCGTGGCTTCTAAGATACTCCGAAACCTCATCGAGAAACGCCCCGCTCAGCAGGGTATCTCTGCGGCGTTGCTCTACACGGCTATAGGATTACAGGGGCTCCTCACCATCATGGCATGGGGCACTGGTTACCTTCAGCAAGGTGCGGTCATCATGCTCTTGGGCATTCTCCTGACTGCACTCGTCAGCGTTGTTCTTGACCGTATCTGGGTATTTGTCAGCGCGGCTCTTGTTACGGTAGATCTTGCGCTTCTACTTAACGGGCTCAACCCGCTCACGCTTATGATTATCTCGGTACTTCTCATTGCTGGTGTTGTATGGCGTTTGCTGGCTCGCGATCAGGGGCCTTCAGCGGATAAGCAGGCTCCCATTCTTCCGCAGAACCCGTATCAGGGCGCGCCTGCCGGATTCGTTCCTCCGAATGGCGCATCCGCACCTTACGGACAGGCTCCATGGGCAGGGCAGCAACCTTACCAAGGCTATAACCAGCCCAATAGTCAGGCACAGTATCCTGGATATTCACAACAGCACAACAATCCGAACGGAAATAGTCAAGCCTAGAATATTCCTGATGTTCTAGCTCCTACAAAAGAGCCGTGATGGTGAACAAAGCATTGGAAACTTTGCTTCATTCACTATCAAGACTCTTTTTATGGAGAGGATAAGGGAGGCACGGGTAAAGTGAAGTAATGCAATCCCGGACTATTTACCCCGTTGCCTTTTAGCGTGTTCTAGAAAAGCCTGCCCAAGCAGGACACGCTAAAAGAAGGTGCCCAATCCACCCTGGCACGCCCTCCCCAGCCGTGCTTATGGTCAGGGGGTGTACTGCCACTGGGGTTAGATGCCAAACATAAACTATCGCTCATAGAAGCACCCTCTCTCCAGGACTGCGGAGTGTTAAACGTAGAAGTCCCCCTGCATTCAATGATGCAGGGGGACTTCTAAAATCGCTAGCGTTGAAAGATCAAACTGTTCAACGCATCATCAGCGAATTGTCGTTGCTACGGCAATTACTTGATGATCTTGGTAACGCGGCCCGAACCAACGGTGCGGCCACCCTCACGGATAGCGAAGCCGAGGCCCTCTTCCATAGCGATGGGCTGGATCAGCTCAACGGTCATCTCGGTGTTGTCACCGGGCATAACCATCTCGGTGCCCTCGGGCAGCTTAATAACACCGGTCACGTCAGTGGTACGGAAGTAGAACTGAGGACGGTAGTTCGAGTAGAACGGGTTGTGACGGCCGCCCTCATCCTTGGAGAGGATGTAGACGTTTGCCTCGAACTCGGTGTGGGGGGTGATGGAACCCGGCTCCACAACAACCTGACCACGCTCAACATCGTCACGCTTGAGACCACGCAGAAGCAGACCACAGTTCTCGCCTGCCCATGCTTCGTCGAGCTGCTTGTGGAACATCTCGATACCGGTCACGGTGGTCTTCTGGATGGGGCGGATACCAACGATCTCAACCTCAGAGTTGATCTTCAGGGTACCGCGCTCTGCACGACCGGTCACAACGGTACCGCGACCGGTAATGGTGAAGACGTCCTCAATGGGCATAAGGAAGGGCTTGTCGGTCTCACGAACCGGATCCGGAATGTAGGTGTCAACTGCTTCCATAAGCTCCTCGACCTTAGCAACCCACTCGGGGTCACCTTCGAGAGCCTTCAGAGCAGACACGCGGATCACGGGAGCGTCATCACCGTCGAACTCCTGCGAGGAGAGGAGGTCACGAACCTCCATCTCGACGAGGTCGAGAAGCTCTTCGTCATCAACCATGTCAGCCTTGTTCAGTGCCACCAGCAGGGTGGGAACGCCAACCTGGCGAGCGAGCAGCACGTGCTCACGGGTCTGCGCCATGGGACCGTCGGTAGCAGCAACCACGAGGATTGCGCCGTCCATCTGTGCAGCACCGGTAATCATGTTCTTGACGTAGTCAGCGTGACCGGGAGCGTCAACGTGTGCGTAGTGACGCTTCTCAGTCTGGTACTCAATGTGAGCGATGTTAATGGTAATACCGCGCTGGCGCTCCTCAGGAGCGCTGTCGATCATACCGAAGTCGCGCTGTTCGTTCAGGTCCGGGTACTTGTCAGCCAGAACCTTGGAGATAGCAGCGGTCAGGGTGGTCTTACCGTGGTCAACGTGACCAATGGTACCGACGTTAACGTGAGGCTTGGAGCGCTCGAACTTAGCCTTAGCCAAGAGTGTTCCTCCTAGAACGTATTGAAAACATGCACCCGGATCTTCGCTCCGGCGCAACCCGCAAAAAACGGTCTAGCGTCTAGAATAGCGGATTACGCGGCAGAGATGAAACTGTCCATGCCTTCAATGGTGGATTTTTATTTAAAAATTTTAGTGAGGGGTCACGGGCATCTCAACCCGCGACCCTCAGAGAAGAGACGGGAAATTACTCGCCGCGGCTCTTCTGAATGATCTCGTCAGCGACGTTCTTGGGAACCTCGCCGTAGCTGTCGAATGCCATCGAGAACACTGCACGACCCTGGGTCTTACCACGCAGGTCGCCAATGTAACCGAACATCTCGGTCAACGGTACGAGAGCCTTGACGATCTTGACGCCGGATGCATCCTCCATGGAACGCACGTGACCACGACGAGAGTTTAGGTCGCCGATAACGTCGCCCATGTATTCCTCGGGGGTACGCACCTCAACGTCCATCAGTGGTTCCAGCAGAACAGGGTTAGCGCGCTTAGCGCCTTCCTTGAAGACCATAGAACCAGCGATCTTGAACGCCATTTCAGAGGAGTCGACATCGTGGTAGGCGCCGTCGATCAGGGTTGCTTTCACGCCGACCATCGGATAACCGGCCAGAACACCAAACTTCATAGCGTCCTGAATACCAGCATCGACAGAAGGAATGTACTCGCGAGGCACGCGACCACCGGTCACCTTATCCTCAAACTCGTACAGTTCCTCGCCATCCAGAGGCAGCGGCTCGAAGGAAACCTGCACCTTCGCGAACTGACCGGAACCACCGGTCTGCTTCTTGTGGGTGTAGTCGACCTTCTCAACGGTCTTCTTAATGGTCTCGCGGTATGCAACCTGAGGCTTACCAACGTTAGCCTCAACCTTGAACTCACGCTTCATACGGTCAACGATGATGTCCAAGTGAAGCTCGCCCATACCACCGATTTCGGTCTGACCGGTCTCTTCGTTCAGCGACACGGTGAAGGTGGGATCCTCAGCGGAGAGCTTCTGAATTGCGGTCGACATCTTCTCCTGGTCGCCCTTGGTCTTAGGCTCAATAGCCACGAAGATCACGGGAGCGGGGAAGGTCATCGACTCAAGCACGATCGGGTTTGCAGGATCGCACAGAGTATCACCGGTAGTCGTATCTTTCAGACCGATTGCCGCATAAATGTGACCCGCGGTGATTTCCTCAACCGGGTTCTCCTTGTTGGAGTGCATCTGGAAGAGCTTACCGAGACGTTCCTTCTTACCCTTAGTCGAGTTAAGAACCTGCTGACCCTGAGACGCGTGCCCAGAGTACACGCGGGTATAGGTGAGCTGACCGTAGAACGGGTGAGCTGCAACCTTGAAAGCCAGGGCCGCGAAAGGCTCATCAACGGAAGCCTTACGAGACAGTTTCTCTTCCTCATCGGCGGGGTTGGACCCCTCAACGTCGGGAACATCCAGCGGGGAAGGCAGGTAGTCGATCACAGCATCCAGCATGGGCTGAACACCACGGTTCTTGAATGCGGAACCGCAGAGCACGGGGAATGCCTCGCCGTTGATGGTCAGCTGGCGAATACCAGCCTTGAGCTCATCAATCGTGAGTTCTTCACCTTCGAGGTACTTCTCCATAAGTTCCTCGCTGGACTCGGCAACAGCCTCGATCAGCTCTGCGCGGTACTCTTCAGCCTTAGCCTGCAGGTCAGCAGGGATCTCCCGAGTCTCGTACTCTGCCCCCATGGTCACGTCGCCCTTAGAGTCGCCGGGCCATACGTATGCCTTCATTTCGAGCAGGTCAACCACGCCAACGAAATCGCTCTCAGCACCAATGGGTAGCTGAATAACGATCGGCTTAGCGCCCAGACGATCAATAATAGTCTGAACGGTGAAGTAGAAGTCCGCACCCATCTTGTCCATCTTGTTAACGAAGCAGATGCGAGGAACGTCGTACTTATCAGCCTGACGCCACACGGTTTCAGACTGAGGCTCAACACCTTCCTTACCGTCAAATACCGCTACCGCGCCGTCAAGCACGCGCAGCGAACGCTCCACCTCAACGGTGAAGTCAACGTGACCGGGGGTGTCGATAATATTGATCTGGTTGCCTTTCCAGAAGCAGGTAGTAGCTGCGGAGGTAATAGTAATACCTCGCTCCTGCTCCTGAGCCATCCAGTCCATAGTTGACGCACCATCGTGAGTCTCACCGATTTTGTGGTTAATACCGGTGTAGAACAGGATGCGCTCAGTAGTAGTGGTCTTACCGGCGTCAATATGCGCCATAATACCGATGTTGCGGACCTTGTTCAGGTCAGTGTACACATCAAGTGCCACGTTTTTCTCCCTAAATGAGATACTCCGAAAGCCTGCCAGGCTCCATAACCTCGACAAGCTATGAACAGAGAATTACCAACGGTAGTGTGCGAAGGCCTTGTTGGACTCGGCCATCTTGTGAGTGTCCTCGCGGCGCTTGACAGCGGCGCCGAGACCGTTGGAGGCATCCAGGATCTCGTTCATCAGACGCTCAGTCATAGTCTTTTCGCGGCGCTGCTTCGAGAAGCCAACCAACCAGCGAAGAGCCAGAGCGGTGGAACGGCCGGGGCGGACCTCGACCGGCACCTGGTAGGTTGCACCACCAACACGGCGGGAACGAACCTCAAGCGAGGGCTTGATATTGTCCATAGCCTTCTTCAGGGTGACGACCGGATCAGAGCCGGTCTTCTTCTCAACACCCTCAAGAGCACCGTATACGATGCGCTCTGCCACGGACTTCTTGCCGTCCAACAGAACCTTGTTAATGAGCTGGGTAACCAGCGCAGAACCGTAAACAGGATCGTTTACGAGGGGACGCTTGGGAGCGGGACCCTTACGAGGCATTACTTCTTCTCCTTTTTAGCGCCGTAGCGGGAGCGAGCCTGGCCGCGACCCTTAACACCCTGGGTATCCAGAGCACCACGAACGATCTTGTAACGAACACCAGGGAGGTCTTTCACACGGCCACCGCGAACGAGCACAATCGAGTGCTCCTGCAGGTTGTGACCCTCACCGGGAATGTATGCGGTAACCTCGATACCACCGTTAAGCTTGACACGAGCGACTTTACGCAGTGCCGAGTTCGGCTTCTTCGGGGTGGTGGTGTACACACGGGTGCACACGCCACGCTTCATAGGATTGCCCTTCAGTGCGGGCGCCTTGGTCTTAACGACCTTGGGAGTCCGGCCCTTACGGACCAGCTGCTGAATAGTAGGCACGTTTTCTCCGTTACTATGTGGACTTATCTGTCTTCAAGTCCTTGGGAACTTACTGGCATTTTGTGTTACCACGAAATGCTCTCGGTTACAGAAGCCCTCAGCCCATCTAGGCATACGGGTTCTTGCTCTCAGCGAGTTTAAACTTATTTCTGATGAAAAAGTTTTTGGGCACACTTAAAAATGGCATTTAGGTGTCAGCACACAGGCAACACCAAAGGACGGTATCCATACTGCCATTGATTCGTTGACCCAAGACCTCACGATTAACTATCACAAGGAATCACGGTGGTGAATTCCACGCCGAGGCTAGGTACTTCGGATAAAGACTATACAGGTTAAAATCCTGTTAATCTAGCTGAACTCGGAGAGAACACCGCCCAGCATAGTAAATATATTATGGTATTCATCACTTAATACTGGGATAGGATGCTCCTCTCCCCTAGCTAACGTCAGGAGGCGGTCTCGGGAACTTCCCGAAACCGCCTCCATCATCTAGGCTACTAGGCCCGATTCATGATCGAGTCTTTACGAACCCCACATGTGATTCTTACTCAAGACCGCGACCGTACTCATCCAAGGGAACAGCCATGTAGCCGCTGTTGGCGTAGGGGTACGGATCTTCACCCAGCTGGGTAAACGCGCTCTGGTAGCCGAAGCCATCGAACGCCTGCATCTGCTCCTCACGCGCCTTCTGGCTGGGCTCAACCTCAATATCGTTGTAGCGAGCCAAACCGGTACCGGCGGGAACCAGCTTACCGATGATGACGTTCTCCTTCAGACCAAGCAGCGGATCGGTCTTAGCCTCCATAGCAGCCTGGGTGAGAACGCGAGTGGTCTCCTGGAAGGATGCGGCAGACAGCCAGGACTCGGTGGCCAGCGACGCCTTGGTAATACCCATCATCTCAGGACGGCCAGCGGCAGGCTTCTTGCCCTCAACGAGCGCCTTACGGTTAGCCTTCTGGAACACAATGTTGTCCACGAGTTCACCGGGCAGCAGCTCGGTATCACCAGACTCAATGACGGTCACACGGCGGAGCATCTGACGCACAATAACCTCAACGTGCTTATCGTGGATCTCTACACCCTGAGACTTGTACACGCCCTGAACCTCGCTCACCAGGTGCTTCTGCGCCTCACGAGGACCGCGAATACGCAGAACCTCCTTCGGATCAACCGCACCAGCAGCCAGCTGATCGCCCACCTGAACGTGGTCGCCGGTCTGCAGCTTCGAAGCCGCACGGCGAAGAACCGTGTAAGACTGCGGTTCGGAACCATCATCCGGGGTAACGACGATCTTGTACGACTTTTCGGTGTCCTCAATGGTCACACGGCCGGAAACCTCAGAAATCGGTGCCACGCCCTTAGGGGTGCGAGCCTCGAAGAGCTCCTGAATACGGGGCAGACCCTGGGTAATATCGTCAGCCGATGCAACACCACCGGTGTGGAAGGTACGCATAGTCAGCTGAGTACCGGGCTCACCAATGGACTGAGCCGCGATAATGCCCACAGCCTCGCCAATATCAACCAGAACGTTCGATGCCATCGAGCGTCCGTAGCACAGGGCGCATACGCCGATGCTGGACTCGCAGGTCAGCACAGAACGAACACGCAGTTCCTTCACGCCAGCCTTGAACAGCTTCTCGATCAGCACATCCGAAACATCTTCACCAGCGGATGCGATGACGTTACCGTCAGAATCCTTGACATCAATTGCCAAGGTACGACCGTGGATAGAAGTCTCAACATCCGGGTGGAGGTTGCCGTCGGCATCGATCAGCGGAAGTACCAAACCACGGCGAGTACCGCAGTCGTGTTCACGCACGATCACATCCTGCGAAACGTCCACCAGACGGCGGGTCAGGTAACCCGAGTTAGCGGTACGCAGCGCGGTATCGGCAAGACCCTTACGAGCACCGTGAGTTGCGATGAAGTACTCCAACACCGACAGCCCTTCACGGTAGGAGGACTTAATCGGGCGGGGCATAATCTCGCCCTTCGGGTTAGACACCAGACCGCGGATACCCGCAATCTGACGAACCTGCATCCAGTTACCACGTGCACCAGAGGTAACCATGCGGTAGATGGTATTCAGACCACCGTTGTCGCTCAGATTCTCGCGCATAGCCTCAGCGACCGTATCGGTAGCTTCGGTCCAAATCTTGATGAGTTCCTCACGGCGCTCGTCGTCGCCAATCATACCGACATCAAACTCATCCTCAATCGCGGAGGCCTGCTTTTCGTAGCGTTCCATAATCGCGGGCTTAGTCGCCGGGGTCGCGATATCAGAAACGGCGACGGTCACGCCCGAACGCGAAGCCCAGTAGAAGCCAGCGTTCTTGAGGTTATCCAGGGTACGCGCCACGATATCCATCGGGTACTTCTCAGCAAGATCGTTAATGAGCTTGCCCAGCCCCTTCTTATCTGCGACGCCAGAGAACCACGGGTAATCCTTCGGCAAAGTCTGGTTGAACAGAATCTGACCGACAGTGCACTCCAGCAGAATCGGATCGCCAGGCGTGTAAACCTCAGGGGCTTCCCAACCCTCGGGCGCTACAAACTCATCACCAGAGAGACGCACCTTAATCTTGGTGTACAGCTCAATATCGTGACGATCCATCGCCATCAGAGCTTCAGCGATCGACGAGAATGCGTGACCCTCGTTCTTCTCACCTTCGCGTGTGGTGGTCAAGTGGTACAAGCCAATGATCATATCCTGCGAAGGCACAGCTACCGGACGACCGTCCGAAGGCTTCAAGATGTTGTTCGAGGAGAGCATCAAGATGCGTGCCTCAGCCTGAGCCTCGGGCGAGAGCGGCAGGTGAACCGCCATCTGGTCGCCGTCGAAGTCAGCGTTGAACGCAGAACACACGAGCGGATGCAGCTGAATAGCCTTACCCTCAACCAGCTTCGGCTCGAACGCCTGAATACCCAGACGGTGCAGGGTAGGTGCACGGTTCAGCAGCACAGGATGCTCGGTAATGATCTCTTCGAGAACATCCCACACCTGCGGGCGGAAACGCTCAACCATACGCTTAGCACTCTTAATGTTCTGCGCGTGCGAAAGCTCCACCAGGCGCTTCATGACGAAGGGCTTGAACAGCTCCAGCGCCATCTGCTTCGGCAGACCGCACTGATGCATTTCCAGCTGCGGACCAACCACGATCACGGAACGGCCGGAGTAGTCCACGCGCTTACCGAGCAGGTTCTGGCGGAAACGACCCTGCTTACCCTTGAGCATATCGGAGAGCGACTTCAGCGGGCGGTTACCGGGACCGGTCACGGGGCGACCACGACGACCGTTATCGAAGAGCGAATCCACAGCTTCCTGCAGCATACGCTTTTCGTTATTCACAATGATCTCGGGAGCGCCAAGCTCCAGCAGACGCTTGAGGCGGTTGTTACGGTTGATCACACGACGGTACAGGTCGTTCAGATCGGAAGTCGCAAAGCGACCGCCATCGAGCTGAACCATCGGGCGCAGCTCCGGCGGAATAACCGGAACAACATCCAGCACCATACCCAGCGGGGAGTTATTAGTGGTCAGGAAGGCGTTTACAACCTTCAGACGCTTGAGCGCGCGGGTCTTCTTCTGACCCTTACCGGTCTGAATGACCTCTTTCAGGGCCTCAGCTTCGGCCTCTAGATCGAAGGTTTCCAGGCGCTTCTTGATAGCCTCAGCACCCATTGCACCCTCAAAGTACAGGCCGTACTTATCGATCATGGAGCGGTAGAGCGCCTCATCACCCTCAAGGTCAGCAACCTTCAGGTTCTTAAAGCGATCCCAAACCTTCTCCAGGTGCTCAATTTCACGGTCGGCGCGCTTACGAACAGAAGCCATCTGACGCTCTGCATTATCGCGTAGCTTACGCTTTTCGGCTGTCTTCTTGCCGCCCTCGGCTTCAATACGGGCCAATTCCTGCTCAACTTCGCGGGAAATAGCGGCAATATCGGCGTCACGCTGAGACTCCAGCTCACGCTTTTCACGGTCGTGTGCCGCCTGCAGGTTCGGCAGATCCTCGTGACGAGCTTCCTCATCCACGCTCGTGATCATGTAGGCGGCGAAGTAGATGACCTTTTCCAGGTCTTTCGGTGCCAAATCAAGCAGGTAGCCCAGGCGTGAAGGAACGCCCTTGAAGTACCAGATGTGGGTGA
Organism: Rothia sp. HMSC08A08; assembly: GCF_001808385.1. NCBI lineage: Bacteria > Bacillati > Actinomycetota > Actinomycetes > Micrococcales > Micrococcaceae > Rothia > Rothia sp. HMSC08A08. The sequence goes on from NZ_KV793062.1 coordinate 73,355, forward strand.
CGGGTGCAGCCAGTTCAATATGGCCCATGCGCTCACGGCGCACTTTAGAGCGGGTCACTTCAACGCCGCAGCGCTCACACACAATACCCTTGAAGCGCACGCGCTTGTATTTACCGCAGTAGCACTCCCAGTCCTTGGTGGGACCAAAGATGCGCTCGTCGAAGAGGCCTTCCTTCTCCGGCTTCAGGGTACGGTAGTTGATGGTCTCGGGTTTCTTGACCTCGCCATAAGACCAACGACGGATATCGTCGGCGGTGGCAAGACCAATTCGCATCAAACCAAGCGAAGATTCGTTGGACATATCGGTCCTAATCTCTTTCTGTAGTTTCGAAGACTTGGGGTTGATGGGCGGGGCGAAAATCGTGCGTGACTACGCCCTGCCCGCGAAGGAGGGGCTGTGATTAGAGCTCGTCCACAGAGCTGGGCTCCTCGTGGGTTAGGCTCACGCCCATATCTTCTGCTGCCCGGAAGCCTTCTTCCTCCGAGTCGCTCATTTCAATGGTCTTCCCGTCGGTAGAAAGTACCTCGACGTTCAGGCACAGTGACTGCATTTCTTTAATAAGAACCTTGAAGGATTCGGGGATACCCGGCTCGGGGATATTCTCGCCCTTGACGATCGCCTCGTAAACCTTCACACGACCGGCCACATCGTCAGACTTGACGGTCAAGATTTCCTGCAGGGTGTAGGCGGCACCGTATGCTTCCAGCGCCCACACTTCCATCTCACCGAAGCGCTGACCACCGAACTGTGCCTTACCGCCCAACGGCTGCTGGGTAATCATCGAGTAAGGACCGGTGGAGCGAGCGTGAATCTTGTCGTCCACCAGGTGGTGCAGCTTCAGGATGTACTGGTAACCCACCGAAATCGGGTCAGGGAACGGCTCACCCGAACGACCATCAATCAGACGTGCCTTGCCGGAGCGAGTAATCAGACGATCGCCGTCACGGTTCGGGTTCGCGTGATCCATCAAGTCGAAGAGCTCGTCCTCATGAGCGCCGTCGAACACAGGGGTTGCCAGGCGGGTGGGTCCGGATTCCTTCGGGAAGTTCGGCATATTCTTCAGCCACGCCGGGTCACCCTCAATCTTCCAACCCTGCTTAGCGAGCCAGCCGGTGTGAACCTCAAGCACCTGGCCGATGTTCATACGACCGGGGACGCCCAACGGGTTCAGAATGACATCAACGGGAGTACCGTCTTCCAAGAAGGGCATGTCTTCAACCGGCAGGATCTTGGAAATAACGCCCTTGTTACCGTGGCGACCTGCGAGCTTGTCGCCGTCGGTAATCTTACGCTTCTGCGCAACGTACACGCGCACAAGCTTGTTAACGCCCGGGGGCAGATCGTCTTCATCGTCGCTTTCACGGTCGAAGATGCGAACGCCGATCACGGTACCGGATTCACCGTGGGGAACCTTCAGAGAAGTGTCACGAACTTCGCGGGACTTCTCGCCGAAGATTGCGCGCAGCAGGCGCTCTTCAGGGGTCAGCTCGGTCTCGCCCTTGGGGGTTACCTTACCGACCAGGATGTCGCCAGCCTCAACCTCGGCACCAATGTGGATAATACCGCGGTCATCCAGTGCAGAGAGAACTTCCTCAGAAACGTTGGGAATATCGCGGGTAATTTCTTCGGGACCCAGCTTGGTGTCACGAGCGTCGATTTCGTGCTCTTCGATATGAATCGAGGTCAGCACGTCCTCGGAAACCATGCGCTGGGAGAGGATAATCGCATCCTCATAGTTCAGACCTTCCCAGGGCATGTATGCCACGAGCAGGTTCTTACCCAGAGCGAGCTCACCGCCGTCGGTCGAAGGGCCGTCCGCGATAACGTCACGCTCCTCCACACGCTGACCGACCTTCACCACAACACGCTGGTTGTAGCAGTTGCCCGGGTTCGAACGGGAGAACTTCATGATCGGGTACGAGCTGGTGGTGCCGTCATCGTTGCGGACCAACACCAGATCGGCCGATACCTCGGATACCACGCCAGCCTTCTTCGCCAGCACGGAATCGCCGGAGTCAAGCGCAGCGTACTTCTCCATACCGGTACCAACGACAGGAGCCTCAGACTCCAACAGCGGCACAGCCTGGCGCTGCATGTTAGCGCCCATCAACGCACGGTTTGCGTCATCGTGCTCAAGGTAGGGAATTAGAGCGGTTGCCACAGACACCATCTGACGCGGGGAAACGTCCATGTACTGCACAGCGCCAGGAGCAACCAGCACGGCCTCACCAGAACCATCGCCTGCACGGCAGAGAACCTCGTCCTCAGCAAAGGTACGCTCGTTAGTCAGCGGGGCGTTTGCCTGCGCAATAATAACGCTCTTCTCGTCGTCGGCAGTCAGGTAACGCACCTTGTCGGTGACCTTACCATCTTCAACCACGCGGTAGGGAGTCTCGATAAAGCCGTAAGAGTTGATACGCCCGTAGGTTGCCAACGAACCGATCAGACCAATGTTCGGACCTTCAGGGGTTTCGATGGGGCACATACGACCGTAGTGCGAGGGGTGCACGTCGCGCACTTCCATGCCCGCGCGGTCGCGGGAAAGACCGCCGGGGCCCAGCGCCGAAAGACGACGCTTGTGGGTTAGCCCAGCCAGCGGGTTGTTCTGATCCATGAACTGCGAAAGCTGCGAAGTACCGAAGAACTCTTTAATCGCTGCAACCACGGGACGGATGTTCACCAAGGACTGCGGGGTGATGGAATCAACGTCCTGAGTGGTCATGCGCTCACGCACCACACGCTCCATGCGAGAAAGACCGGTGCGAATCTGGTTCTCAATCAGCTCGCCCACAGTGCGGATGCGGCGGTTACCGAAGTGGTCAATATCGTCGATATCGATCTTAACGGAAATTTCCTTGCCGTCACGCTTACCGGGGATGCTGCTCTCCTGAGCGTGCAGGGCGCACAGGTAGTGGATCATCTGAGCGATGTCGTCCTGGCTGAGTACCGATGCCTCGGGAGAATCAAGAGGAACATCTACACCGAGCTTACGGTTCACCTTGTAACGGCCAACCTTCGCCAGATCATAGCGGCGCGGGGTGAAGTACATGTTGTCGAGCAACGCCTGTGCGGCCTCTACCGTCGGGGGCTCGCCCGGGCGGAGCTTACGGTAGATATCGAGCAGAGCCTCGTCCCGGGTTGAGACGGAGTCCTTCTCTAGGGTTGCACGAATAGAATCATAGTTCCCGAACTCGGCAAGAATCTTTGCCTCGGTCCATCCCAGAGCCTTCAACAGCACGGTCACGGACTGCTTACGCTTGCGGTCCAGGCGCACACCCACCTGATCGCGCTTGTCTATTTCAAGCTCAAACCATGCACCGCGCGAAGGAATAACGCGTGCTGAGTAGATGTCCTTATCGGAGGTGCGGTCGGGTGCCTTCTCGAAGTATGCACCGGGTGAACGCACCAGCTGGGAAACGACCACACGCTCGGTACCGTTAATGACGAAGGTACCGGATTCGGTCATGAGCGGGAAGTCGCCCATGAAGAGGGTCTGCTGCTTAACCTCACCGGTGGTCAGGTTCATGAATTCAGCTTTAACGTACAGGGGTGCCGCATAGGTTGCGTCACGGTCCTTGCACTCTTCCATGGTGTACTTGGGATCGGAGAATTCCGGATCCGAGAAGGACAGCTGCATGGTTTCCTGGAAATCACGAATCGGGGAAATCTCCTCGAAGATTTCGGCAAGACCGGATTTCTCAGGTACGGAGGTGTCACCTGTTGCCTGAGCATTTTCCAGACGCTTTGCCCAGCGCTCGTTACCCACGAGGCGGTCGAAGCTGTCGGTCTGGATAGCCAGCAGGTTGGGAACCTTGAGCGGTTCACTAATTTTTGCGAATGAGATACGACGGTCGGAATTGTTTTCCGCACCGTTAGCGGCGTCATGGTTAGAGGTGCTCGAAGCGACCAAAATGGGGATCCTTCCACAGACATGTCTGTTAGCAATCTGCCTCCCGGCGACAGAGCCGTAAGACATCATGATGAAGACCCCGAAAACGGTGTGCAAAGCTAGTAGATGTCGAACGGTTTAACGTCACCTTCAGCCCGTGCCCACCGCTATATGAAGGCACAAAGGTCAGGGAAAGCGTAAATATTAACGATACACTATGCTCGCGCGTTTGTCTACCACACCCGTACAGCAGATGCAAGCGCCGGGTTTAAGTGAGCTTTTTATAGCCCTTCCGGAAGCTTCCGCGGTATATTTCCTAGGCTTTTGACATCGTGTATGAGCGCCCTCTTACGCTCCTCCGCTAATCCTATTCTTCGCGCAAGAAAATACTGCCGTTAGGGTTGGTGTAAGACTCAACCGCCATACCCACTTTCACCAGTTTCGTGCCGTTTTGGAGCACCATCATCATACCGTGCTCAACATCCCACTCAGTCTCGGCTTCCACCACAATCAGCACATTGTTATTATCCCAGGCAACCGTGCACCGATCCCAGATAGGATCCACAAGAGTCCACACCTGAGATTCGGGAATATCCGGCAAGTATTGTTCCCAGCCATACTCATCCGCCATATCAAAATACATACGGTAGAACTGGTACACGTAAGGGGTTGCCTGGGCAAAAATATCGGTATCGGGTGAGCGGAAGTTATCAATCGCGGCACGAATACGCTGCCACCCGGCAGAGTCAATAGTCTGCATATCGAAACTAAACGTTACCGATGCCTTCTTGAGCGCAGGCACGTCTACCGGATCGCTCACATAGAGCATGGTACCAACAAACGGTTGGGTGGGAGATCGCCAGTCTTTCGCCGTACCAGTAACCACTCGACCGGTGTTCTAGCCGACTGCACAATAAAAGATCAAGAAAACGCTCGCCCTGAATGCCCCTGCGGCTTCCGGGCGAGCGCTCCCCCACCGTTTTGGAGCTAACACTCCACCACGTTAACCGCCAGGCCACCCATTGAGGTTTCCTTGTAACGGTGCGACATATCCATGCCGGTTTGGCGCATCGTTTCGATCACTTGGTCTAGGGAAACACGATGCGCACCATCACCGCGCAGCGCCATGCGTGCCGCCGTGACTGCGTTCGACGCGGCCATCGCGTTGCGTTCAATGCACGGAATCTGCACCAGCCCGCCCACGGGGTCACAGGTCAGCCCCAGGTTATGTTCCATCGCAATCTCTGCGGCGTTTTCAATCTGCTCGTTCGTGCCGCCCAAAACCTGAGCAAGACCGGCAGCGGCCATCGAGCTGGCGCTGCCTACCTCTCCTTGGCATCCCACCTCGGCACCGGAAATCGAGGCACGCTTCTTATACAGCACCCCGATTGCGGCGGCGGCCAAGAAAAAGTCGATCACCGCATCCTCACGCTTGCCCCGGCCGCAATGCCGTATTCCGGGCGTATAGTTCATCGCATAGTGCAAAACCGCCGGAATAATGCCGGATGCACCATTCGTCGGCGCCGTCACTACGCGGCCGCCAAACGCATTCTCTTCGTTCACGGCGAGCGCGATTAGGTTCACCCAGTCGATGGCGTATTCGGGTGATTTATTGGGGTCTTCGGTCATTAGGTCGCGGTGCCATGCCCCGGCGCGGCAGCGTACCTTGAGGGGTCCAGGCAGGTAACCGACACGCGATAGTGAAGACCCAATGCATTCCTTCATAACCTTGTAGATGTGCAGAATTCCTTGGCGTACCTCGGCCTCGCTGCGAAGCGAACATTCGTTCGTCATTTTGAGTTGGGCAATACTCATCCCGGCCTCGTTCGCCATATCTAGGAGTTCGGCACCGGAACCGAACGGGTAGGGTGGGTGCTCCAGGGATGCTCCCCCGGTTGCGGGCTCGTCACCTTCGACAATAAATCCACCACCGATGGAAAAATAGGTGCGCTCCAAAAGCATCTTCTCGCCCTCGAATGCGGAGATCTTAATACCGTTTGTGTGGCGCGGAAGCACGGTCAAGGGGCGCAGGGTTATATCGAGTTCTCGGTAGTTCAGAACCGGTCCGTAAACTTTGCCCTCCTCGCCACAGGGAGCCGTCGCACCGTACATACTGGAAGGATACCCGGCGAGCGGCAGAGTGCCGTCCACGCTATTACGCTCGATCATGGCGTCTGCCTCGGTGAGGCAGATAGTTTCGGGCACATGCCCGCACAACCCTTTGAGCGCCGCGCTCATGGTGCCGTGCCCTGCCCCGGTTGCGGCGAGTGATCCATACAGGTCAATATGCACTTTCGTGATGCGCGAGAGCAGGTTGGTGTCAATAAGTTCGGCGATAAAACGGTTGGAGGCGCGCATCGGCCCTACAGTGTGGGAGCTGGAAGGACCTATGCCGATGCTAAAGAGCTCGAACACGCTGATATCGTATTCGAGCGCTTCAGCCTGTTTTTGCACACTACTTGGAACGCCAGTATCTAGTGCCACATTATTCCTTCATCTATGTGAGTATGCGCTTACCCGCCAGGTTTTATATGCGGCGGTTCGTCCGTTTATATTCTCACGGTGTAACCGCCCGAAGACGGTATGCAGCCTTCATTGTCTGCTGATTTTCCCTGAGGTTTATGCTCACCGAGCATCTTGCAACCTGCTGAGTTCATCCTAGCTTACTTCAAGTCATGGATAAACTAAGGCGAGATTATGTTTGCGTGCGCGCCCGGGCTTGCCTGTGCGATAAACTTCGAGTCGATATACCGACACAGGCATGCTGAAGGGCGGGTAAATATACCTCAGCACATTCACCCGCCCTATGCCTCTTGCTCGGGTTACCTGAGATGAAGCAGTATTTACTTCTCGCGCTTGTAGAACGGAAGCGAGACCACGTCGAAAGTTGCACGCTTACCGCGAATATCCACATCCACCTCGGAACTGACCTCAGAGAATTCACGCTTCACCAGTGCCATTGCTATCGGGTAACCCAGGGTCGGGGAAGGAATACCGGAGGTTACCTCACCGATTTGATTACCCTCGGCATCGACGAGGAACGAACCCGCACGTGCCGGGCGCTTTGCCTGAGCTTTCAGCCCAACCAGGATACGCTCCGACGGGGACTTCGCCAGTTCGGTCAGGGCGGTACGACCCACGAAATCGACGGCCTTCTTCTCCAAAGCGATCTCAACTAGGCGACCCAAGCCGGACTCGAAGGGGGTAATATCCAGGCCCAGCTCATGACCGTAAAGCGGCATACCAGCTTCCAGACGCAGCGAATCGCGTGCCGCCAAACCTGCCGGGGTCAAGCCGAAGGGCTCACCTGCGGCGGAGAGCGCATCCCACAGTTTCACAGCGTTAGCATTCGGTACGAAGAGCTCAAAACCGTCCTCGCCGGTGTAGCCGGTACGTGCCAGAAGTACATCTACCCCGGCAATGGTGACCGGAACGGAGGCGTAGTATTTGAGCTCACGTACCGCATCCTCATCTGAGGCACCAGCCGCAAGCAGAATTTCTTCGGCACGCGGTCCCTGCACAGCAATTAGGGAGGTGTCGTCAGATTCGTTGACGAACTTCACGTCAAAATTGCCCAGACGCTCGCTCATGGCCGCAAAATCGTTATCAATGTTGGCGGCATTGGGCACAACCAAGAATTCTTCGTCACCCAAGCGGTAGGTGATAAGGTCGTCAATCACGCCGCCCTTGTCGTTGGCGAGAATCGAGTACTTGGCGCGACCGGGCTTGAGTACGGACATGTTGGAGACCAGAGCGTAGTCGAGGAATGCAGCGGCATCGGGGCCGGTAATGCGGAACTCGCCCATGTGAGAGAGGTCGAAAATACCGGCGCGGGTGCGCACAGCCTCGTGCTCGGCAACATCGTTGGCGTACTTGAGCGGCATATCCCAGCCGCCGAAGTCGGTGAATGCGGCTCCTAGCTTTTCGTGGACGGGGTAGAGTGCGGTCTTCTTGGGTGACATGTTTCTCCTTAGTACATAGTCAGATACACTGCTTTGTGCCAGAATGGTTTTATACTAGAACGATTATTCTTGTTTTTAAGAACATTCATTCTATTTTATGTGTGTACGGTAAGCCTTCCGAGTGCCCCGCTCCCCCGCCTTCTAACAAACAGGCGAAAAACGCGGGACACACAGAAGTTCATCGAATCATCGAAGCTACTCGGCGTGAGCTTCAAGATCGAATGCCTCCATCGGAGGGCATTCACAGACGAAGTGGCGGTCACCACCGGCACCATCAATACGGCCCACCGGGGTGAAGTATTTATTCAGACGCAAAGACTTCACCGGGTACGCCGCCTGCGTGCGGGTGTAGGGGCGATCCCACTCGTCAGCAGAGACGACCTCCACAGTGTGCGGGGCGTTACGAAGTACCGAATCCTCCAGTGCGACCTTGCCGTCTGCGACCTCAAGAATCTCGTCGTAGATGGTCTCCATCGCCTCAATGAAACGGTCGAGTTCCTCCTTCGACTCCGACTCGGTCGGCTCCATCATCAGGGTGCCCGGAACCGGGAACGCCAGGGTGGGGGCGTGGAAGCCGAAGTCCATCAGGCGCTTGCACACGTCCTCAGCGGTCACATGCGAACGGTCGGTCAGCTCACGCACATCCAGGATGCACTCGTGACCCACCAGCCCGCCCGGGCCGGTGTACAGTACGGGGAACTTATCGTTCAGTTTCTTCGCCACGTAGTTCGCGTTCAGCACTGCGTACTCCGAGGACTTTTTCAAGCCCTCAGCACCGCTCATAGCAATGTACATCCAGCTAATGGGAAGCACACCGGCAGAGCCAAAGAACGCCTGCGCAATCGGAAGTGCCGCGCCGCTAGGCAGCTTGCCTTCGGCATCCGCAGTCGCGGCATCGCCGGGAAGGTACTTCGCCAGATGCTCACGAGCAGCAAGAGGCCCAACACCGGGACCGCCACCGCCGTGTGGAATGGAGAAGGTCTTGTGCAGGTTCAGATGGGAAATATCGCCGCCAAACTTACCCGGCTGTGCGAAGCCCATCTGCGCGTTCAGGTTTGCACCATCCAGGTAAACCTGACCGCCCGCGGCATGCACAAGCTCGCAAACCTCAGATACCTGAGGCTCAAACACGCCGTGCGTCGAGGGATAAGTAATCATGATGCCAGCGATCTTATCGCCGTACTTCTCAATCTTCGCCTTCAGATCCTCAACATCGATCGAGCCGTCGGATGCGGTCGCCACACCCGCAACCTTGAGCCCAGCAAGCGCTGCGGATGCGGCATTCGTGCCGTGCGCCGAAAGCGGAATAAGCACGGTATCACGCTCGTGATCACCGTTAGCCTCGTGGTAGGCACGAATAGCACGCAGACCACCGTACTCACCGGTTGCACCGGAGTTCGGCTGCAAAGACACGACATCGTATCCGGTGATAGCAACCAGCCAGTCGGAAAGTTCCTTGATGAGCTTATGCCAGCCCTGAGCCTGATCGGCGGGTGCGAGCGGGTGAATATTCGCAAATTCGGGCCAGGAAATCGGCTCCATTTCCGCCGCGGCATTGAGCTTCATAGTGCACGAGCCCAGAGGAATCATCGTGCGGTCCAGAGCCAAATCCTTATCAGAGAGGTGGCGCAGGTAGCGCATCATCTCGGTCTCGGAACGGTACTTATGGAAGACGGGGTGCTGCATGTACTCATCGGTACGGAGCAGATTTGCGGGAATGCTGAACTTGGCATCTGCCTCGGAGGGAAGTTCTGCGCCAAATGCCTTTACCAGACGCTCCAGAACTCGGTCATCATGAGATTCACCGACCGAAATACCCACGCGGTTCTCGTTGATACGGCGAATATTAATGCCAGCCTCAAGCGCCTTGGCTACAAGATCGTCTGCGCGAGCCGGTGTCTCAACCACCACGGTGTCAAAGAAATGCTCATAGGCAATACCGTATCCGGCGCTTTCCAAGGCTGTCGCTACACGAGCCGCGTTAGTATGCAGACGTTCGGCAATAGCGCGCAGCCCCTCGGGACCGTGATACATAGCGTAAGCACCGGCAACAATCGCCAGCAAAGCCTGGGCGGTACAGATGTTACTGGTAGCCTTCTCGCGACGAATGTGCTGTTCGCGGGTCTGCAGAGACAAACGGTACGAAGGCTTACCGGCGGAATCCTGCGACACACCGACCAGACGGCCCGGCATAGTGCGTTCCATACCCTTATGCACGGCCATGTAGGCGGCATGCGGACCACCAAAGAAGAAGGGCAAACCGAAACGCTGGGTATTGCCCACGGCAATATCAGCACCGAGTTCCCCCGGAGACTTCAGCAGGGTGAGCGCCAGAAGATCGGCATCCACGGTCACTAGGGCGTTACGTTCCTTAGCCGCCTTCACAAGCGGCTCAATATCACGAATTTCCCCGTCGGATGCGGGGTATGCGAGCACCACACCGTACAGATCGCCCTCGGGCAGCCCCTCCGAGAAATCGGTGACCACGAACGGAATGTCAAGAAGTTCGGCACGACCGCGTACCACGGCAAGAACCTGCGGTAGGCACCGAGAATCAATCGCGAAGAAACCGTTCTTAACCTTACGGTTGGCGCGGTGCATCATCACAACCGCCTCCGCAACCGCGCTTGCCTCATCGAGTAGGGAAGCATTCGCAATATCCAGACCGGTGAGTTCCATAACCACGTTCTGGAAATTCAGCAGAGCCTCCAGACGACCCTGCGAAATTTCAGCCTGGTAGGGGGTGTACGAGGTGTAAAATCCGGGGTTTTCAAGAATGTTGCGGCGCAGAACGGCGGGGGTTACGGCATCGTAATAGCCTTCGCCAATCATCTGTGTATAAACTTTGTTCTCGGCGGCATACTCGGCGATCTTGGCGAGTGCATCCTGCTCTGTCAACGGATCGGGAAGATCAAGCTCGCCGTGAAGGCGAATCTGAGGCGGGACAGCGTCGTCCATCAGAGCTCCCAGGGAATCATATCCCAGGGCTTTGAGCATCTGCTCAGCGTCTGCGGAACGGGGGCCGAGATGACGATCGATGAAAGACATAATATCTTCTCCTATTCGGCGCAAACCGTTAGCGGTTCACAACGGTGCTGTTGTGTATATACAGTACTAATTTTCCCATATTGTGGGCTCAAACTTCTAGCTACATATGCCCTGTGACACGTATGTTATAAGGGTTTATCGGCATACATGCGACCACCTGTTACGGCACGGCGAGCGATTTCTTACCGCCACATACAGGAGCGTCATCCCCCTCTGGCGGCAGCCGTCACAGACAAGAGCATCTGCCCGTTAAAATAGCTGTTTGCGGCAGCGTCATAGGCTGCACCCATCACCAGCGGCGGGAAGAACCCGCCTAGACCACCGGCAGCGTCAGCCAAAACCTGCATTGTAATCAATAAATTAGAGGTATTTACGTTCAGAGCCATCTGTTCCGAATTTGTGACCGCCACCCCATATTGGTTTTAGGGTACGAAACTCACGTAAAAAGCTCTGGCCGCTCTCCCTCAGAGTAGGGAACGGCCAGAGCCATGGAAACAAACAATTGAGTGAAAAACTCAGCTACTACTTCGCTACGGCATCAGCCTTATGATGTTCCGGCTTACCGCCATGCTTGACCAAGAATGCCGAGGCAAAGGCCACAGCTGCAGTTACAGCCAACAGAGTTAGACCGATAAAGTAGTTACGATGTGCGGCATCGTAGGTTGCACCCATCACCAGCGGCGGGAAGAAGCCGCCAAAAGCGCCGGCAGCAGCGATCACGCCGGAGACCGCACCCACGTTCTTCGGGTCAGCCGCGCGGCCAACCCAACCGAAGACCGAGCCGGAACCCAAGCCCAGCAGAGCTGCCATCGCCAAGAAGATGGGACCGTAGACATGCTCAGCATCCGGCTGAAATGCGGTAACCAGAGCCAAAACCGACACACCGCCCAACGCAATGAAGGTAATAATCTTCGGACCAAACTTATCAGCCAAGATACCGCCGAAGGGACGAGCGATCACGGCAGCCGCCGCGAAGCCTGCGGCACGAGCACCAGCATCTTCAGGGTTGAAACTGTAGATATTGTTCAGGTAGGTCGGCAGGTAGTTCGAGAACGCCACAAAGCCACCGAATACTACCGAGTACAGGAAGCACAGCTGCCAGGTTGACTTCACCTTGAACGCCCTAATGATCTTCGGCATCAGCGGGGTAACCTCGCGGTTAGCGGTAGCCGGTGAATCACGCAGGAACAAGAATGAGATAATGGCGGTTACCGCGCACAGAGCCGCAATGATGTAGTGGGTATTCATATAACCCACGAGGTTCATCAGGCGCGGAGTAAAGAACGCTGACAGAGCGGTACCGACCATACCAGCGCCGAAAACACCGGTTGCAAAGCCCTTACGAGCGGGCGGGTACCAAGCGGAGCTGAACGGAATACCCACCGCGAACACGGTACCGGCGATACCCAGCAGGAACGAGAAGACCAATATCAGGGGGAACGACTTCATCGAGCCGGCAACACCGACCAAGAGCACCAGCGGAGTGCTGACGGCAAGTACCAGACTCATCATGATGCGCCCACCGTACTTATCGGTTAGACCACCAACCGGAATACGCCCAATCGCACCAATAAAGATAGGCATAGCAACCAGCAAACTCGTAGTTCCCGGGTTCAAATGCATCTGATCCGGCTTGGCGTAATACTTCGCAAGCGGACCAACAATCGTCCATGCCCAGAACCCAACGGTTGAGGCGAAGGTAACCAGCAGCAGGTTAAAAAGCTGCCCCTTTTTTAGGTCGTAACTCTCAGCAGTGGGAGCACTCATGATTCCTCTTTGTGTTATGTGTTGTGTGTATATTGTTAGCGATTGACGCGCTCACGTGGGAGCGCCTCTTGCGGGTTGTCCCAACCACGACGTGCGCCCACGCGCTCATTGCCGCGAGAACGGTAGATGGTGTAGGGACGGAACAGGTAGTGCAGCGGCACGGTCAGTGCATGCACCAAACGAGTGAAAGGCCAGATAATGAACAGCACCATAGCCACAATGATGTGAATCTTGAAGGCGACAGGCACATTCACCATCAACGCTACCTCTGGGTGGAAGTAGAAGATAGAACGGAACCACACCGCAATGGAGGTGCGGTAGTTGAACTCCACCTCATGCCCGTTAACCGGGGGCAGACCGCCCGAGGGGTCAAAAGCGGAAATCAAAGTTGCGGCGGTACCCGCCAGAATGACGGCGACCAGCACAAGGTACATAAACTTATCGTTCATCGTCGTTGCAGAGAAAACCTGTGCGTTACGACGACGACGCCACAGAAGCAGGAACAAACCAAGAATAGTTGCTGCAGCGGCTGCGGAACCGCCCACCAAAGCGACAATGTGATAAGTGTGGTCGTCCACCACGAGGTCTGTTAGCATCTTAGGCACCACTAGACCGCCCACGTGTCCCATAAACACGGCGGCTAGACCATAGTGGAATAGAGGTGATCCCAGACGCAGCATCTTGGATTCATAAATCTGTGATGATCGAGTGGTCCAGCTAAACTGATCGGTACGGTAACGCCAAATAGTGCCGCCGATCAGAACAAGAATAGTGACATAGGGAAGCACGCCCCACAGGAGGGTGTCTACAATCCCCGGCTCGCCGACAGGCACCGCATGTGCTGCGTGCTCGGATGCGAGTGCGTACACGATGTACTCCTAATTTGAGGGGTCTAAATATTATTAGGGTTAACTTGGGTCAGCCGCGGATCGGCATACCCGCTCAGACCAACGGTCTCAACGGGCGGGCCATAACCCGCCATCTGCTGCACCTGTTCCTGGGTCTCGGGAGAGACACCGGGGAGGGTATTGCAGATACTCTGTAATAACCCGTAGTGTGGGAGGTCTCCGTCCCGAAGCGCTAAACGAAGCAGCTCTAATGAGGGACGGTATGCTTGAAGCGCTGCGCGACCCTGGCGACGATCCACCAGCGCCGCAAACTCCAAGACGAGAGGTAAATAGTCGGGAAGTTCCCCGTTAAGGCGGGTGAGCATCCCCGAATCGCGATACATTTTCTTAAATCGAAGAAGGGTTTCGCCGCGACGGCGAGTATCGCCATCCGTCCAGTAAGAAAGGTGCAGAGCGTGCCTGCGGGAGAGGTCGTATTCCTGCACGTAGTCACTCTGAACTTCTTCAAGCTCGCGAGCCGTAAGCCAATCCGCAACGGTTTGCACGGCCTGCACGAAATCGGGATTCTCAGTTGCCTGCGCCAAGCGCGTAAACTCCGGCAGAAGATCAAGAGTTTCTTCCGTCGGATAGCTCAACAGCATGCCGCTGACCTGGTAAATCACCGAGTCTCGGTCTTCACCTGCACCATAGTCACGATCAAACGGATCAATGTTATCGTGCGCGGCTTGCGCCGATTCCGGGGTATTCCCGGAATCGGCTTTGCCCATAAGCTTGGAAAAGAATCCAGCCACTACTTACTTCTTTCCGGTGGTATTCGGGAACAGACCATCCGGACGCGAGTTCCCATCCCAGCTAAAGAGGCTCACCTTGTTAGAGCTCTCATATACGCCAGTTGAGACGGGGGTCGGGCGACCTTCCATGTCGTTGAATGCGTCACCGTACATGCCGGGACCACCATCAACGCTCAGCGAGCATCCCATCTCTTCGAGGTTATGCGCATCTTCCATATGAGCCGGAGGAATCACATAACGCTCGTTGTACTTAGCAATCGCCATCAGACGGTACATTTCGTACATCTGTGCACCGGTCATACCCACCGAGTTTGCGATCTCCTCATTGCCTTCGCCGCCCAAATTAATGTCACGCATGTAGGCGCGCATTGCGGCTAGGCGCTTGAGCACGAAGGTTACGACCTCGGTATCGCCAGCGGTAAACAGCTCAGCAAGGTATTCAACGGGGATGCGCAGCGCCTCGATCGCGCCGAACAGGTTCTGGCTGTTCTCAGCATCGTGTCCCTGGTCCTTGAGCAGATCCACAATCGGCGACAGCGGCGGAACGTACCAGACCATCGGCATGGTGCGGTATTCGGGGTGCAGCGGAAGTGCAACCTTCCATTCCTTTGCCAGCTTGTACACGGGCGACTTCTGGGCTGCGGTAATCCACGCCTCGGGAATATCGTTCTCGCGTGCCAAACGAATAATCTCGGGATCCGAAGGATCGAGCATAAGCGAAAGCTGCGACTCGTACAGATCCTTCTCATCGGCAACGGATGCTGCCTCAGTCACGCGGTCTGCATCGTAGAGGAAGATACCGATATAGCGCATACGACCCACGCAGGTCTCGGCACATACGGTCGGAATACCGGCCTCGATACGGGGGTAGCAGAACGTACATTTCTCTGCCTTACCCGTCTTGTGGTTGAAGTACACCTTCTTGTAGGGGCAGCCGGTAATGCACTGACGCCAGCCACGGCAGCGATCCTGATCGACCAGCACGATGCCGTCCTCGGCTCGCTTGTAGATAGCGCCGGAGGGGCATGCCGCCATACAGGACGGGTTCAGGCAGTGCTCACAAATACGCGGCAGGTAGAACATGAAGGTCTGCTCGAACTCGAATTTAATCTTGTCCTCGGCCTTCTTGCGCACCTTCTCCACAAGCGGGTCAAGGTGACCGTACTCGGGAGCTCCGCCCAGGCTATCATCCCAGTTCAGACCCCATTGAATCTTGGCGTCCTGACCGGTAATCATCGACACCGGCTTAGCCACGGGGAAGTCATCGCCTAGGGGCGCGGTGGTGAGATTCTGATAATCGTAAGTCCAGGGCTCATAGTAGTCGCTGAGCTCGGGCTGAATCGGCGAGGCGAAAATGGAGAAGAGCTTCTGGAAGCGGTTACCGCTCTTGAGCTCCAGACGACCGCGCTTGTTCAGCACCCAGCCGCCCTTCCACTTTTCTTGGTCCTCGTAGCGGCGCGGGTAGCCCTGACCGGGGCGGGTCTCAACGTTGTTGAACCACACATACTCGGTACCGGAACGGTTTGTCCATGCCTGTTTACAGGTCACGGAGCAGGTGTGGCAGCCAATGCACTTATCAAGCGCCATCACCATTGCAACTTGTGCCATAACACGCATTAGAATGTAACCTCCTGCGACTTGCGACGGCGAATGTACGAGACAATGTCACGTTGGTTGCCGGTCGGTCCGAGATAATTGAAAGCGAATGCCAGGTGTGCGTAGCCGCCAATCATATGGGTCGGCTTGAGTAGGATGCGGGTCATCGAGTTGTGAATACCGCCGCGTTTGCCGGTGGTCTCGGTCTTCGGCGTCATCATACGCTCCTGAGCGTGGTGCACGTAGCACACGCCCTCAGGCATACGGTGCGAGACAACCGCACGACCCACGAACACACCATTGGTGTTCACACATTCGATCCATTCGCCGTCCTTGACGCCGATCTTCTCGGCATCCTGGGGGCTCATCCAGGCAGTCTGACCACCGCGGAAGAGGGTCAGCATATGCTGGTTGTCGAAGTACTGGGAGTGGATAGCCCACTTGTTGTGCGGGGTTAGGTAACGCACTGCAACCGAAACGCCGTCGGTAGTACCGATTTCGGGTTCTTTGAAGAGCCCGGTCATATCCAGCGGGGGACGGTAAATCGGCAGCGCCTCGCCCATTTCGTGCATCCAGTCGTGATCCAAGAAGAAGTGCATACGACCGGTTAGGGTATGGAACGGCTTCTTCTTTTCAATGTTCACGGTGAACGGCGCATAACGGCGGCCGCCGGTTTCCGAACCGGACCACTCGGGAGAGGTCATCACGGACTGTGGGGCTGCCTGGGTCATGGGGAAGGTAATCTTACGTTCCTCGTTACCCTCGGCAAGATCCATCAGGTGCAGACCGGTCTGCTTCTCAAGTTCCTTGAAGCCCTTAAGGGCCACCTCACCGTTGGAAGTACCAGAGATGCGCAAAATCGACTCGGCGAGCTTGGTGTCGGTATCCAGTGCAGGACGACCCGCGCCCTTACCGGAGTCCATTACACCAAATTCCTTCGCCATCTGAGCGACTTCGTCCTTCAGATCGTACGTCACGTATTTGGTGGTGGCACCAACCTTGTCGAAAAGCGGGCCTACAGAGGTGTACATATCGTACATCGCGCTGTAGTCGCGTTCGACAGTCATGAAGTTCGGCATGTTCTTACCGGGAACACCTAACATGCCGGGAGTGCTCTTCCAGTCGGGTGCATGACCGCCGGGTTGCTTGATCTGACCGGGGGTATCGTGCAGGAGCGGAACCGAAACAATATCCTTGCGGGTGCCCAGGTGTTTCTTGGCCTGGCGTGTGAACTCGTATGAGAGAGCCTTGAAGGTATCGTGATCGGTTCGTGCTTCCCACGGCGGGTCGATAGCAGGCGAGAACGCGTGCAGGAAGGGGGGCATATCGGTCGAGGAAATATCGTGCTTCTCGTACCAGGTAGCGGTGGGGAGCACAACATCCGAAAGCAGGGTCGTGGTGGTCATGCGGAAGTCCGAGGTGACCAGCAGATCGAGCTTGCCTTGCGGTGCTTCCTGGTACCAGGTGACCTCACGCGGAATGGATTCCTCATGATCGGCGCCCTGCACGTTGTCCATGCTGCCGACAAGGTGCTTGAGGAAGTAGCTCTCACCCTTAGCGGAGGAACCGAAGAGGTTTGAGCGCCACAGCATCAGGGTACGCGGCCAGTTCACGGGATTATCGACGTCTTCAACAGAGAATTCAAGGTCGCCGGAGTTCAGGCGCTGTGCCACATAATCGGCGTTATCCTTGGCTTCTCCGCGCGCTACTGCCGCCTCTGCCTTATCGGCGAGGTCGAGCGAGTTCTCGGGGAACTGCGGGTAGAACGGCATCCAGCCCATACGGGTGGAGCGCGCGACAACATCCGCAGTGTGTACTCCCTTGAGCTCGCCGGTGCCCAGCGGGGACTGCAGGTAATCGGTGGAGTAACCGTCCTGGCGGAACTGGTCGGTATGCATGTACCAGAAACCGGTGCCGATCATATGACGCGGCGGGCGGCTCCAGTCCAAAGCGTTTGCCATATTGGTCAAACCGGTGAGCGGACGTGCCTTCTCCTGACCCACGTAGTGAGCCCAGCCGCCGCCGTTGCGGCCCTGGCAGCCGGTCAGGTTCAGCAGAGCCAAGATAGCGCGGTAGGTTGTATCCGCGTGGTACCACTGGCAAATACCGGCACCGAAGATAATCATAGAACGACCGTGAGAGTCAATAGCGTTCTGCGCAAATTCGCGCGCCACGCGAATAACGGCCTCCGGCGGAACTGAAGTAATCTGCTCCTGCCATGCCGGGGTGTTCTGAATCGACCAGTCTTCGTAATCCTTGGCCCAGTCGCCGGGCAAGCCGGGGCGACCGATACCGTAGGTAGCAAGCATCAAGTCGAAGACGGTGGTAACTTCCTGACCCTCAACGTAGGTGACGGGCACGCCGCGGGTCATGATGTCGCCGTGGCCCTTGGGGTTATCGAAGGTCGGCATCTTGATCTCGACAGCGGCGGACTCGCCCTGCGGCAGATCGCGAATCGAGAGAATGGGTTTGCGCCCGTCCAATTCAAGGTTCCATTTACCCTGATCGGATTCGGAGTAGCGGTGACCCATCGTACCGTTGGGAACAAAGACCTCGCCGGTTTCGCGATCCATCATGGCGGTCTTGAAATCGGCGTTTTCCTGGTGCTGCTCCCCCGCCAGGGATGCGGCGGTCAGGAACTTCGAGGGAACCTTCGTGCCGTCTTCACGAGTTTCGAGGGTAACCAAGAAGGGCAGGTCGGTGTAGGTCAGGGCAAAGTCTTCGAAGAACTCCACGCGCTGATCCACGTAATTTTCCTTGAGAATCACGTGACCCATAGCCATTGCGAGCGCAGCATCGGTACCTGCCTGTGCGGGCAACCATTCGTCGGCGAATTTGGTGTTGTCGGCATAGTCAGGGCTGACTGAGACAACCTTGGTACCGCGGTAGCGCACCTCGGCAACCCAGTGGGCATCCGGGGTACGGGTGACGGGGATGTTTGACCCCCACATGATGAGGTAGGAAGCATCCCACCAGTCACCGGATTCGGGCACGTCAGTCTGGTCGCCGAAGACCTGCGGCGATGCTACGGGAAGGTCGGCATACCAGTCGTAGAAGCTGGTCATCACGCCGCCGATGAGCTGGATAAAGCGCACACCGGCACTGAAGGAGACCATCGACATTGCGGGAATCGGGGTGAAGCCGGTGCAGCGGTCGGGTCCGTAGTACTTAATGGTGTGCACGTGGGCGGCGGCTACGATTTCGAGTGCTTCTGCCCAGGTGGAGCGCACCAATCCGCCTTTACCGCGCGCGCTGATGTAGCGGTTGCGTTTGACGGGGTCGGAGACGATGGAGTGGAATGCTTCAACCGGGTCGCTGTGCAGGGCTTTTGCTTCGCGGTACATTTCGAGGAGCAGACCGCGCACATAAGGGTATTTCACGCGGGTCGGCGAGTAGGTGTACCACGAGAATGCAGCGCCACGGGGGCATCCGCGCGGTTCGTATTCGGGGCGGTCGGGACCGACTGTGGGATAGTCGGTCTGCTGTGCTTCCCAGGTGATAATGCCGTCTTTGACATACACCTTCCATGAGCAGGAGCCGGTACAGTTCACACCGTGGGTTGAGCGAACTTCTTTATCATGGCTCCAGCGGTCGCGGTAGAAGGTATCGCCTTTGCGACCACCTTCACGGAAAACCGCACGACCGTCATCAGTCTCGTCCCAGCGAGAGAAGAACTTACCGAATTTGATCAGCTGATCGGTAAGGGGTCCATCCGGACCTTTGGTCTGTGATGCTTGTTCCATACAGCCAATATATCGCAAAAATTGGTATGCCAAATACGATATAAAAATATTCTCTAATCCAGGAAATTCATAGGGTTATTCAGACCGTAAGCCATCCGGAAATTCCACCCACTAAAACACGCACGGGAGTATCTGTAGCGGCAGCAATATCCCGTGCTGCCTCCAACGCCCGTGTATATCCCGTGCAGTAGACCACAAGATATTTCGATGCGGGGTCAATTTTTTCGCGAATTTTCGCGGCAAGACGGCCTTCACGGGCAGCTTCCAAGATTTCTGTCAGCGGCAGATTAATTGCCCCATCGATCGCAAAAGAAGAAAACTCGATAGCTTCACGAACATCTATAAGGGTCATTTTTTCGTGCTGCGAAAGCTGCCGGGCTTGAACAGGGGTTATGTCTTCTAACTTTTGCGTGTGATGGTTACCCGTCAATTTTCCTGAATTATGACGAAATATTAAGTGATTTTTAGTGTCTTGACTCTCTTGAGGGTGAGTTTCTACCGATTTCTTAGGTTTTGCTTGCATCGAAGCTAAGAGAGGTATATATTCCCATTTTCCTGTTAACGCGGAGTATAGCCCAACCTCACCTAGCAGCGGCTTTCCGGAACCCGTGATGACCTTAATAGCCTCCATTGCCATCGCTGAGCCCACTACCCCGGCGAGCGCCCCGATAATCCCGGCGGTACTGCACGAAGGAACGCTTCCCGGTGCGGGGGCCTGCGGGTAGAGGTCCTCATAGACCAGCCCATGACCTGCCCAGAATACGCTGAGCTGCGCGTCGAAACCCAGGATTGCCGCCCAAATATGTGGGATGCCCAACTGTTGTGCCGCAGCCGAAACCGCATAGCGAGCCTCAAAATTATCGCTGCCGTCAAGCACCGCATCCGCACCGCTAAGGAGCGTCAAAGCATTACTGTCAGTGAGGCGTTCGCGGATAACGGTCACCGTGATGAAGGGGTTGAGCGCGCGCATCGTTTCGGCAGCCGACTCTGCCTTCGAGTTTCCCGCCCGTGCGTAGCTGTGAATGACCTGCCGGTGCAGGTTTGAGATCTCAATGGAATCATCGTCGATGATGATAATCTCGCCCACCCCGGCTCCCGCAAGATAGAGCAGGGCGGGGGCACCAAGCCCGCCGGCACCGAGCACCGCAACCCGTGCCGCCTTCAGCTTCAGCTGCCCCGCCATGCCGATCTCGGGCAGAATCAGCTGACGTGCATAGAAGGCACGTTCGGCCGCGCTCAGCTGAGTTACGGGATCCGGCGCGGTTTCGGGGTCTGGGATAAAGCTCATCCTGATGGTATCTTTCGCGGGAATACGTGTTGAGTCTCTAGGTGTCTATGCCCACCCATTCGGTGCTGCCGTCTGTCAGCTCCTGTTCTTTCCAAATGGGAACCTGGGCTTTCACACGGTCAGCCACCGCCTCGCAGGCCTCGAAGGCCCGCCCACGATGTGCCGCAGCGGCAAGCACCGTCAGCGCAGACTCTCCTATAGCGATAGGACCGACGCGGTGAACTGCCCACAGACGAACCCCCTCCAGCTCATCCGCTACAGACTGCACAACACGCGCAATATATTCTTTTGCCTGCGGATGCGCACTATAGGAAAGCCCGCGCACCGCGCTGCCGTGATCATGGTTGCGTACAATGCCGTCGAACACAACAAGGGCGCCCATGGCTTCGGTCATAACCTCGGACCTCGCGGCGTTGGCAAGCGGCTCTAAGGCTTCCTCGGTAATATCGGTGAAAATGACAACCGAACCGGTGGGCTCAGCGCCATGCGCCCCGCTGTGGTCGAGCCCTTGCGGCTTAGTGATCATGATAGTCCTCCATCTGGCGGCAAATGTGCTCCACGAGTGGGTCTAGGGTTTTCACTCCATCTTTAACCCCGCCGCGCGACCCGGGCAGAGTCATCACGAAGGTTTTATCGATCACGCCCGCAACCCCACGTGAGAGCACTGCGGAAGATACGTTCTGCAGGCCGTTCGCCCAGAAAGCGTGCATGATTCCGGGGATTTCTTTATCCAAATGCGGGCGCACCGCCTCCACGGTCTGATCGTCCGTGTTCAGCCCGGTACCGCCGCTGGTGAGAATAAATGTGGGCAGGTTATTATTCTTCTTCCCCTCGGCAATGAGGGTGTTGAAGTAGTCGATAATCTGCCGGTCTTCGATCACGACGGCGTCCGGGGTCTTGAACCCGCGCGAACGCAGCCATTCGACCGCAATAGGCCCCGATTTATCCTCATAGATACCGCGGGCGGCTCGGGTGGAGGCCACGATAACAAGCCCGGTCAGATTCTCGGGAAGCTGGATTTCTTCTGCACTCACGATGTGCTCCCTCTCGTGCTGTTGTTCATAGGTTTTCCTTCTGGGCTTCACAAAGCAGCAAAGTGGGGAACGCTAAACAGCCCAGTCGCCGGATTTTCCGCCGGATTTCTCTAGTACCCGAATATTGCTGATCACGGCGTATTTATCGACCGCCTTAATCATGTCGAAAATCGTCAGCGCTGCGGTTGAAACAGCGGTTAGCGCCTCCATCTCAACCCCGGTAACACCCCGGGTTTTCACCGACGCCACGATGCGCACATAGTCCTCGCCACGCTCAAAATCCAGGGTAATTTTACCCAGCGGCAACGGGTGGCACAGCGGAATAATATCCGGGGTGCGTTTAGCGCCCATAATACCCGCTACACGTGCAACCGGCAGGGCATCACCCTTAGGCAAATCGGCATCAAAAATCTTGGCGATCACATCGGCGCGAGTGTGCACGGTTCCCTCAGCGAGCGCCGTGCGTGTGGTGACGTCTTTCAAAGTCACATCAACCATATGGGCCGACCCGTCGGCGCGCACATGAGTCAAGTCTTGGGCTGGCTGTGCCGCATCGGGGTGAAGATTCTTCTCAGTCACGATATGTCCTTAAGATCTGTGTTGGGGTGAGGGTTCAGCCACGTTCAGTTATCCGTAAGCCGGATGCGGTGGTACCGCACCGCTTCTCCCCCAGTGTACGTGGTGCCCGGCGCCAGCTCGATGAGCACATCGGCGGTCGCAGCGTGATGCAGCAAATGCGATCCGGGCAAAACATCGGGGTATAGCTCCACCCGATAGGTTCCCGGTTCGGATTCAACCATCGCCAGGTTACCGCGCAAAAATTGGCGTTTATTGGCCGGTGCCGTCAGCGGTTTATCAATGACGAGCACGCCGCGCGGGGCATTTTCGAGAGTCGCCATGCGCGAGGCCACCTCGTGCGGGGTGCCGTAAGGTCCGCCCGCACGCAGGTAGGGGCGAAGCATCAGCACATAGGAAATAAGGGTACTGACGGGGTTGCCGGGGAAAGAAATCATGGGCAGGCGATGCCCGTTGAAATCCAGCACGTTCACGCCCTGCGGTCCGCCGGGCTGCTGGCTCACATGTCCGAACCAACTAAGCGGAATTGGCAGCCCCAAAGACGGTGCCATAGCGATGGCATTGCGCACAACCTCGTATTTGCCGTGGCTGATCCCGCCGGAGGTGATAATAATATCCGGTGCGAAAGTCTCATATTCTTCCCGCAAGTGCTCGATCAGAAGCTCCGGATCGTCTCCGATCGAGATGCGCCGCACCACGGCGCCGTCCTCGACCAGCATTGAGGTGAGCATGGGACCGTTAGCATCATAAATCTGGCCATAGGCAAGCTCTGTAGCCGTATCGTCACCGTCTTCGGTGAGGGTGGGGCGAATCTCGTCGCCGCCGGTGCACACCAGCACGCGCGGCCCGCAGGCAACCGTCACGCGGGTATACCCCTGCGCGGCGAGTGTACCCAGCAGTGCGGGGGTCACGCGCTCACCAGAGCGCGCCATAATTTGCCCAGCCACCACGTCTTCGCCACGGCGACGTATAAACTGCCCTTTGGGCGCCTGAGGGAGCCTAATTTTTTCGCTGGGACGCCCGAAGGATTCGGGTAGGTCTGGATATTCGATGCGCTCAGAATGCTCAACCGGCACCACCGCAACATATCCCTTAGGAATGGGGGCACCGGTCATAATCGGGTAGGTTAAATCGTCGGATGCGCGCGAACGCTGCAGCGGCCGTCCCGCCGGAATTTCACGCCCCACCGTAAAGATGCGGTTCTCACGGCTGGCACCCTCGGCGGTTAGGGCGTAACCATCCATCTGGGAGTTATCGAAACTCGGTACATCAAGCCTGGCCAGCACATCCTGCGCAAGGATACGGTCGGTAGCACGCGCCAGCGGCAGGTTTTCGGCGCGACCAATAAAAGTATCACGCAGTAAAAGCGCCAGATAGGCGCGATACTCTTCGGTGCTGGGGGTGCCATCGAACTGGGGCTTGTGCATCTGTACTCCCAAATGGTGATGAATTATCTACTAGCTATTGTAAGAGGCTTTGGCACGCAGTTTCTTCACCACGGAAAATAGGCCGAGCAGACCAAAGATGCACACGTACAGGCTTATGAGCATGAGAGCATTGCCCAATGCGGAGCTCATGCTTCCACCAGCGATCGCCAATTCGATACCGAGCGGAATAGTTTCGGTTTTGCCCTGCACATTACCCGCGAAGGTGACTGTGGCACCGAATTCGCCGAGCGCTCGTGCGAAGGAAAGCAGGAAAGCGGTAGCAATTCCCGGTGCCGCTAAGGGAAGGAGCACCCTATATGTAATTTCGGAGGATTTTGCCCCTTCCACCCGAGCTATCTGTTCGTATTCTTCAGGGATAACCTGCAGGGTTGTTACGGCGGTCGCCACGAAGAAAGGCAGAGCCACGAAAGTTTGGGCAAGAATAACTGCGGTGGGTGTAAAGGGAATCATAATGCCCGCGTGGTACAGATGCTCACCGATCATACCCTTACGTCCCCAGAAGAAGAGCAGCCCCAAACCCGAAACCACCGGGGAGAGGATCACGGGCGTATAAATAATCGCGTACAGTACTCCCCCAAATTTTTTCAGGCGAGAGCGGCTGAGCACTTTAGAGAGCACCAGCGCTAAGGGAGCACCTAAAAGCCCGCAAATCAGCGTCGAAATACTGGCAGTGGTGAGCGAGAGACGCGCGGCGTCGAGAACTTCTTTGTCGATAATGTCGTGCAGGCGCATCCAGGGGATGTTGTACAGCAAACCCACGAGCGGGCCCAGAATAAGTAGGAAACCCAGGAGCGCGGGAACGGCAAAATAACGGGGAACGGCAGTGAAAGCAGTATGTTTTTTCACGGGTACGTCTTTCGGAATCTGCGGCGACACAGCCGCCTCCTGTAAGAATCTCGCAAGGTTCTTTCAGGAGGCGACCGTTACGTGACAGCTGTTATGCGCTGAAGATTCTAGTTTGCCTGAGGAGACTCGAAGTCGTACTTCGTCAGAATCTTCTGGGCTTCATCCGAAGAGAGCCATTCGTTGAACTTCTTCGCTGCGTCTGAGGAAGAACCCTTGGTGGTCAGTGCTGCGGGGTACTCGTTCTTGGGAACATCCGGCAGGTCTACCGAACCCAGGTTCTTGCCGTCTTTCTTAGCGGCGGCAAGGTCGGTCGTATAGATGAAGCCAGCATCCGCGTTACCGGTAGTGACCTTGGTGGTCACTTCGCTCACGTTGCCTTCGGTGGTCGCGTTCTTAAGCTCAATATGGTGTTTCTTGAGCTCTTCATCCGCCAGGGTACCGCAGGGTACGTTTACCTTGCATACGGCGACAACGCCTTCGGTGTTCTTCAAATCGTCCAGCGAGTTAATCTTGCCGGGGTTACCCTCGGCGGTGACCAGTACCAGCTTGTTGGTGGCGATAACCTCGCGCTTGGCATCCTTGAATTCGTCGAGTTTAGCCGCCTTATCCATGTTCTGGGTATCGGCGGTAATCAGGAGATCCGGGCTTGCGCCCTGCTCGATCTTCTGCACCAGCTTGGAGGAACCTTCGAAGGAGTAGGTGATCTCAACGCCGGGGTTTTCCTTCTCGAACGCTTCCTTCAGCTCGACACCCGCATTGCGCAAGGAAGCAGCCGCATAGACCTCAACCTTGCCAGACACGGATCCGGATGCTGCCGAAGAAGCAGAGGCAGACGCATCGGTGTTAGAGGAGTTGGAGCCGCATCCGGTCATGGCGACAGAGGCAAAAAGTGCCGCGCTGGCACTGGCAACCTTCAACGAAGTTTTCATAGTGTATGTTTCTTTCCTGTGGTGTGATGACGCACAATAACGTGCATTCCCGCCGCGATAATAATGTGCCGTACGTTTGCGCTCGATGTAACTTAAGGTACGCACACTATCCTCATACCCGCAGACATGGAATAATCTAATTGTCACCTCTAATATACGAATTTTCTTTGAGGTCATTCCATGGCATACACCGCCGGTTCAGGTCGGACACAGCTTATTGCGGGCCCCGTGTTACGCACCTTAGCTTCTGAGCAGGATGCGAACACGGCTTTTGTTACGCCCGAAAATTCTGGTGACGCCCAAAAGCCCTTACATAAACCCGCACGCAAGACCCCATATATTACAAACCGCGGTCCGCTCTTAGATAGGTGGGGGCGCATCGCCACCGATTTGCGGATTTCGCTGATTGATAAATGTAATCTTCGTTGCATTTATTGCATGCCCGCCGAAGGTCTGGAGTGGCTGCCTAAAAATAATCTACTAACATCCGCTGAAATTGCACGCCTTGCCGACATCGCCATTCGTGAACTTGGAGTCGAAGAAATTCGTTTTACCGGCGGGGAGCCCCTGGTGCGCGCAGACCTCGTCGATATTATCGGGCGAATTCACCGCGAACACCCCACGATTCCGCTGGCGATCACCACCAACGGCATAGGGCTTGAAAAACGTGCGCAGGCGCTCGCCGATGCTGGATTAAGCCGCATCAATGTCTCACTCGACACTATCTGCCCCGAAACCTTCGCCGAGTTGACCCGCCGCGATAAGCTGGGGTCGGTTCTTAAAGGTATTGACGGCGCGGCAGCAGCGGGTCTAAAACCCATCAAAATTAACGCTGTGCTCATGCCCGGTATCAACGACGCTCAGGCTCCCGAACTTCTGCAATGGGCGCTTGACGGCGGCTACCAGCTGCGGTTTATCGAGCAGATGCCGCTAGATGCCGATCACAAATGGACGCGTGAAGGAACGATTACGGCGGCACAGATTCGCACGATGCTCTCCGAACACTTCGTTCTGGGCACAGTCGCCGAAAAACGCGGCGACTCCCCCGCCCAGCTTTGGGAGGTCTACCCGCTGGGTACCGCCCTCGACAGTGCCGGGTTCCCGCGCGAAGATACCGCTTCGCTCGGGCGTGTGGGTATTATCGCCTCAGTCACCGAATCATTCTGCGGAGCGTGCACCCGCACCCGCCTGACCGCCGACGGCAAAATCCGTTCCTGCCTCTTCTCGGATTCCGAAACCGACCTGCTCGACCTGCTGCGTTCGGGCGCCAGCGACCGCGAGATTGCCTTGAGGTGGCGCGAAGGTATGTGGTTCAAACCGCGCGCTCACGGCAAAGAAGACGCTGATTTCGATATTGAAGAGTTCGCTCAAGCAAGCCGCTCAATGAGCGCTATCGGAGGTTAAAACGTGCAGATACATTTCTTCGCTGCCGCACGTGCCGCATCCGGCGTTGCCGAGACACAGGTGAGCCTTACAGATTTGGTCGAGCCGACCCTGCGTGCGCTCGTCGAAAAATTGGGTGAGGCGTTTACCGGGAAAACTGCCTCCGGCATGACGCTCGCGCAGGTTATGCACCAGTGCTCGTTCCTGATCGACGGTACCCGTTCCGAGCTCGATACCGTGCTCACCGATAATGCGCGCGTAGACGTTCTGCCGCCCTTTGCTGGCGGGTAAACTCAGACTTATGGGCTGTCGTTCGCTTTTGACGGTTGCTTCATGTTTTCCGCCAGGATGCGCACCACGCTACCCTTGCTGCCATCATCCCGGAAGGTCTCACCTCTGTGCACACACCGCATGACCCATTACGTGCGCCGGATAACGGTACACGAACCCAGCATTCGGTGACCCGCACCGCCCAGATTCCCGCGTTCTGCGCCATTATTGTGGCGGGCGGTAAATCTTCGCGTCTCAATCACACCCCGAAGGCCGGACTTTCCAATGGTTCCCACACTCTTTTGGAACGCGCGCTTGATGCCGCCGGGCAGGCACAGCTGCGCGTAGTCGTAGGCCCCGAAACCTTGCCGGTGCCATCGGACGCACTGCATACGCGCGAAGACCCTCCCTATTCCGGTCCTGCGGCGGCGCTTCATGCCGGACTCGAAAAACTAGCGGCAGCCTATGCGGCGCGCGAGAAGGCCCCTCCCGCGTGGTGCCTTATTTTGGGGGTAGATACCCCGCAGATAGCGCCCGCAGTGCAGAAACTTCTCGCGCACACAGTAGACGCACCGACCGAAACTCTGGGGTACTGGGGCGTAGCGGAGGGAGTCTTCCAACCGCTCGTTGGCATCTACCGGTTCGCACCCCTACGCGAAGTCTTTGCAGAGGGCAGCACAAACGCCTCCGTGCGCTCTTTTGTGAAGCGTCTTGCGCCGGTCGCCGTCGAGCTCGATCCCGCGCATACTGCCGACGTCGATACCTGGGAACAGGCACACGAACTCGGCTACAGCACTCCACGCTGGCTCGACTACTAATAACCCATCAACTTCAGCAGAGGATTCCATGTCTCACCACCATCCACCCGCCGTTTCCTGGCATGAAGCACGCGAACTGCTTCACACCGCCGCGAGCGCGCTCACCCCAACGCTGAGCACCGAGGCTCTCCCCCTGCAGGCGACCATCGGCAGGTATGTGGCGGAAGACCTGACGGCGCGTATGCCTGTGCCGCACTATAGTTCTTCGGCGATGGACGGGTATGCTATCGCCGGTGCACCGCCCTGGCGTCTCGTATCGCCGGATTACCCCGAAGATGCGCGCACAAACGTTCACCGTCTGGCGGTGCCCATTACCGCTGGGGAGGCAACCCCGATTCTCACGGGCGGGCTTCTGCCCGAGGGAACCGAGGCGATTGTGCGTGAGGAGCATTCCCACCGGTACGAGGGTGCTGGTGCGCTCGGTTCGGGAATTCACTATCTTGACATGGCGGAGGGTTATACCGTCCCGAAGCCCGGAACGGATATCCGCTATGCGGGCGCGGAGCTTTCTCCCGGCGCGATTCTAAGCTCTCGCGGCGATCTTATGACGGCGCAGCGCGCGGCATTCTTGGGAGTCAACGGTTTTGACGAGCTTCCCGTGCTTAAGAACGTTCCGGTGCGGTGTGCCTTCACGGGGAACGAGGTTATTACCTTTGGTATGCCCTCTCCCGGCCAGGTTCGGGATGCGTTCGGCGGTTTTCTGGAGGTCTCTCTCGCAGCGGCCGGGTGCGAGGTGCGTCCTTCCGCGCGGCTTGCGGATATCGCCGAAGAATTCCACACCTTTGTGACGACCTCGACGGCACGCATCCTGATTTTTACGGGTGGGTCGAGCACATCCGGGATAGACATGGTGCGGCAGACGCTTACCGATATTGGTGCCGAGTATATTTTCGAGTCGGTGCGGGTGCGACCGGGGCATCCAGCGTTGGCGGCGAAGATTCCCGCCCCCGAAGAGGGCATGAATGCGGGACAAGAGCGTTTGGTGCTGGGCCTTCCCGGTAACCCGTTGGCAGCGTATACGGCGTTATATTCGTATCTTCCCGTAATCCTGGCGGGGCTGCGCGGTCTGCCGATTCCGGCGCTTGATCGGGCCGAACTCGCTACGGATATTCCGCCTCTGCGCAAGCGTTCTCAGCATCGTCTCATGCCGGTGCGGGTTTCTGAAGGTAAGGCGTATCCTCTGGACGCTCTAGCCTCTCATATGCTTTCAGGGCTGGCTCAGGCGACCCACTTTGCTCTCGTGGATGCGACCGGACAGAGGGCGGGCACGCACGCAATTCTCGTGCCTGTTTTCTAGCCCGCACATCGTTCTGCTGTACAGGCCGGATTACCTAAGTACCCCGGAACCCCGCTCAGTAAAAAAACTTGCCGCATGAGGGAAGATATGCCGTACTGTAAACACGGGCTCGCACAGGGTTCTCGGTGCATCCGGGAGGCTGTATAGTGTTGGGAGATTATCTGACACGCGAAAGGACGCGCTATGGCACAGCCCAAACTCGGCGATGTCGCCGCCCGTGCCGGGGTTTCGCCCACGACAGTCTCGCGAGTGTTGAATAACCGCGGCTATTTGAGCCAGAAGACTCGTGACAAGGTTTTTGCGGCTATCCGCGAGCTAGGCTACCGTCCTAATGCCATTGCCCGTTCGCTTCAGGAGCGGCGTTCGCATATTATCGGGCTTATTTTTCCGACCGTGGCGCATCCTTTTTATGGCGAAATGGTGTACCGTTTGGAGTCGCGTTTGGCGAACGCGGGTTACCGGGTGATTCTGTGCAATAGCGATGAGCAACCAGAGCTTGAGCACCGTTATTTAGATATGCTTTTTGCCCACCAGGTGGACGGAATTATTACCGGCTCTCATTCGCAGGCCGTCGCGCAGCTTCCTCAGGTACAGGCGCCGCTGGTGGCTATCGATCGCCCCGAAACCGGCCCTTACCCCAATATTCGTTCCGATAATTATGCGGGGGCACGGCAAGCGACCGAGCATCTGATCGGCACTGGGGCGCGACGTATACTGCACATTACCTCGACCCTAGGTGAACAGAATTTACGGCAGAGAGGTTATGCGGATGCGCTCACCGCCGCCGGGCTGTCGCCGGATTTTCTGGAGCTTGGGTTTCACGAGTCAGCGGAGCATCAGCGCAACATGCTGTACAAATATCTTGATGCGCGTCGCGGCACCCAACCCGTTGAGGCGGTTTTCGCATCGAATGATACCTATGCGTCGCTCGCCTTGGCTTGGGCTCAGAGCCGCCGGGTGCAGGTGCCCGAGGAATTTCAGGTTATAGGTTTTGACGGTACGGATACGGTTCACACACTTCTGCCCGAACTTGCGAGCGTGGTGCAACCGATTGATGCTCTTGCCGAGCGTGCCGTTCAGCGTTTAACGGAGGCGATCGCAGCCGAGACCGAGGAAGATGCAGAACCCGCAGACGCTAGGGGCGGTGAGGATATTCTGCCGGTAACCCTGCGGTTGGGCGGCACGGTGCGGTCTGCACGAGATTGAGCGTTGTGCATACGCCGTATCACGTGTCTAATATGCCCAAACGACCGCTCAAGCTTTAAGGTATTTCCTCTCAAATATTTCAGATAAAAATACGTGTCTTGAACCCTCGCAACGTTAGAATTGCGAGTGCTCAAGACACGCGGCGATGAATTGGGTACGTTCTATGAGGAGGAGCCGACGAGCTCCCGCATCATGAAATGTCCCTCATCGTGATGAGAGTCTTCTTCACGGACAGATACGCTGTGCTCATCATCCTGAGCGGTTTCAAGATTCATGGGGTACAGCATGCCCATATAGGGGTCTCCCGAGGCGAAGGTGCCCATAGGAATGAAACCAAGACGCTCGTACAGAGCGGCACTACGCGGGGTGGACGCCTCCAAATATGCGGCGGTACCGTCAAAGCGGTCAATCGCGTGACGCAGAAGCTCCGTTCCAACCCCAAGACCCTGAGCGGCCTTCCGCACCGCAATCGTGTGCAGATACCAGTGCTTAAACTTCGGACGGTACTTGTGCAGTTCACGATTCTCAGCCATCACATGCCGCATAGTACGCGGTCCCAAGATCCTCATGAACTTCGCGTTATCTCGAAGCTCTTGTTTGACATCGGTCTGCTGATTTTCGGGGGAAAGCCACAGGGCAGTACCCAAAATCTTTCCGTCGAGATCAACGGCGACGTCTACACATCCGCGAGGCATATAAGTGCCTTCGAGCTGGACTTCAAAACGTGCGCGCAGTTTATCTTCCTGCGGTTTTTCGCCCAAGACCTTGTACATATAGGGGTCGTTCAGGAACGCCTCGGTGAGCGTATCAAGAACCTGCGATATTTCTTCTGGACGAGCTTGGCGGACGGTGTATGGGGTGGTATTCATGATGATCACCTTTCATGTGGTTGGGTACTAGCTATCGGCTGGGCTGGGTTCTCATCCCCTCTCAATCTCTGCATTTTTATGCAGAAAACACTGACATATATAACGTTATCTAACTCACCAGAGGCGAACAAGGAGGTACGACACATTTCCGCACAGCGTCACACCCCGTTCAATGTAACGCGGAATTCTGCGAAACCATTGTCACCACAACGAAAAACGTGGCACCCCATCAGAGATTTTCATGATGGGGTGCCACGCACTTTATGCACCTCTGAGCGTAAATTTATGTCTCGCTCAGTGAAATCTATGCCGAAGTTTTCTCTTTGAGGCCAACTTGAAGCAGGTTGTCACCGGCAGCAACCGAGGCACCCGAAGTCTGTGCATCACGTACGGCGGTGGTGAGTTTCTTCGCGTTGGTGATGACCAGCGGGGTCACCAGCACATACCCGGCATCCTTGATGGCGGGAATATCGAACTCGGCGAGAATATCGCCGCGTTTGACGGTATCGCCCTTGGCAACCTTGGGGGTAAAGTGCTTGCCGTCCAGCTCGACGGTATCCATACCGATGTGCATGAGCAGATCCAGCCCGTCTTCGGTGCGCATGCCGTAGGCGTGACCGGTGGGAAATGCCACAGTAATCTTACCGTCGGCGGGCGCCACAAGGTATTTCTGGTCATTTATAAATAGACAAAATACATAGGTAAATTAAATATTTTACTTTTCAAGCACAATTAATATCTTGTAATACTATCAAAAATATTGCGCGAAGAACTTATCTTATATAGCTTGGGTTTTAGGTAAGGATATTCCACCTTAGGAGGTACCATGGCTCGCGTAAATCTCAAGAGTTTTACTTTAATCGCTGGATTGTCAGTAGCCTCTATTTTAGGGGGCATACCGTCTGCTAATGCAGTAACTTACACTCCACCATGGCGCATTTACTCCGACATTACTGAAATCTATAGCGGTCGGGAGCTTCTTGAAGGACCAGATTGGCAACAGATTATAGGTCCTGGCCGTAAAGCATGCGAAGAAAAATACGGAAACATTAATCGATTAGGTGTGTACAATATCACCTTTGATCAGCATGTCGTGACTAACCAAGTAGACAATGTTGGCTTCACCACTAATTTTAGGTGTGAGTATGTGTTCGCAGGAGATGGTTCTGGACACATGTAAGAGTTAGAATACGGATAATAAAGGAGGGTTAATGTATTAGGAAGTTACTTCCTAATACATTAACCCTCCTTGTTTTGGATGTTCCAAATCCAATTCACATGTTTTTGCTACCTTTGCTTTGAGGATGATCGCAGGAGTAAAGTGCTAGCAGCCCAAAAGGAGCCGCCGCAGCCGCCGCGCGGATGTTGTCCACGCCTCCGACATCCTGCAGCACGCGCTCTGCCACTAATTTGTGGTCCACGCTACTCTCCTTTGGATTGGCACCCCAAGGTGCTGTCTGTGTTAAAGGCGGTGAAAAATCACCGTTTCGTGATATGTCAATCGCTTGACATGTTAGTATGCAGTGTACCCGAAGATAGGAGCCTGGGACCATGAAATCCCAGGCTCCTGCACAATATATTTTTTCTACTTATGAAACTCCCTAATGGGGCTAGTTTTTTCGGGCATACTCAAGCGAAAGAACCTTCCCGCCGGTCAGACGAACACGGCGTTTCTCACCTTTGAAGAAGGTGCGGGCACTAAATACCTCTGCACCCAGCGAAGCCGCAAGCTTACCGCCCACGAAGAGTTCGGCAGCCGAGCCATCGACGAGCAGCTCGAACTGGCGGGTCTTAGCACGTTTGAGGGTACGGCGGCGCAGGCTGCCTCCCTCGGTGTAGCGGGTTCCGCCGCGATCCATCTGCACGAAATCCTGATCCAGTACGATACTCAGCGCCACGCCGTGCGTATCCTTAATCTTGATTTTCACGCGTTCATCGGCAACGTTCACGCGGCCACGCAGGCGGAAGACGCGCGCATCCTTAAGCTCTTTGAGCTTACCTTTCTCGTCTGGCTCGATTGGCTGAAGCGGCATGGCGTCGTCAAGCTGAGGCACGGGATGCTGATAGAGCTTACCATCGCGCAAGTGCAGTTCGCGGGGGAAGGTCATCATATGCACCCAGCGTTTCGACCAGGACGGCTGGTCGTCCTGCTCGGCATTGCCGAACCAGGCGATCATCACGGTCTCCTCGTGGGGCGCATCCTGAGCCGCTGAGATTCCGGTGCCCGAGATAGTCTGCGGGGCGTAGAATTCGAAGCCCGCATCCAGCTCGGTAAAGGGGGTTTCTACCTTGAACTTGAGGGGTTTCGGGTTGAACTCACCCACAATATAACCGCTCTGGTAGATGTTGAGGTACTTCTCTCCCATCGGTTTTAAACCCTGCGGGCTGAAGATGAGCACATCCCGTATCTCGCCGGTGACTTCGTCACGCAGCTGCAGCAGAGAAGGACACTCGAACATGTAGCATTTCTCAAGCTCTTTAGCCTTGATACCCAGCTCGCCCTTGAATTTCCAGTCGCGGCGATCTTTCGAGGTGTACACAACCACGGCACCGGTCTTATCTTTGCGCTGCGCGCCGATGACCATCCACCATTTTCCGTCACGCTCAAATACGTGAGGGTCACGATAATGAGCCGTGTAACCATCGTGAGGACCAGAAATAAGCGGCGGAAGCTGGCGAACGGGGCTCGCATCTTTACCCGCGGTGGCAAGAATCTGGTAGGATTCACGCTTATTCTTGGAGTCTTTGACGTTGCCCGTGTAGAAGAACTCGAAACCGCCCTTCACGCGAATACCCGAACCCGAGTAGCATCCGTGGGAGTCGTAGCGGGTATTCGGAACCAGCGCGGTCCCCACGTCTTTCCAGTCTACGAGGTTGGTACTCACGGCGTGGCGCCAGTACACTTTGCGTTCGGGGTGAAGCGGCGAGTACTGGTAGAAGGCGTGGTAGTTGTGCCCGTCATAGACCAGTCCGTTGGGGTCATTCAGTCTTCCTACCGGAGGCGCTAAATGCAGCGCCGGATAGTCGCGGTCAGATCGAACAGCAGCGCCGAAGGTATCCAGAACGTCTTGTGCCTCAAGGGCTAGGTCTCGTTCGGGGCGTGCTTTCGATGCCTTCTTTGAGGTCTTGGTTTTCTTCGGGCTCATGGTCTCGATCTTTCCAACTCTCAGATATCTGTGCTCTGCTCCCCCGACTGTTGGCAATATACCTCTGAGTGGGGGTTCAAGCGTTTATCATACCAGCCCATGAGCGCCCTCCCTAGGGTCATGCGCCTTTTATCGTCTGATGTACAGGCAGACTCAGCATCGCCACAGCTGGCGTACAGCTTAAAGGTTTCTCCGGGGTTAGATTCCTTCCTGCGTATTGTAAGAACAACACGTTTCGTGTTTAAGGATTAAAAGCCGCTGGGCGGCGCATCCGTGGTGGATGCGCCGCCCAGCGTAATAAGAATCGAGAAGAAATCGATTACTTGAGGGTAACGGTTGCGCCTGCGCCCTCAAGCTGTTCCTTAGCCTTCTCAGCGTCTTCCTTGGAAGCACCTTCGAGGATGGGCTTGGGTGCGCCGTCAACGAGGTCCTTTGCTTCCTTCAGGCCGAGGGAGGTCAGGGCACGAACTTCCTTAATCACGGCGATCTTCTTGTCGCCAGCGGATTCGAGGATAACGTCGAATTCGGACTTCTCTTCAGCAGCGTCGCCGCCGCCAGCGCCGCCTGCTACAACTGCAACGGGAGCTGCAGCGGTAACGTCGAACTCTTCCTCAAATGCCTTAACGAACTCAGAAACCTCTACGAGGGACAGTTCCTTGAAAGCTGCAATGAGTTCTTCGATGGACAGCTTAGCCATGTGTGGCTCCTTCACTATCAGGTGCGGGTCTTGCCCGCGGTCTGGTTTATTAGTACCCTGCCCGGGCGGGCGGGTTGAAGTTTTGGTGCGTTTTCACGCGGTGAGGTGCGGGGAGCTTATGCTTCCTCCGAAGCCTCCTCGGCTGCAGCGGGGGCTGCGCCTTCCTGCTCTTCCAGCTTGACGCGCAGTGCGTCCACAGCCTGGGCAACGCGGGCAATAGCAGCCTTTGCGCCACCGGCAACCTTGGACAGCAGAACCTCGCGAGATTCGAGGTCAGCGTAGCGCTTCACATCGTCCTCGGTCAGGGTTTCACCCTCGTAGTAACCGGTCTTCACGATAAGCTGGGGGTTTGCCTTGGCAAAGTCACGCAGTCCCTTAGCGGCATCAACGAGGTCACCCTTGATGAATGCCAGCGCGGAAGGACCCTGAAGCTGACCCTCAAACGAGTTGATGCCAACTTCCTTTGCTGCAATAGCAGCAAGCGTGTTCTTCACCACGGCGTATTCGGTCTCAGCACCAAGTGCGCGGCGCAGCTCCTTGAGCTGTGCCACCGTGAGACCGCGGTATTCGGTCAGGATGACTGCGTTCGAGGCTTCGAAGAGTTCCTTCAGCTCGGATACTGCAGCGATCTTTTCCTGAGTCGCCATGGTAGTTCCTTCTTCCGATTCTTGTAAGGTCGCCGAATAAGTGCAGTATTTGGGGCAATAAAAAATGCCCCGACGCGCAGACGTACGAGGCAGACAGCATGAAAATGCATCCATATAGGATGCAACTGTCACATCGGGCACCTGCGCGGGCGGCGATTTCCCGATAGGAAATCTGCTCTTATCAGAGATTATGCTGTATTTCGTGACAGTAAGATACCGAAATTTGCACAGCACATAGCTCTAGACCGGCGGTCTTTGGTCTAATCATCATGACAGGTTAAATCGGCAAAAGCAAGTTCTTCCTTCCCAGAAAGCATACCTATGCGAAAAATCATTCTTTGGCCTGTCGTCCATAAAAACAATTTTCTGACCAGGCCTGTTCTGATTGCTTTAGCTCATTATGTCCATGAGGCCGGTGAAGTTCTAGGACTTTGTGCTTTACAGATAGTGCCGCGTGCCGTCGGCAAAGATAAAGCAATGATGCGGGGGAACCTGCACCTGTACCCGTTCCCCCGATGTAAGGACGGGCAGGGCGAGCGCATCCGGCTCAAAAAATTCGAGGGGCTGCCCACCGGGAACCTGCAGAGGAACTCGCGCCGAACCGTCATGCGACGCGGCATATAAAGTCACCTCTGCCAGTGTTACAGCACGGTAGAGTGTGCCGCCCACCTGCGGGAGTACGCCCTGAATCTGCACCGGTATCGTATTCTCCAAGGGGTTCTCAACAATGCCCTCTACACGCCGCAGCGAGGTTGCACGCACATAGAGCGAAGCCCCTTCCGGAAGATGCTGCCCTTCCGTGAGAGTCAGTTCGTTCAGGGCTGGCGATGCTGTCAGCCGCGCCGCCTGCAGCGTATGCGGATTTGCCAGCAAATGCTCGGGGGTATCGACCTGCACCAGGTACCCGGCATCCATGACCGCCACGCGCTGCCCAAGCTGCAGTGCCTCATTCTGATCATGTGTCACGTACAGCCCCGTGAACTTGTATTCGACGTGCAGACGCGCAATATCCGCCCGAATACTTGCGCTCAGTTCCTCATCAACACTCGCCAGCGGCTCATCGAAAAGGATTACAGGTGCTTTGCGAATGAGGGCGCGCGCAATACCCACACGCTGCGCCTGCCCGCCTGAGAGTTCCTGGGGTTTGCGGCGCTGAAGCTCGCCAATCTGGAGCGCATCCATAAGATCCGTATAGTAATTTTTATCGGCCTTTTGGCGGTAGCCGCGCAGGGTAGTTGGAAAAAGAATATTCTTACGAACCGACAGATGCGGGTACAGAATCGGGTGCTGAAAAACGAACCCTACCTGCCCGGCGCTCAACGGCTGACCCGCATAGGTAATGCGCCCGGCGTTGGCTTCCTCAAGCCCCGCAATAATGCGCAAAAGCGTAGATTTACCGGTTCCGGATGCACCCACCAGCGACACCATCTCGCCCGGCTCCACCTCAAGGTCGATCTCACGCAGAACATGAGTATCCGTCCCAAAACTCTTCGCGACACCACGAATCTGAAGCCCGCCGTGAGTTGTCGTTGAGGAAGGCTGAGGTGTTGAACCTTGAGTTGTCATGCTTCTATTATGACGTCCCGACATTCTACCCGAAAAGCAGCGCTATAGCCCGCACGTGCCTGAGGATCCGTGTTCGATGAAGCTACCGCACTAAAAGCCTGCCGCGTATTGCCAGCATCAGCATCCCGAGCCAAAGCACCGCGATCAGTGCGGTGCCAAGAATCCACAGCGCCCAGCCGAGCTGCACGAGCTGAGAAACCGCGACCAGGTGCATTCCGGTGCCCGCCATAGCGCCCAGCCCGAAGGAGAATCCCCACAGGCTCATGGTGTACCCGGCTTTGAGAATCCACGGCACTAAGCGAAGCAGGAACAGCAGCTGAAGCACACCGTAACCCGTGAGCACTAGGAAAACCCAGTCCACGTGCCCGCCATTAGCTGCCAGATAGGCATTACCGCCCACAAACGGAGGGGCCAGCTGAACCCCTATAATGCCGCGTACTGCAGGATCCAACGCAGGTTCGGTGCGCAGGCGGCCTAGGATTGCGGCCTCCACGCTAAACCACGAGAGAAGACCCATACCGAAGAACAGCATCGCCCAGTCGCGGTGCCCCAACGCCCCTAACCCGGACGCGGAGGCAAAGTTCGCGGCCACCGTTGGTAGGTAGATGACCGGGGTTGTCGCCGCAACTGTATGCGTTCCACGCCAGAGTCCGGCGGTGCGGTACATCGAAAATGCCAGCTGCCCCAGCACACCGATAAGAATCAATGCATACCCGAGCGGTGCCGCATAGGGGTACGCGGATATCCCGACCTCAATGGTGGTGACCGGAACCAGCGACAGAAAGCAGCACATCACGAGGTCGCGAAGTTCGTTCTGGAGCGCATCGCGACGGGTTATAAGTTTGACGGCAAACGCCGCGATCAGCGCCAGCCAGGTTGCCGAGGCAAGCGCCAGTATACTCTCCCCCACCCAGGACGGTACCAGGTGTGCGGTGGCACCGTACCGCCACGACAACCCCAGCGCACTCGTTCCCAGCGCTACCGAAAAATAGCTCGTCGGAATAGGGAACGGTTTTGTGGTGGTGGGCGTACCCAAAGGTACGGGATGCGCGGCGGCAGCACTCATGTAATCCTCCCGGGTTATATGCACAGTATACGGCGGCGCTCGCCCCTTCGAGAGCGATGCGAAGATCGTGTGTCAGCGTTTTAACGCCACGAAACATAAGGGGAAAGAAGCTCCGTTTATTCCCGGCGGCTTCATCCAGAATAGATATGTCGGCAGAACCGCTGGGAAATACCATGGGAGCGGAAATATGGATCGGAAGCGTGTTCCTCTAAGCCTGCTTCAGGCTGGGTGGTTCTTCTACAAATCTTGTGGGATACGGTGCCAGAATAAAGAAAACCCGCCGCCTGTGCGTGCAATACGCATGGGCGACGGGTTCTTTCACGTCTGAGAAGCCCACAGGCTTCCTAGAATCCCAGCCTTAGGCTGCAGCCGAAACTACGGATGCGGGATCAACCGGAATACCGGGGCCGAAGGTGGTCGCAACGGTAGCCTTCGAGATGTAGCGCCCCTTAGCCGAGGAAGGCTTCAAACGGTTGATCTCTTCCAGAGCGGCGTTGAAGTTCTCTTCCAGCTGCTGAGCAGAGAAGGAAGCCTTGCCGATAATGAAGTGCAGGTTCGAGTTGCGATCAACGCGGAAGTCGATCTTACCGCCCTTGATGTCTGCAACAGCCTTCTCAACGTCCATGGTCACGGTGCCGGTCTTGGGGTTCGGCATGAGGTTACGGGGACCCAGAACCTTACCTAGGCGACCAACTTTGCCCATCATATCGGGGGTTGCAACTGCCGCATCGAAGTCGGTCCAGCCGCCAGCGATCTTAGCGATCAGTTCGTCCGACCCCACGAAGTCAGCGCCCGCTGCCTCAGCTGCGGCAGCCTTATCGCCAGCTGCGATAACAACCACGCGAGCGGTCTTACCGGTGCCATTGGGCAGGTTCACGGTGCCGCGAACCATCTGATCGGCTTTACGGGGGTCAACCGAGAGGCGCAGAGCCACCTCAACGGTTGCATCAGTTTTAGCGGAGGAAGTCTCCTTCGCCAAGGCTACTGCCTCAGCGGGGGTGTAAAGTTTACCCTCTTCAATCTTGGCTTCAGCCGCCTTGTACGCCTTGCTGCGCTTTGCCATCTGCTTATCTCCTTATGCAGTTGTGGTCTCGTGAGCCGCGCTCGACTCTGCCACATCCCACGTCCAAACGTGGGCATTTACAAGTTAAAATGCGGAAAACCGCGGTGCCGAAAACGGCTTAATTACTCGACGTTAATACCCATGGAACGAGCGGTACCGGCAACGATTTTAGTTGCGGCGTCTAGGTCGTTCGCGTTCAGGTCGGGCATCTTGGTCTCAGCAATTTCGCGTGCCTGAGCCTCGGTAATAGAACCAACCTTCGTGGTGTGGGGAACAGCCGAGCCCTTAGCAACGCCAGCAGCCTTCTTGATAAGCTCAGCAGCCGGAGGGGTCTTCGTGATAAAGGTGAAGGAACGATCCTCGTATACGGTAATTTCAACGGGGATCACGTTACCGCGCTGCGATTCGGTAGCAGCGTTGTATGCCTTGCAGAACTCCATGATGTTCACGCCGTGCGAGCCCAGTGCCGGGCCGACGGGCGGAGCCGGGTTAGCGGCGCCTGCCTGGATCTGCAGCTTAATAAGGCCGGTGACCTTCTTCTTGGGAGCCAATGTTAGGTCCTTTTCTTAGCTGGGAAACTGACGTACAGGAGCGTACGCCAGCAGACGGTGACCGTGGCGCGGTCACCCGTGCGGGCGCATGAAAGCGTGAGCATGCGCATACACAAACGAATATTCTAGCGTTAAAGCAGCTTTAAATCCACTGGATTTTCTTGTGACGAGCCTTTTAGCCGACGGCTCGTTCTCTAGGGTGCAGAGGCGAAGTGCGCACCTGACCTGGTTAGCTTGGAGTGCACGCAGGTTCAGGAAAACTCTTGGTTATCACAGAGCTCGAAGGTGTACCGTTTTTGCGGACAACGGTACACCTTCGTATCTATGAGCATGATGTTACGACTAAAGCACGGTGAGCATTGAAAATGGGGCTTCCACCACCGCTCACGATAACAGC
This sequence comes from Rothia sp. HMSC08A08, assembly GCF_001808385.1. Lineage (NCBI taxonomy): Bacteria > Bacillati > Actinomycetota > Actinomycetes > Micrococcales > Micrococcaceae > Rothia > Rothia sp. HMSC08A08. The sequence goes on from NZ_KV793062.1 coordinate 114,097, forward strand.
TACCCGGGGTTATTTTTAATGTTCTGCAGTCGAGAAAGCATATCTGCACGTTGTTCTTCGGTCAAAGGAGCGGGAGCGTTTCCGCGCTGAGACTTGATGGTATTTACACGGTTAATCAGCTCTGGAATGCGTGGATAGTACACACCGGGGCATAACCTGCTGACAACATCCCGATGCCCGATGATATAGAGCGTATGCCCAATCTTGGTTTCAATATCTACGATAAGTTCGGCAAGGGTTGCAAAGTCATCGGAGTCGGCCTCAGGACGGTTCTCGACTCCGATTGAGGCAACGTTCATATTCCAGTTACCCGCATGAAGCGCTACATCCTCGTTTTCTGCGATCTGCGCTACGCGACCGCCCTCCGAAACATAGTGTGCGGAAACTTTATTGTTATTCTTACACAAAAAATTCACATTGCTATCAAAAGACAGTCCTTTTTTATCGTCCCACCAGTGAACAACAAGGAAGAAAATATCGTTGACCTGGCGGTAATTTTTATGACGATTCTCGGTTTTACGGTTCGTCAAAAGCTCATAACTCATCTATTTCTCCTTATCTCTGTCCGCTCACATGGCGAAGCGATTTTCAAGGCGGGAGTATTCTCTATGGCAGACACTACCCACCCTGCCAGTTCACCCTTCCAGATGCAAGGAATTTATCATGCTGATATGTAACGTTTATTCGGTGAGTATCCTAAATTTTTAGAGTTCTCTTAAACATATGAAAGGCTCTTTATATTGAATAAAGAGCCTTTCTCGTGGTGAAAAATGAAAGATTAGATCTTTTCGATCTGGTTGAATTCCAGGGTCACCGGGGTATCGCGCTCGAAGACCGAGATCAGGGTTACAACCTGCTGCGACTCCGGCTTGATCTCGGAGATAGTAGCATCCATACCCTCGAACGGGCCGGACTTCACGCGCACGTTCTCGCCCACCGTGTAATCGGATTCCACCACGGGCTGCGGGGTCGGCAGTCCCTTGCTCTGCTGGTCTTCCTCGAACACGGGCAGGAGCATGTCAAAAACTTCATCCATGCGCAACGGCACCGGGTTGTACGCATCCTGACCCACGAAACCGGTCACGCCGGGAGTGTGGCGCACCACGCCCCACGAGTGGTCGGTCAGATCCATACGCACCAGCACATAACCGGGCACACGCACGCGACGAATAGTCTTTTTGACCGTGTTCTTGTATTCGACGACGGTCTCCATTGGAACCTGAACTTCGAAAATTTCGTCCTCGGCCTCAAGGTTCTGGATGCGGGTCTCGATACCGGTCTTCACCTTGTTCTCGTAACCCGAGTAGGTGTGCACCACATACCAGTCACCAATCTGGCGGCGCAGCTTCGCTTTGAACTCTTCGAGAGGGCTTACAGTGCTCTCATCGGATGCGTTCTCGGCAGCGACGGGCGCATCGGCGGTTTCTGCCTCAACAGACTCGGTATCAACCGCAGCCTCGACTGACTCAGTCTCTTCAAGTTCGGGTACCTGTTCCTGCTCGGACACGTCGCTCCTACTTTCTTTACATCGTGAATCTAACCCCGCACCGGGGGCTCAATAAATGGTACGGGTATAAGCGCGGATGCGCCTTATGAAGACTATCGCCCGCCTTGATTAGGTGACAGAGTTCCGTTACCGAATACCCAGAAGGATCCCTGACCGAAAACCCAGTCAAGCCCCGAAATGAACAAAATCATGAAAACAACAAAGAAAAGAACGCCGAAGAAGTAAATGGCGAGTTCTTTGCGAGTGGGGGTGGTAACCTTTTTCAACTCCGAGATAACTTCGCGGAGGAAACGGAACATACGACCAAAGACGCCAGGTTGAACGTCATCAGAAATATCTGTATCTGTGGTCTTCACAGTGGCAGTTTTAGCCATTTTCGCTGCCCCTTTCTACGTCTAGTTGCGCATCCTATACGATGCCAGAACACTTCATCGAGGCACTAGCAGGGCGGACAGGACTCGAACCTGCAACCTGCGGTTTTGGAGACCGCTGCTCTACCAATTGAGCCACCGCCCTTCGAAGCATAAACTTCGTCGGTTGTGGATTACTCCACGTGTTTACATCCTCGAATGCCTCGTAGCCGTGGGCCCACGAGGAGGCAAACTAAAACACCCTCATGGGGTGCTGAAATAACTCTATCCTAAGCCTCGCGTCTTTGGCAACTTTCTACACAGTATTGGAGGCAATATTTTGTGCTTTTCGGGCTTCGCACTTAAAAAATCTTGCACATGCACTTTCTCCACCCCCTCAATGTTCTCTATGCTTATAAGAAGGGCTCGACGTGCCTCACACACGCACCGCCGAGTTTCACTTTAGGAGAGACACTTCACGATTCCGCCTGCCGCGTAGAGCCCTCTCGAAGGCTCACGGCGGAATAACTATGAAAGCGAGTACATTCACATATGGCGCGCATATCCAACCGTATCGGCGCAATCGCACCCTCAGCAACCCTTATCGTCGATTCCAAAGCTAAAGCACTCAAGGCAGCCGGACGTCCCGTAATTGGTTTCGGTGCCGGTGAACCCGATTTTCCTACCCCCGCACATATTGTTGATGCTGCCCGCGAAGCCCTCAATGATCCTAAAAACTTCCGCTACTCCCCCGCCTCGGGTCTGCCCGAACTCAAACAGGCTATCGCGGATAAAACCCTGCGCGATTCCGGCGTTAAGGTCGATCCTTCTCAGGTACTTATTACAAACGGTGGTAAGCAGGCGGTCTATGAAGCCTTCGCTACCGTGATTGATGACGGCGACGATGTTCTGCTCCCTGCCCCGTACTGGACAACCTACCCCGAGTGCATCCGTTTGGCGGGCGGCAACCCGATCGAGGTTTTTGCCGGAAGCGACCAGGACTATAAGGTCACCGTCGAACAGCTGGAGGCGGCATACACCCCAGCGACGAAAGCGCTCATCTTTGTCTCGCCCTCTAACCCCACCGGCGCGGTGTACACCGAGGAGGAAACTCGTGCGATCGGCCAGTGGGCGCTTGAAAAAGGCGTCTTTGTGCTGACCGATGAAATTTACGAACACCTGACCTACGACGGCATTGATTCCGTTTCTATACTCAAGGTTGTTCCCGAACTTGCCGATACCTGCGTTATTCTCAACGGCGTGGCGAAAACCTACGCTATGACCGGTTGGCGCGTGGGCTGGCTTATCGGGCCCGAAGATGTGGTTAAGGCGGCTTCTAACCTTCAGTCACACCTGACCTCGAACGTGAACAATATCGCGCAACGTGCGGCTCTAGAAGCTCTCACCGGATCGCAGAATGACGTTGAGGAAATGCATGCCGCATTCAACCGCCGCCGCACCAAAATTGTAGACGGACTAAACGCGATCGACGGGGTTCATTGCCCCAGCCCCAAGGGCGCCTTCTACGCCTACCCGGATGTGCGCGGGCTTCTTGGCAAAGAAATTGCGGGTAAACGCCCCCAGACTTCTGCCGAGCTCGCCGAGCTCATCCTCGAAGAGGCGGAGGTTGCGGTGGTTCCCGGTGAGGCTTTCGGTCCTAGCGGTTATCTGCGCCTTTCCTATGCGCTGAGCGACGACGACCTAGCGGAGGGCATTGCCCGCCTGCAGAAGCTGCTTGGTTCTGCACGCTAAGCTTAGCGTTTTCGCGGCTCTCGAAAGAGGCGGTTAAGCACTTCTGATCGCACCGCATCATCTCGTGTATGAGGCACCTGTTCTGACTTGTATGCAAAGTCCGGCGGGTGCCTCGCATATGCTTTGTGGGTTCGAGCTGAGGAGCTCAAGGCTTTTACTGAACGTTCTCTCATGATCGTGATTATTACCCGCGCTTTGGTTATGGAGCGAACAGAGAACCGGCTTTCTTACCTGATGTATTGCTTTTCTGGGTTACACCCCAGATACCACACACTCTCTCGGCAGCATTGAGCTACCACCGCACATATGGTTCTCTCGCGATAAGACGCTTTTCCACGCTTTGAGTATTTAGAACCTGAACTTTAATGCCGTTTCGTGGCAAAACACAAGTAATTCCACAGCTACCCACATAACCCAAACGCGGCTAAAATAGTATCTAAGAGGATGGTCTCCCGAGCTCGCGCATCCATTGCACGACGCTGGCGGAGACCATATTTTTACCCACGCGCAGAACACCCAACACGCGCAGACATAAGGAGCCATCATGAAAATCGGTCTGCTTACCTCCGGAGGCGACTGCCCCGGTCTCAACGCCGTTATCCGCGGCGCAGTTCTCAACGGTGTCAAGAAGTACGGCTACGAATTCGTCGGTTTTCGTGACGGGTGGCGTGGCGTAGTCGAAGGCGACTTCATGGACCTTCCGCGGCAGAAGGTACGCGGTTTGGCATCCCGCGGCGGCACTATTATCGGCACCTCGCGCACCAACCCCTTTGATGGACCTAACGGTGGACCCGAAAATATCGAAATTATGATGGAACGCCACGGGATTGACGCCATTATTGCTATCGGCGGTGAAGGCACTCTTGCCGGTGCTAAGCGTCTGGCGGATGCGGGTCTGCCCGTCATCGGTGTCCCCAAGACCATCGATAACGATCTGCGCGCCACCGACTACACTTTCGGTTTTGACACCGCTGTTTCTATTGCGACCGAGGCTATGGACCGCATTCGTACCACCGGCGAATCGCATCACCGCTGCATGGTCGCCGAAGTTATGGGCCGCCACGTAGGTTGGATCGCTCTGCACTCCGGCATGGCTGCAGGCGCACACGCTATTCTGATTCCCGAAGTCAAGGTTTCAATGGACGAGATCTGCCACTGGGTGAAAGAAGTGCACGATCGTGGCCGTTCCCCGCTTGTCGTGGTTGCCGAGGGCTTTATTCCCGAAGGCTTTGACGAAGTTCTAGCCAATAAGGGCACGGAAAAGGACGGTCGCCCCCGCCTGGGCGGTATCGGTGAATACCTCACCCAGGAGATTGAGGAACGCACCGGTATCGAAACCCGCAACACTATTCTGGGTCACATTCAGCGCGGCGGCGCACCCACCGGCTACGACCGCGTGCTGGCAACCCGTCTGGGTATGGGCGCCGTCGATATGGTGCACGAAAAGAAGTGGGGCATGATGGTCTCGGTTCAGGGCACCGAAATCAAGTACGTTCCCCTTGAGGAGGCTCTGGATGGTCTCAAGGCGGTACCTCGCGAGCGCTGGGACGAGGCTGCGGTTCTCTTCGGCCGCTAAGGGCTCGGCGGCAGTCCGCCTATCACAGGCAGAAAGCAACGGGTGCCCGGTCAGAGTATTTCTTGGCCGGGCACCCGCGTTTTCTATGCTCGCATGTTCGTTAGCGTTTGAGGAAGTCCTGCCCCGCAAGGGATTTGCGGGCGATTTCGCCGGCCTCGGGAGAGACGATGAGGGTCTGTGCTGCGGCATATTCGGTCGCAGTGGTTGAGGATTCATCGCTTGAAGCCTCACTGGTATCTACCGCACGCAGAGGTGCCGCAGGGTCCACGGCCCGCTTGATGACGGCGAGCGCTATGGGGCCCGCCTCATGGTGCAGCGCCACCGAGGTGATGCGCCCCACCGCACGGGGTTTGCCCTCTACGAAGAGTTCGCTGCCCGCTGCGGGCAGGGTGTGCTCAGAGCCGTCAAGGTCGAGAAAGACGAGGCGGCGCGGCGGGTGTCCCAGGTTGTGCACACGCGCGACGGTTTCTTGTCCCTTGTAGCATCCCTTCTCGAAGTGCACGGCGGTGCGGGTGTAGTCCAGCTCTTGCGGAATGGTTTTGTTGTCGATTTCGGTGCCTGCGCGCGGGCGCCAGGCTTCGATGCGCAGCGCCTCCGCCGCCCAGACGCCCGCCAGCTGAGCGCCTTCCGTGAGGGTGGTGAGCTTATCATGGGGAATAATACTCAGGTACCGTTCGTAGTCGGTGCCGGGATGCGCATCAGGCGTTGCGCTGTAATGGTAGCCTCCTTCGACGAGTGCCGTCCACGGGTCGCGCCAGATCAGCGCATCCTCAAAGCCCGGATGGATAGAGCCTTGTTCCCCGCGCGGGTTTCGGGCGGTCTCAATGACGGCATAGTCGCCGCTCATATTCTCAATATCGACGCGAAGCATGAATTTCATGCGGTTCAGGTAGTCGGTCAGCGGCTCCGCCTGTCCACCCTCGACGATAAGCCAGAGCGCCTGCCCGTCCTCGACGGCGGCGGGTGCATATTCGATACGTCCCTGCGGGGAGAGCAGCAGAAATTCGCGGCTGTCCCCCGGTTTCATCCCGGTCAAGACTTGGGATGCGAGGGAGGTGAGCCAGCTGGCGCGGTCGGGCCCTGCGACCCGCACGACGCCGAGGGAGGAACGGTCCACAACTACGGGTTCCCCCGTTGTGACTCCACGGTCGCGGGCTAGGGCGCGCTGTTCGGCCAGGGGGTTGCCGTAATGCGCCGCGATGCCCGCATCCGGGCCGTCTGCGGAGAAGGCACCGTGCACCTGCATGAGGGGGCTGAGTATAGGGGTGTATTCGGGCGCATCGGCGGCGGTATTCTCGGCGGTGCTCATGATGTTCCTCTCGTGCTGTCTTTATCGTGAGTGGCGGCCAGGCGGTCTGTAAAGCCCGCATACCGCAGCGGAACGGCGGACATGCGGGCTTTATTCTGCGTGGTATGGTCCTAGTTTTCGGCGGAGCCTTCTTCTGCGCCGTCGTCGAGGGAACCGAACATGCCTGTGCCCAGCGAGTCGCCGCTCATGGATGAGGTTTTACGCAGTTCCGCCGAGGCGTGCTTGTGCAGGTTGCCTTCCTGGTCGGCGATTTCCCAATCCCACATGAGGTTGCCGTTCACCAGCCCCCACAGGCGCACGGAGCCAGCGTAGTCGTGCGAGATTTCGTCGCGCAGCAGGTTGCCGGTCTGCATGCGCACGACCGGGCCCTTAATCATGCCTACGTAGTTTTCGCTGATGCCGCCGGGGTGCGCGATGGTGGCGATCAGGTTGAACCCGTCATCCTCGTTGCGCAGAGTTTCGACCGACTCCGCGTCGGCAAAAGCGGGGACGATATCTTTGGGTACCAGCCCAAAGCCGCCGTCGGCATCCGTGAGAGGACGGTCGATCTGCCAAAAACCGGTTTCGATGGTGATAGGACGCAGCTTTTGCCCGTTATCGTCGAGCAGGAAAGACTCGGCGCGGTATTCAAGGTACGGCAGGCCGTCTTGTGTGAAGTTAATAATCTGCCCGAAGGGGGTGTTCTCTTGTCCTTCGTACCACATGGTTCCGGTACCTTCCCAGGTACCCAGAAGCCATGCGAAGGGAACGAGCTCAGGGGTTAGGTTGGTTGGAATTTCAATTGCCATTCCCCTATTCTAGGGGTTTTCTGTGGCCAGCAGTTCAAAACGTGGGCTATTTCGCCATAGGCTGGGATGCACGAGAGCCGGGCATGCAAAAGCCCCCGGCACTGTCTGCGCACCCCGCCCGGGGTGCCTCAGCATTAACCGGGGGCACCGTGAGCCTTCCTCGGCTCAAAAAATTTTACGCTCTACTTCTGCCCTGCGAAGAGACCCTTAAGTACTGCGTATGCACCAACGGCGATGCATACCGAGATGAGAGCCATCAAACAGATGAAGAAGATCTCTAAGTACAAGATGTTGTCCATGCCTTAAAAATACCATAGATAGCTGAACTAAAGCACGGATCACGGCGCTCTCTCCTGGGTAAAAAATAACTTTAACGCGCACCGCTGCTGCTTGTTTTAGCGCCGTTGAAGGTACTGTGCCCGAAGAGCACACAAAGGCATGAGTAAAATAGTACAAAACCGTGCGAGTAAGGATTGCAGATTCAGGAGGGTGTATGTACCGCATTGCGTTACTGAGCGATGCGCCACGAGCGCAAGAACTCATTCCTGCCCTCAGCCTGCTCAGCCACCGTGTGATCGAGCTTCCCCTCGATTCGCCCCTGAGTACTATCGGCACGGAACACGATATTGTTATTCTGGATGCGCGCCAAAATCTGCTCAAAGCACGCAATACCGCCCAGCTTTTGAAGACCGCGGGGATCACCATCCCGCTCATGATTGTCCTGACCGAGGGCGGAATGGCGGCTGTTTCCGCCTCGTGGCAGGTGGACGATATTGTGCTGGACCAGGCTTCGCCCTCCGAAATGGATGCTCGCCTGCGCCTGTTGGTTACGGCACCCGAGCTCAAAGATACAGACGATCGCAGCCAGCAGATTATCCGCATCGGCAATCTGGTCATTGATGCACAAACCTATTCGGCGCATCTGAACGGAGCGGCACTCAACCTGACCTTCAAGGAATTTGAGCTTTTGAAGTTTGTGGCTCAGCATCCCGGGCGAGTTTTTTCGCGGGCGCAGCTACTCTCGGAGGTCTGGGGCTACGATTCGTACTATGGTGGTACGCGCACGGTCGATGTACACGTTCGCCGGCTGCGTTCAAAGCTCGGTTCTGAGCACGAACAAATGATTACCACGGTACGTAATGTGGGGTATTCATTCCACGCGCAGAATACCCATCATGATCCTTCTGCCGAAGACTAACGGCGCGGCGAAATACTTTTCTTTTTCTGGTGCTCCGAAGATTGCGCTTATTGCATCAAACCGGTTCAAACGCAGGCTTTCACCCGGTAAAGTTAAACAGTAGGCAATGTGAAAGAAGGCGAGAATGGCGGCATCACCCGAAAACTTCACCCTCGACTCTGGGCACTACGAAAATATGCCCCTCAATGCTGAGCTTCTAGAGCATTTCACGCAGTTCGCACGCGCCGTACAGAAGCACGACGGCACCCCGGCTTTCTCCGAACAAACTCTGGTAGAGCTCTCGAAAGCGGTACGCGGTGAGAGTCTGGTTCATCCGCAAGTTTTCGCATTCACTCCGGCCGCCGATAATTCCGAGTTACAGGCCGTGCTCGTTGCCGTTCCCTCCCCCGAATACTCTGACGAGCCCGGTGTACTTGAGGCAGCCGTTCACCCGCAGATGCGCGGGCAGGGGCTCGGTCCTGCCTTCTTCACTCGCGTTATTCAGGATTTAGGAAGCGAGGCCGCCAACTACAATCTCTGGGTACACGGAAGCGCAACCGACACCGGTATTGAGAGTCCCGCCAATGAGCTCGCCGAAGCCGCAGGTTTCACCCCGGTACGCGTGCTGTACAAAATGGTACTTCCGCTCGACGAACAAACCCGTGAGAATCTTGCCGAGCTCTCGGATGCGCGCACCCTGCCCGATTCGCTTGAGCTGCGCACCTTCACCCCCGCCGACGAAAACCCCTGGCTTCGCGTTAACGCGGAAGCCTTCGCCGAGCACCCCGAGCAAGGTCGCCTGACTCTCGCGGATTTACGCGAGCGCACCGGCAGCGACTGGTTCCGCCCGGAGGGGTTCTTTCTCATCTCCGAGCGGGAGGACCCGCATAATATTGCAGCATTTACGTGGACAAAAATTCCAACCGCTCAGACCGAGCCGGGGCAGCCGCTCGACGATCTGGTGCCTGCGGGTGAGATTTATGTGGTGGGGGTCAGTCCAAACGCCCAGGGCGGGGGTCTGGGACGCACCGTGACCCTGCGTGCCCTAGCGTATTTGGCGCTTGCATCCGACGAAAACGGCGAGCCTCTGCACGCAATCGAACTGTATGTGGACGCCGATAATGCCCCTGCGTTGAAGCTCTACGAGTCGTTAGGATTCGCAGTTGCGACCGTGGATCGCATGTACGCCCCCGAACGCGGCTCCGGCAAGAGTTCGTCTAACGGTGTGGATGCGGGCGTGCTCTCCGCTGTTACCACGGCGGTTATCTCGACCGGCAGCATCTAGCGTTTATTCGGGGTGGGACGCGGGTTCTTTACCGGCTCACGCCCATACCGAACGTTCTTTCTGCGTTGTGCTCGATGACGAGCGGCGCATCGTAAACTTAGTCCCTCAACATAGTAAGGAATAGCCTGTGGCACCCCACCCGCATACCAAAAAGAATACCGAACCGGCACCGATGACCGGGTTGATTCACATCGGAAACGATATCTCGAAGATTGAGCGTGCCGATACCCGTGCCGACCGCATTGAGGCGGGAGAAAAACTCGATCTACCCAATATCGAAGGCGATTTTGGGGCCGAGCGTTTTCTCGACCGTGAAAGCAGCTGGCTCGATTTTAATTCCCGGGTGCTGGAGCTTGCCGAAGACCCTGATTTATACCTGTTGGAGCGCCTGAATTTTCTTTCTATCGTGGCCTCGAACCTTGACGAGTTCTTTATGGTGCGCGTGGCGGGGCTCAAACGCCGCATCGCTACCGGACTGGCGGTACCTTCCGCCGCAGGGTTGAGTCCTGACGAACAGATGGAGGCGATCTCGACCGCCGCTCACAGCCTGCAGAAGCGCCACGCCCAGGTATTCCATGAGCAGATACTCCCGGAACTAGAAAAACAGAACATTCATATTGTGGGCTGGGATGACTTGGATGCAGACGCTAAAACCCGTTTGCGCCAAGAATTCCTGCGCGATATTTTCCCGATTCTCACCCCGCTCGCGGTAGATCCGGCGCACCCCTTCCCCTATATTTCGGGGCTTTCGCTGAACCTTGCGGTGCTGGTGCGTAACCCGCAGACCGGCAAGGAACTTTTCGCGCGTGTGAAGGTGCCCGATCAGCTTGACCGCATGATTTCGGTGGATGGTCCCCGCGCCGTCAACACGACCGGCAAGGAATCCCGCTATATTCCATTAGAGGTCATTATTGCCGAGCACCTTGACACGCTCTTCCCCGGCATGGAGGTTGTTGAGCACCATGTCTTCCGCGTAACCCGTAACGAAGATCTTGAGGTTGAAGAGGACGATGCCGAGAACCTGCTGCAGGCCCTCGAAAAGGAGCTGCTGCGCCGACGTTTCGGTCCGCCCGTGCGTCTTGAGGTTGAAGATACGATCAACCCCACGATCCTCGACCTGCTTATTTCTGAGCTCAATATCGACGACTCCGAAGTATACAAGCTCCCTGCGCCACTGGATTTGCGCGGTATGGGCGCGATCGTGCGCGCCAACCGTCCCGCCCTGCACTACCCCAAGCATATTGCGCATACCTCCCGCTGGCTCAACGCCGCCGAAACCGCCAAAGAAGCGGATGTGTTTGCCGCAACCCGCGATCACGATGTGCTTCTGCACCACCCCTACGATTCCTTCGCCACCAGTGTGCAGGCGTTTCTTGCGCAAGCGGCGGCCGACCCGAAGGTACAGGCTATCAAGCAGACCCTCTACCGTACCAGCGGCGACTCCCCCATTGTCGATGCGCTGATCGAAGCCGCTGAGGCAGGCAAACAGGTTGTCGCACTCGTTGAGATTAAAGCGCGGTTTGACGAGGAAGCTAATATCTCCTGGGCGCGCAAACTCGAACGCGCGGGCGTGCACGTGGTCTACGGTCTGGTCGGACTGAAAACCCACTGCAAGCTCTCCTTGGTAGTGCGCCGCGAAGGCAACCAGCTGCGCCGTTACGCGCACATCGGCACTGGCAACTACCACCCTTCCACCGCACGGTTCTACGAAGACCTCGGCATTATCACCTGTGACGAGCAGATTTGTGAGGACGTCTCGCGCCTGTTCAACCAGCTCTCCGGGTACGCACCGAAAACCACTTACAAATCGCTACTCGTCGCCCCGCGTTCGCTGCGCAGCGGACTCATCGAGTGCATCAACCGCGAAATTGAGAATCATAAGGCGGGTAAGGAGGCGCGCATCCAGATCAAGTGCAACTCCATGGTGGACGAGGCGATTATCGACTCTCTCTACCGCGCCTCTCAGGCCGGAGTTCCCGTCGATGTGGTCGTGCGCGGTATTTGCGCCCTGCGCCCCGGTGTGCCCGGACTCAGCGAGAATATCCGGGTGCGTTCGGTACTTGGGCGCTTCCTGGAGCACTCGCGCGTCTTCGCGTTTGAGAATGCGGGCGAGCCCATCGTCTATATCGGGTCTGCCGATATGATGCACCGCAACCTCGACCGCCGGATTGAGGCGCTCGTAAGGGTCAAAGACCCTCGCCATATCAAGTACCTGCTCGACATGTTCACGGTCTACATGAGCGATGAATCCCGCACCTGGCACCTCTCGGGTGACGGCACGTGGAAGCGTTTCGATACCGATGCCGACGGCAACCCGCTGCGCGATGTGCAGTCCTATTACCTGCGCTCGCGCTCCCGGAAGAACCACGACAAGATTTAGCGGTTTTCCCTTTCCGTAACTTCTGTATACAGGTGGCTTTCAGACCGAAAAGTAGCACTATGCGAATTTTCGGTCTGAAAGCCACACTATATGCCCATAATTGCGCTCCACAGGGCGCCAAGCCACGTAACATTCGGATTTTTACTACGAAGGTGAACACAAGGTTACGGGACGGTGACGCCTCTGAAGATTTTTCCCCTAGAATGGGAGTACACCGCATCATCACTACCAGCTCATAGAGGATCCCGTGACCACCGAATCAACGTACTATTCCGCCCACGTATACGATAATTCACTCGCCATCACCCGCACCCGCGAAAACACAGCGCCTGTCGTTGCCGCAGGTGCCCTCGTCTGGCGCTTGCACGGGGAAAAACTTGAGGTGCTCATGATTCACCGGCCCCGCTATAACGACTGGTCTTGGCCCAAAGGCAAACAGGATGCGGGCGAATCACTCGTTGAAACCGCCATTCGTGAGGTAGGCGAAGAAGTCACCCTCAGAATAACCCTCGGCGTGCCGCTGGCGGTCACCAACTATATGGTCTCGGGGCGCCCCAAGGATGTGTTCTACTGGGCCGCGCAGCTGCCCGTGGGGGAGCATCCCCGCGCTGACGAAGGCGAAGTTGACGAAATCCGCTGGGTAACCCCCAAAGAAGCACGCAAGCTCTTGAGCAACAGCACCGACCACGAACCTTTGGATGCGCTCGTTGCTCACCATAAAGCCGGTACTCTGCACACTCGCCCGGTCGTCATTATGCGGCATGCCAAGGCAAAACCGCGGTCTAACTGGACTGCTGCCGACGACGAGCGTCCGCTCGCGGGAACCGGTAAACGCCAGGCGCTTGCGCATAGCCGCCTGTTGGAGGCATACTCCCCCACCCGTTTGCTTTCATCTCCGTGGCTGCGGTGCATGCAGACCGTGGCGCCCTATGCGAATGACCATGCGATCGCAATCAAAGAGAAGAAGTCCCTCTCGGAGAGCGGCGCGGCAGGGCATCCTAAACGCACGGCAAAAGTGACCGAATCGCTGTTCGTGAAGGAAGTTCCTTCGCTGCTGTGCACGCACCGCCCCGTTTTTCCGCTGGTTTTTAAAGCTCTCAAAGGGCACCTCATGAAGGGCTCGGCGAAAATTCTTCCCACCGAAGATCCCTATATGGAGCCAGGGGATGCGGTAGTCCTGCAGGTCTCAACCGCCGAGCACGGTGGTATCATCTCGGTTGAGACCATCCGCCCGGTTATTGATTAGTGCCAGAACTTTCGCGGTCCATGCGCATGGAAGTGCGAGAGTTTTGAGCCCCTCGAAAGTTTTCGAGGGGCTCAAAGTATTCCAGATGACTAGACAGGCTCATGCAACGCCTCAGGCTCCTACAGGATGTGCTCATATCGGGGGTTCACATCTGGTAACATAAGTTGAGCTTCAACCTTTCACTTAGGTTCAGCATAGTTTCCAGCCACGCATCACGGAAGATACATAAACTATGGGCGAATACGACAACATGCACGTTCTAGAACGTGATGTTGAGTTCGATTTTAATCATGCCGATATTCTGCTCAGTATATTCAGGTATTTAAAAAGAAAGTTAGAAATACAGCTTCCGGAACGGCAGCGGTATATTGGCATAGCCCAACGTGAGTTTAAAGGACATTTCGCACGAGTTTTTGATCAGAACTGTAAATATTCCATCTCTGAATGTAAAAACCTGATTACAGCCTTAGGCGATGCCGCTGCCGACCTACAGAAATATACTGATGCCGCACACCAAGAAAATGAGAATCGTAAAAAATTCCGTGAGGCTATGGCACATTGGGAGGAAGAAAAGAAGAAGATTAGAGATAACATTGAAAATGATAATCGCAATACATTTATAAGTTTTCAGAAAGATCCCGCTGCCTATTACCCTCCCCGACCACAGCCTAATCTAGATAGCGAAGGTCCCAAGTTCGACGAACGCGCCCCGATTATTAAATCCCGTAATACAGGCAGAAATGCAGAGGTTATCGGGCGCAACCGTACGCATCGCGCCGAGAAGAGGGCTCGGGATGCCGCCCAGGATGCTACCGAGACTACATCGGCTATTCCCGGCAACATCGTGAAATTTGCACAGAAGAACTCCACATTAGATCAAAGAATTGCCGAGCTTTACTCCAATATCACGAAAAGCTACAGTTCCTTTGTTGAGCATACGTCATGGGGTTTTTTTGATGCCGCAAGCCTTTTTAACTCGCTAGCAAAATGGGTTGATGCTAACCAATCTGATGTTCGTTGGATTCTCACTGTTGCGGAAGCTTTCGCGACAGCTGGTTCTCAAGGAATGTTAGGTCCTATTTATTCTGAAGCAGATTTTTTGGATTATCCGCAGTACCTTAATACGGGGTATATCCGGAATTATCTGAAGGAACAGAAAATTTCTACGGATCGTCCGAGTATTGATGTTTCTCGTGCGACAATAACCGGCGCTGTATACTCAGCGGGATATGCGCTTGATCCCGTAAATGTTGCCACAGGGAATTTCATTGAGCATGAGTGTGATCTCTCCTTCGAGCATGCTCCTGCGGCATCGCTCATCAAACTTGAGCGTATGTACAATAGCGTTGCCATTACCTATCCCGAAGAAGCTCCTTCGGGCATCTTTGGTCTCGGTTGGTCTTCTACGCTTGATACTCAACTTACGTTGAGTAACACGGGCGCTGTATGGCACACGCCTGATGGTCGGACTCTTGCATTCCCTCGTATGGGCGACGGTTTTGGTCGTGTTCCTTCCGAATCGTATTGGCTTAGCAAAACTGTCCCCGGCGACGAGCTTTACAGCTATGTATCCACAGCGACAACGAAGGCAATCAAGACGGCAAGGAATGCTGGGCGCAAGGTCAGCGCACCTACTACACCCGCATATTATTGGGTTGTTTACAATTCCAAGCATGTTCGATACTTCTACGACCCTTCTGGCGCCTGGACAGGCGTCATGGAGGGGCATTATGCAACCTTAACGCTGCCTCTTTACTCATCGGATTCCGCAACGGGTGCGTTAGAGCTAACTGACATCATTCACCCGGCCTCAGGTCGAGGTCTTCAGATACGCTACGGCAGCTCACCCCGTGATAACCGTATTCGCCCTGAAGCTGCCAGCACCTATTTCATAGATCATGATGTGCAGATACTTGATACCGTCACCTACATTTATGACGATGATGATCTGCTAGCAGCGGTTAACCGTCCCGACGGTATTCGTCGTTACACCCATAACGCTAAGCGCCTGATTGAAGAAGTCTGGGACGTGAACGGCCACCGTGAAGTCACTAATACCTATGACGGCCAAGGACGTGTGGTCCACCAGCTGACAGAACATTCCCGTGAAGTGTCTTTCGTCTATGCTCCAGGCATTATGACGATTGTTGCTGATGCGATAACCGGCGACAGCTCTAATATTTGGCGCTCGGATGAACGCGGACGTCTCAGTTCCATGACGGCTGCTGATGGCAGCCGCCAAGTCATGCGCTACGATAAGTTCGGCAACCGCATCAGCGTTACTGAACGCGATGGTTCTACGATAAGCCGTTCCTATGACTCTCACAGCCGTTTAGCGAAACAGCTTACCCCCGAGGGTGCACTGTCTAAGTACACCTGGGACGAACATAACCGCCTGCTCACGACCTCTGTATGTGATTTTCGTGATCGGCTCAACCCCGGTGATCCCGTGGTAGTGTCATATACCTACGAATCAACAGGCGCAAACCCAAACCCCATCACTATGACTGATGGGAACGGACATACTACAGAATACAGCTGGGATGAGTACGGCAACCTTCTGAGCGTTACTGACCCCACCGGTGTACATACCACATACACCTATAACGCACGTCAGGAACTGATCAGCATAACAAACGGTGTTGGCGATAAAGTCCATCTAGAGTACGACAAACACGGTCGAATAGTGCAGGTTAGGGATGCTCTAGGTCACGTAACCTCTACTCATTGGAACTCCGCCGGGCAACTCGCCTCGGTTACGGATGCTGCCGGTTCACGCTGGTCTCTCACGTACCCTGAACTTGCTCCCGAAGAACTGGATATTCCTGCTTTTGTTCGCCAAAACCTCACTTCAAGCGACACTCACCGTGTACACAATACATCGCGCCCTATGGGTCAGCTGCCCGTTTCTTTGATAGATCCTTACGGTCATGTCACGCACTTTGAGTACAATAACGGCAACCAGCTCACCGCTGTCACGGATCCACTGGGTCGTACCAACCGCGCAGTATTTGATGCCTGGGGCAACATGGTCAAGACTATTAATGCCCTCGGTGCCGTAACCAACTATGAATACGATGGCTTGTCACAACTTATTGCGGTGACAGATCCTCTGGGTGCCCGGAGTGAGTTTGACTACGATCTGGCTGGCGAAATCAGCCAGATTACGGATGCTACCGGTGTTGTTACGCACCGCGCTGTAGACCGTAGAACGGGCAAAGAAACTACGTCCTCCGGCGGAATACTCGGATCTTCATTCCGTCACGTCGATTATCTGGGACGGGTGATTATTGAGGGCGAGAACAATACCCAAAATTTTGCCTCTTCGCAGCCGGTTAGACGTGCATCTCAAATCTCAAAGTCACCGAGTGAATCCCCTAGAAGCAGCGAAACTGTTACCGAGTTTACAACCTATGACGCCGCAGGCAACCCTGTTGAAACTCTTGATGCTCAGGGCGGGCTCACCCGCCGCACCTACGATGCGGCAAACCGGCTGATACGCGAGGTATCTGCGGCGGGACGTACCCAAACATTCGACTATGATCAAGCCGGGCGTCTGCGGCGTATAGGCGTGGGGCTAAGCGTGCCCGAGCAGAAGCCGACGGTGGGCGAGAACGTGGAGTGGGAAGAGCCTACCGCTTGGGCGTACACAACGCTAACCTACGACGCCGCATCTCGAATTATTGCCCGAACCTATCCTGACGGCACAACTGAACATACGACGTGCGATGCCCTTGGCCGCATTGTACGGGTGCAGCATGGATCTCGCGTGGCAACGTATGCATACGACCGGTGCTCACGCCTGATCCGCATGAGTGATAACAGCGCTGGTAACCGCAGATTCATCTATGATGCAGCCGGTCAGTTAGTGACTGCTGTAGATGCCTTAGGGTATCGCACCCATTTCGAGTATGACGCTGCTGGGCAGATGGTGCGCACCCTGGATGCGACCGGTCAGGTCACCACGTATATTTATGACGCCGCAGGTCAGCTTATCCGCACCGTTAAGGGCGCGGGTTCTACGGCAGAGATAACATCTACGTACACCTACGATGCCGCAGGTCGTCTGCTGTCTGAGAATAATGGTGAGCGGACCCGTGCATACTCCTACGACTATCAGGGTGGCGGTCTGCTCGCGTCTTTGAGCGTCAATGGTGTGTGCGCGGCGGAGTATTCGTACTCCCCCGGAGCATCATCTATTGGTCATCGGACCGTGACGGTGCGTGACTATGCCTCTGCTTCTGCACTCAGGGACCGCGATTCTTCCGCCTTTGCGGGTGTCGAAAAGCCGTACCTTGAGCATCGTTTTGTCTATGATTCCTACGACCGTCTGATTTCTCGCAGCCGTTCAGGATTCCTAAGATTGGACGAGCAAAGCAACGCTCATGCAGACGACGATATGTACGAGCGTCTTCACGCTTTGAATACCTTTATCAAAACCGGCGCATATACACTAACGTACTCGTATGATGCCGATGGTTATCTGATCACGTCAGTAACCCCTTACGCAAAATCTACACGTACCGTAGATGGCGCCGGTCGAACGGTAGCTGTAACAACACATGCCACGGGACAGCCCGCTCACGACGTTATCTCTTCAGTATTCTCCTACGATCCTCTGGGACGTCTCACACGGATTCGGGTGGGAGATATTGTGTCTTCTTGGACGCACGAGCGCGCTACCGGGCTAATCTCAGACTATGTGCGGGAACAGGTACTCACCGACGTCCGAGGGTTTGAAGAATCAAAGGTTCTTGAACGCACACAAGTAATCCGTGACCATAACGGCCGCGTGATTGGGTTAGATTCAACGGGATCTGATACTTCACCGGATGGCCTTGTGCTGTACTCCTATGACGATGCCGGGCAGCTTGTGGGCGCCCGTTCAGCATCCCACGTGTGGGAGTGGGAGTACACAGCCGGAGTCATGATGCGCGAGCGCGTCTTTGCTCTCGATAGTTCTAACGGGTCTGAACGCACGGCTGCAGGTTCTCGTGTTCTGGAGGGTGAGCGTATCTTCACCCATAACGAAGCGAACCAGTTAGTCACCGTTGAGGCTCGCGCATACGCAGGTGCACGAGGCGACGCTGGGGAGCTTGCCGCTCATACCATCACGGAATACGCCTACAATCTGGCAGGCGAACGTAGTGGTGAAGTCACGACCGATAAGCTCACCGGCACCTCATACTCTCGCGAATATAGCTGGGGTGCCTACGGCGGTCTGACATCGGTAACAGACTCTGTTTCCTCACGTGCAGGTATTTCACGCACTTCACTGATTTCTGACGCGGTGGGTGAGGTATCCGCTGTTTCTGATGGTGAGGGCATTATGGTGCCTCTCATGTGGGATGCCAGGTCGGATATTCCGCATCTTCTGGGTGCTGGGGCAACGAGCGCGCCCAGCTCTGACGGCGGCTTTTCGCAGGCGGGTATACCCGGCGGAGTGACACCTTGGCATACCCTCAACGTCCCCGGGTTGACCGGCAGCACCCTCGATTCGGCATTAGGTAGCACACCCGGACTGCCGACAGACTGGGGCGTGCCCTCTACAAGCGCTACCCCGGTTCCCGGGCTGCCCACCGGTTTCGAGTTCACGGGTGCAGGGTCGCTACGCGTAGCCGGTCTAGATATGCTAGGCGCTCGCGTCTATGACAGCCCTTCACGTCGTTTCCTCTCAACAGACCCGAAGGCCGCAATAGCTGGTTCATCCTGGTTTGCTGACGTTTACGCATATGCAGGCAATAATCCGCTGGAGTATGTGGACCCTCGGGGTGAGCGCCCCATGACGGTTGCAGATTACCGTAAGTATCAGAGCCAAGAAGGCGAACGTTTCATGCAGCAGAGTCTGCGCCTTCTGGCTCTTGTAGGTGTTATTGGTTCCCTGTTCATAGCGCCGACAAGTATCCTCTTGGCCGGCGGTGTTGGTTTTATTTCTGGTGCCGCCAACGGTGCCGCTGATGGCATGGATTTCCACACCCCCGACGGCAATATCGACTGGGATAAAGTGCAGGCTTACGCCCTTCAGGAAGGCGGGAAAGAAGCACTCACAGCCGCACTCATAGGGATGCTCTTCAAAGCCGGGCCGCCCGTGGCACGCGCCACCGGCAACCAGGCGATGAAAGTCCCCGTTATCTCCAGAACGGTTGATCGGGTTAAGACGTCCCCTGTTGTCATTAAAACCCAAAACACCGTTAATGCTGTCAAAACCCGCATCAACGGAATCCAAGACCGCATTGCCACATGGACGCGCACCAGCCTGCTGGGCATCGAGCACGTAGTGCCCAAAGTGCACCCCACGCCGCACAATAGCCCACATCAGATAGACATACCCAACGGGCCCAAACCTACCCATACCGGATCTCTCGATCACAGGACATCAGGAGCAGTAGACGAACCCAATGTGCAGCTGAAACCTGTGGAGGAACCGAAGGTTGAGAACCTGCCTCCGGCAAAAGGTGTGGCGGGTGATTCTCCAGCATTAAAGGAACCTGCTACAGATGGTAAACATGCATCTTGGGTGGAGCATCCTCCGGGTTCTAAGCTGCAAAATGGTGATCAGACGGCCACATATCTCGCTGGTGATGACTTCAAAAAGACTCTTGTGAAGAATACTAAGGACAGCTCTCGGTATGTACCTGCTGAAGAGCCTGGAACGTACAACGTGTACGGGTTCGCAGAAGCAGATAAAGCAAGAAGAGAATATTATAAGAAGCTCAACGGCAAAGATTCCCCAGCTGATCTGTCTAAAGGTGAACCTAAGTTTGCCCTGTGGCATCCTGAAGTTAGTGAGCCTAATCTAGATACAGCGATGACTGGTTTTAGGAATGTTACCCGACATGGTAATACGGTTGAGGCTCAGGTTGGTTCCCATAAATTTATGGTGACTAATCTAGATGAGTACACCGGAACAATTCCTGATGATGTAGTTCCTACGGCTAAGTCACTTTACGAGACGGGAGAGGTACATTGGACTAGTCGAGATTATAAGCCTGAAGGTTTTGGAAATAAACCGAACCCTCTGCCCTTTAATAATAAGGAAGCTCGCATCCTTCCCACACATTCCAATGATGGAAATAAAATAGCCTACACGGAATATAAAGTCAGAAGGCTATTTCGAACTCAAAATCAAGTAAACGACGTTGGTATAGAGCGTCTGGTTATTGGTTCTGATGGGAGTATGTATTACACTCCTGATCATTACAAAACCTTTGTACGAATTTTCTAAAGGAGACTACTATGATTTATGAAAACGAACATGAAGATGAGTTCATTGTTCCTGTATTCACTTACGAGAGCGGGTACTGGGAGAAAATCATGAAGCCTCGCTTACAGCAGCAGGGATGGTATATCGCTGAAGTAGACTGTGCGAATGTAG